>NZ_JASLAW010000008.1 GCF_030147005.1 Pseudomonas sp.
CTGCGCGGATGCGGCAGATGCGCCATTTGTCCGGGCTTAACCCACGTCAGGGTTGAGCCACTCCGAGGTCGTTGCGCCCCGCAAACAATACCTTTGTCCCTTACGCCGCCCTGAAATCCAGCGCGGCGTTACTGTGTGGGCGTCACTGAAGTTCGCGCCGCGCAGCATCTGAACTGCTTTCCTGCGCAGTTCTGTATCTATTTAATCATTATTTGAGTGCCGATAATTGTGGCTCAACCGTCATCTCAAGGAATGAGCAATGATTAGCTATCCGACATTACTGTCTCGAATCAGCAAACTAACGAGGCGATGCCCTGCCCGCCGAAAAACACTCAGAACATGCCGTCTTCTTGCAGAAATAAGGATTAAGTGGGTGATCTAATATTTGTCGGATGTTTCGCTAGTTTATTGGTTAAAGCGCTGTAGGAGGCTGTAGGAATATTCCTGAGATTAGCGACTCGATTACGCAAGGCCGTGGATTTGGCGTGCCTGCACGTGGATTTGCTTACACGCAGCTCAGGTGACCGCTCCGGTAATTTTGTTGCAGAGTGCCAGTGTTTAATGATCCTTGTGCCCTGCAGCGGAAGAAAAACCTACAGATGTAATGGGTCAGGCAGCCACATCAAAAGTTGCTTGAAACTGATATTTCAACTCAGGTAGTAGAACGATGAGCGCAATTCACGAACAAGCCATGAACTATGTTTATCAGCAAGTTCTGCAACGTTTGATGGGGCACTTCACACGCGCCGAACGAACTGCACTTCAATTGTTGATCCAGCGAATAGTGGTGGCCGCAGGTGGCATGGAGCAAGTGGCGAACTACAAAGTGTTGATCGCCCACGGTGGCGGCGAAGTCAGCAGCTATACGCTGGCGCTGTTGCGAGCGGCGCAGTTGAGCATCGCAGGTCGTGCGCCCAAGACTTTTCATCTGCGGGTAGCGACGCTGCGGCATGCCGGGATGACCCAGGCGACACTCGACAGCCTGAACGAGGGCTACAGCGCGCTGTTTTTCCACGATGACCCACGGGTGGAGCTGTTGATGGTGGAAAACCAGCAGGTGCAGCCTTTCAATCATCAGCGGCCCGCATCCAGCGCCGGTCGTGAGATCAGCCAACGCAATATGCTGATGATCGGGCACCTGACGTCCGGAGATATCCGCGCAACGCTGTGCTACGACAGTTACCTGGCCCTGGGGGATTTCTACCAGCGTGTCAGTGCGTGGAATGGCGGCGTGCATGCGCTGGTCAGCGGCGACTCCGCGCGCAAGCAAAGCCAATACCTGGCCTGGCTCAAGCGCACGGCCCTGCGCGCGGGCGTCGCTATGCCGCCGCGCCGGCCCGCGTCGCTCAATATCCTGTTCGCACGCATGGAAGAGTGGAGCACCGGTTGCTACCGCGACCTCTATGGTGAGCACTACGTGGAGACCGAGAACCCGTGCCGCGCCGGGCACCGCCATCTGGCCTACATCGGGGTCGCCGACCTGCTAGACGACGTCGAGGTTGCCTCGGCACCGCTGCTTACCGAGTTCCTGGCCCACAAGCCGGACCCGTTCGACGTTCACTTCAGCCACCCTGACTATCCCAACCCGTTGCTCATGGCGCATTTGCACGGGTTACAGGCCCAATGCCTGCGTGAGCTGTCGTACGAGAGCGGCGTCGAAGCGTTTGTGCGGCAGGCGAGGGACGCAATGATCCGCCGACAAATCCCGGACACGTTGATCGACGAGATGGGCAGCCCGGATGGGCGCGTGTTGTCGACGACCTACGCCAAGGAATTCTTCGGCCTGGAGGAGGGCCAACTGACTTGCCTGTTGTTTTCACCCTTTATCCATCATGGCGAGCGTCTGGAGGGTTATCTGCGTCAATGTCACCCCGGCATGCTGGTGGGGCTGCCCGAATTGCACAAGGCGCTGCAGGGCAAGCCCGCCGCGGACATGCTGCAGCAATGGCTGATTGATACCAGTGGCTTGTCATTGCCGCTGTTACAGCATCTGTACCGCAAGTGCCCCCAGCAGGCGAGCCGTGACACCCCGGCGCGCAAACAGCGCGGGAAGCGGGTGCAGGCGCAGATTGCGCAATTGTCGGGGCGTTAACAGCGTGCCTGTGCGTGCAAACCGGGACGGGCATTCATGAGGCTGCGCGGGGAGCGGCAAGCGGATTTTGCCTATCAGGCGGTGTACCGCTACATGATCAACCTGATCAACGAAGTCAGCCTTGAAAAGCCGGTAAAGCTGCCTTCCCTGCGGCAGCTGTCGACTCGCTTGAAGGTGTCGATCTCGACGATTCAGTACGCCTACTCGATTTTGGAAAAAGAAGGGCGGATCTATTCGGTGGCCAAGTCAGGCTACTCTGCCTGGCCGGTGGCCACCGGCGCGCAAATGGTGACGAGCGAGGATTTGCTTGAGCGCCTGTACGCGGCAGCGCGGCGGCCGGCGATGGTGGTGCTCAGCGGCGATGAACCGGCGCTGCTGGGCTCACTGGATGGCACATTGCTTACGCTGGAGCGCCAATTGATCCGCCGCTATCCGCACCACCTGCAAACTCACTCGCAACCCTCCGGCGTCTGGGAGCTGCGCGCGGCCCTGGCGGCGCGTTATACCGCCTCGCCCACGCGTTGCTGGCAAGCGGATGAGGTGTATATCGGCGCCGACTTGCGCGGTGTTCTGGAAATCCTGATTGACGTTCTGGGCCTCAAGGGCAGCGTGGTGGTGGCCGAATCGCCCTGCGATTATCTGGTCCTGCGCCTGTTGCAGGGCGCCGGGGTGCGGGTAATCGAGTTGCCCTGGCAAGCCGATGGCCGCTTCGATTTGACCACCTTTGAATACCTGCTGAGCCACGAGCCGGTGCGCTTGGTGCTGCTGTCATCGGTGGTGAGCATGCCGTCAGGCAGCGTGCTGTCGGTGCAGGAGCGGTTGCAGGTTGCCCATCTGCTGGACCGATTCGGCTGCTGGCTGCTGGAGAATGACACCTTTGGCGAGCTGAGCTTCGTACCGTCCCCCGCGGCGTTGCGGCACCTGGTCAACCCCGAGCGGCTGATGGTGTTCTCCTCGTTCGAGAAGATCCTGGGCCCGGAAGCACCGTTTGGCTTTTTACTGTCGCGCCAACTGAGCAGCGAGTTGCAGCGTCAGTTTTTGCTGCGCGCATTCCGGTTGTCGTCAATCCGGCAGCGTGCCATTGCGCGCCTGTACGAAAGCGGCCGGTTTGACCAGCACTTGCAGGCTCTTCGGCAGCGCCTGAGGGAGCAGGCACAGGCCATGAGCCATCGCCTGGACGCCCGCCTGGAGGGCCGGGTGAACTACCGAGCGCCCATTGCCGGCGCCAGTTTCTGGTTGCAATCGACGGCGGCGGTGGATATGCGTCAAGTGTTCCAGCGCATGGTCACGCAACAGGTGGTGATCGCTCCCGCCTCAGCGGCTTGCATCACCAGCATATGCGCCTGAGTCATGCGTTCAGCGGGCATCCGAACCTGGATGTCGCCTTGGATGGATTGGCCGAGGCGCTGCAGCAGGCACAGATCTGACATGTAAGAAATTTCTGTATCCGTTGTTGGATCGATACCGTCGCGCAGCAGTCCAAGTCCCCGTAAACTGCCATTTTTCCGATCCTTATTTTTTCGAGGTTTATGCATGACTATCAGTCCTTTTGCGGGCAAGCCGGCACCAGCCCAGTTGCTGGTGGATATCCCGCGACTGGTCACGGCCTATTACACCGGCCAGCCTGATGCAGCGATCTCCACCCAGCGCGTGGCGTTCGGTACTTCCGGGCACCGTGGCAGCTCCTTCGAGCTGAGCTTCAACGAATGGCATGTGCTCGCGATCAGCCAGGCCATCTGCCTGTATCGCCAGGCCCAGGGTATCGACGGCCCGCTGTTCGTCGGCCTGGACACCCACGCACTGTCGACGCCGGCCGGCGCCAGCGCGTTGGAAGTTCTCGCCGCCAATGGCGTGCACGTCATGCTCGCCGAAGGCGATGAATACACGCCGACGCCGGCGATTTCCCACGCGATCATTTGCTACAACCGTGGCCGCACCAGCGGGCTGGCGGACGGTATCGTCATCACGCCGTCGCACAATCCGCCGCAAAGTGGCGGCTACAAGTACAACCCGCCTAACGGTGGCCCCGCCGACACCCATGTCACCAAGTGGATCGAAGCGAAGGCCAACGAACTGCTGGCCAACAAGCTCGCCGGGGTCAAGCGCATCACCCACGCCCAGGCGCTCAAGGCCGACACCACCCATCGGCATGACTACCTCAACAGCTACGTCGCCGACCTGATCAATGTGATCGACATGGATGCCATCCGCAGCGCCGACTTGCGCCTGGGCGTTGATCCGCTGGGCGGAGCAGGGGTGCGCTACTGGTCGGCGATTGCCGAGCACTACCGGCTGAACCTGGACGTGGTGAACACCGAAGTCGACGCTACTTTCCGCTTCATGAGCGTCGACTGGGACGGCCAGATCCGCATGGACCCGTCTTCCAGCTACGCCATGCAAGGCCTGATCGGCCTCAAGGAGCGCTTCGATGTGGCGTTCGCCTGCGACCCGGACCACGACCGTCACGGCATTGTGACCCCGTCCGGCGGGCTGTTGGCGCCGAACAATTACCTGGCCGTGTCCATCGACTACCTGTTCCAGAACCGCCCTGACTGGCGTGCCGATGCGGCAGTCGGCAAAACCGTGGTCAGCAGCGGCCTGATCGACCGTGTTGCCGCGCGTATCGGTCGTCGTTTGTACGAAGTGCCGGTGGGCTTCAAATGGTTTGCTGACGGTTTGTTTGAAGGTTCGCTGGGGTTCGGTGGCGAAGAAAGCGCCGGGGCTTCGTTCCTGCGCAAGGACGGTACAGTCTGGAGCACCGACAAGGACGGCCTGATCCCGGCCTTGCTCGCCGCCGAAATGACCTCGCGCAAAGGCCAGGACCCGAGCCAGATCTATCGCGGCCTGACCGACGCCCTCGGCGAACCCTTTGCCATTCGCGTCGATGCCAAAGCCACGCCGGCGCAAAAAGCCTTGCTGGGCAAACTGTCGCCGGAGCAGGTTACGTCCACGCAATTGGCCGGGGAAAGCATCCAGCAGATTCTCAGCCACGCGCCGGGCAACAACCAGGCCATTGGCGGTTTGAAAGTCATGACCGAAAACGGCTGGTTCGCCGCACGCCCATCGGGCACCGAGGACATCTACAAGATCTACGCCGAGAGCTTTATAGGTGAGGATCACCTCAAGCAATTGGTGGAAGAGGCCCAGGTGCTGGTGGACGCAGCCATTTCCCAGTAACGGACACCCTGAGACGAAAATGTGGAGGGGGTTTGCCCCTCCCACATAAGAGGGTTTCAGCTCAGGCTAAGTCGACCAGCACGACTTCACTGTCTTCAATCGCCGTCACCCGTAACACCTGCTCGTCGGCAACCGCCACACCATCTCTAGCTTGCGCACGCACCCCATTGACTTCAATCGCCCCCGTTGCCGGCACCAGGTACGCACGTCGCCCGCTGTCCAGCCGGTACTCGGCACTTTCGCCCGCCTTCAGATTCGCCGCCACCAGGCGTGCATCGGCGCGGATGCGCAGGCTTTCAGTGTCTCCGGCCTTGCCGCTGGCCAGGGTAACGAAACCTTCGCGCTCACCCTGCGGAAACGGCTTGGCTCCCCAGGACGGCGGCAACCCAGCCTCATTCGGAATGATCCAGATCTGGAAGATCTTGGTCGGCGTGGCTTCCAGGTTGTATTCGCTGTGGGCGATCCCCGTGCCTGCGCTCATCACCTGCACATCTCCAGCCTCGGTACGGCCCTTGTTGCCCAGGTTATCGGCATGGCTGATGGCGCCTTCACGCACGTAGGTGATGATTTCCATGTCGCGGTGAGAATGCTGCGGGAAGCCGCTGCCCGGCGCGATGATGTCGTCATTCCACACCCGCAGGTTGCCCCAGTGCATGCGCTCGGGGTCATGGTATTCGGCAAACGAGAAATGATGATGGGCGTCGAGCCAGCCGTGGTGGGCGCCGCCCAGGGTGTTGAAAGGTCGAAGTTCAAGCATGATCGTCTCCTGTTGATGGCGCTATGGTCCATCAGCGCATGATCGATAAAAAGCGTAAAAAATGCCTTATTCCTATCTATTAATTCGATTGTAAATAAGGGCATTAACTTTCACTTCATCGCCTAACTGCATGACGGCAAAGCATTTGGCTGGAACTGAGCGTCAATTCCGGCGACCATGGAGCCTTGTCAAAACCACGCTCGTCGCAGGAGTCCGCGTGCCGCACCCACAGCCTGATCTGCCCCCTGAACTGCGCCCCCTTGCGGAAATGCCGCTATTGAAACGGCTTGCCGCACGCCTGTTCGGCCATGGCCTCACGCGTTTGCGCGCTCAGCACCGGTTTTCCTGGTTGCATGGTCAAGCCGACGGTTTTCGCAGCGGGCACGAAGCCGGTGTGGAGTACGGTTATCGAGAGGGCAAGGCGGAGGGTTTGGAAGAGGGCCGGCAGGTCCTGTTGATTCGCGATTTTCGCTCCGATGAACACCGTGCTCCCGGCATTGATGACAGTCTGTTCGACGATTGGCGATTGCCGCTGACCGCCGACATAAAAAAGCGCATCAAGGCCGACGCTGCGCGTTTGCTGCCGTCTCACGCCCAGCCCAGTGCCGCGCAGTGGAAGATGATCTTCAGCGACACGCCTTCGACCTCGGTGATTGCCGGCGCCGGCGCGGGCAAGTCTACCTCCCTGGTGCTGCGCATCCTGTTGCTCACCCATTACCTGGGCTTCGAGCTGAGTTCGATGACCGTGGTGACGTTCACCCGCGAGTCGCGCAAAGACTTCATTCTCAAGCTCATGGAGATTCTCAACCTGTGGGGCCAACCCCTTGGCCAGAAAGAAGCCCAGGCGGTGGTGCGCACCTTTCACTCGCGCATCCTGCCGATGGTGCGCAGCCTGCCGGGCTTTGAGCGACTGCAAGCTTTCGAGAACCTCAGCGCGGGGTTCGAAGACGCCGACAGCAACCCCTTCGATTTGCGCATCAACGACGCCCAGCGCCAACAGATGAATGCCTGCTACCACCGGTTGCACGGCAGCCACGCGCGTTTTCGTGAACTGATCGCGCCGCTGGCACGCCATGGGCTGCAGCTGCGGGAGTTGGAACGTGACCACCCGGACGTGCAGAAGCGCGTGGCGGTGACGGAACTGGCGGCCAAGCGCGATGAAGAACTCTGCGACGTCATTGAGGACCTATGGTTTCGTGCCGGTGCCTGGCCGATCAAAGGCATCGAGCCGAGCCGGCAGACCTTTGAAATCAACGGGGCGCAATTTCATTGCCACGGCTATATCCCTGAATTGGATGCGTGGGTGGTGCTGGGCTTTGATTCGCGGGAAAACGCCCAGATCAGCCGACCGAATTCAAAGCTCTCGGTGCGTGCCGAATGGGTGGTAAAGCGCACCCTGTTTCAAGCTTTCTGCCGTAAGCCTTTGATATGGCTGGACAGCTATGAGTCTTCAAGAAGAGTGTCAAGCAGCCTGGCGGGGGATGCCACGGCCGGGCCCGGGTTTGATTACAAGGTCCAGGGCGAGCTTGCCTCAGCGCCGCTATTGGACAGCTTTGTCATGGCCGCAGGCTTTATCGAGAACCTTGGCCTGGATGTTCCCACCGCCGTGGGCCGCATGAGCTTCGCCAAAGACGACCCGGACCGATTGTTCTTTGAGGCCCTGGGTATTTTCTGGAAAGCCCTGGAAGATCATTTGCTTGATCAATCGCCGCCGATCATGACCTATAACCGCATGTTTTCCTTGTTTGGCGAAAACACGCCGGAAAACCTCAAGCTGCTCAGCGACCCGCTGCTGCGGCCGATGTCGCACCTGATGATCGACGAGTTCCAGGACGTATCGCCACAGATCGTCTCGTGGATCCGCGCCAGCCTGCGTGAAATCCGCAGCCGGGGCCCGGCCATGCACGTGGGACGTGGGGCGCAGCGCTCATCGCTGCTGTGCGTGGGGGATGACTGGCAATCGATCTACGGCTGGCGCGGCAGCTCGCCCAAGTACTTCATGGAGTTCAACAAGGAGTTCGTATCGCCGAGCACCACCCGTGTGATGCTGGTTGAAAACTACCGCAGCCATCAGCACATCATCGACGCCGCCGAGCACATCGTGCGCAGCGCCCCGGCCATTCCAGGCAAGAAGGCCAAGGCCGGTGGCGAGCCCAAACCATTGGTGCCCGTGGTAGTGCTGGAACGCGACGATGCGGCATTGGCCCGGCAATTGATCGAGCACTACCGGCAAGGCGATACGATCTTGATGCTGTATCGAAAAAGCAGCGATAAGCTGTTGATACAAGAGCAAATTCAGGCTGTAGTTAATCTGGATTCCAGCTTGCCGCCACAGGCGCGAAGGCTGAAACAGCTGACCTATCACAGTGCCAAGGGCCTGCAGGCGGATGTAGTGTTTCTGTTGGGCGACTGCCAGCACCTCACCAGCTCGCCTTACAAGAATCAGGTCTACCGCATGGCGGGCCTGGGCAAGGACGGCGACAGCGAAGCGTATGACAACGCACAAAAAGACGAGGTGCTGCGCCTGGCCTACGTCGGCATCACACGAGCGGTAAGCCAGTGTTATTGGTATGTGGAAAAGCCGGAAGGCCAGGCGGTGAATGTGCCAAAGGCGTCGGAGCGAGTGGACGGCAAAAAAGCGTTCTTCGATGATCGGCGCGGTTAATCGGCATAAAGGCGATTTGAATGTGGGAGGAGGCTTGACCCAATAGCGTTGGGTCTGTCATTCGACCTGGTGATGACTGGCCCAACGCTATCGAGAGCAGGCGTCCTTCCACAACTGGATCTTATCGGTCTGCAGCGATCAATCAGGCCCGCAACGACAACGGCGGCACAAAACACTCCAGCTCGTCTTCCACCGCCTCGATGATCCGCTCCACGTCGGCGGCGTTCATGACGGTGGCGCAAGGGATACCGGCGATAGCGATCAGCGTCTCGCCGCTGGCCCGGTCGAACAGGCGGGCAACCATACTGCCGGGAGCGTCCATGCTCCCTTCGAAGCCCATCGGATGAAAATGCCAGCGCATCAGCTGACAAGCGTTGGGAAATGTCACTTTGTTCATGGTGCCTACCTTGTTCATTGAGCGCTTCCTTTAGCTCGCGGCAGGGGCCAGGACATTCAGCAGTCCTGGCTACGAGGTTTAAAAATAGCATTCGTTCGCATGTGCGCGGCGACTTTTTCAGGCCCGTTCGGCGGTTCTTTACCTCATTTTGATTTGGATCATGTTTTCTCCCGACTTAGGCAGAAAGCCACCGGCGGCGACCTGTCCCTGGCCTGCGCCACCGGCAACAGGCCATGCGCCCAGCCGAGGCCTGACAGGCGAGGCGGTGTTGGGCCCGCGCTGCACACGCGTGGCTGATGTATGCCCCGGTAAAAGGGGACAACGCAGTGTTAACGGATAAGTAGTGGCTCTTTAATACTGTTAATGACACCGTGACAATATATTGGATCCGTTATTCAAGTAGACCGCTCAACTAGCGCGGCTTTACTTGTATTTAATATTTAAATATCGCGGGGTGCTATTGGGCCGCACAAACACAACCGTCCCCAACAAACGCTACGTGCGACTTCCTTAAGTTGGAGCGGGGCCTGCTTTTGCCTGCTGAAATATTTGTAGACGAAAGATTTCGAGTTGTGTCAGTTTTCTTACGCCTTCAAAAGAGGTGAGTGATAGGACTATCCTCGCCCGCGAGGTTCCTATCGAACAAAGACTGATGCACTTGCAAACAAGGATGTACGTTTATGTCAAAAGTAAAAGACAAGGCTATTGTATCTGCCGCGCAAGCCAGCACTGCTTACTCGCAAATCGATAGCTTCAGCCATCTGTATGACCGTGGCGGCAACCTTACGGTCAATGGCAAACCGTCCTACAGCGTGGACCAGGCAGCGACCCAGCTGTTGCGGGATGGCGCCGCGTACCGGGACTTTGATGGCAACGGCAAGATCGATCTGACCTACACCTTCCTCACCTCGGCTACCCAGAGCACCATGAACAAACATGGCATCTCGGGCTTCAGCCAATTCAGCGCCCAGCAGAAAGCACAGGCCGCACTGGCCATGCAATCCTGGTCGGATGTGGCCAACGTGACCTTTACCGAAAAGGCTTCCGGCGGCGACGGGCACATGACCTTCGGCAACTACAGCGGCGGCCAGGACGGCGCGGCGGCGTTCGCTTACCTGCCAGGCACCGGTGCGGGCTACGACGGCACCTCGTGGTACCTGACCAACAATAGCTACACGCCGAACAAGACGCCGGACCTGAACAACTATGGCCGGCAGACCCTGACCCACGAAATCGGCCATACCCTCGGCCTGGCTCACCCTGGCGACTACAACGCCGGGAACGGCAACCCGACCTATAACGACGCGACCTATGGACAGGACACGCGCGGCTACAGCCTCATGAGTTACTGGAGTGAGAGCAACACCAACCAGAACTTCAGCAAAGGCGGGGTCGAGGCGTACGCTTCCGGTCCGCTGATCGACGACATTGCCGCGATCCAGAAGCTCTACGGCGCCAATTTCAACACCCGCGCCGGCGACACCACCTACGGGTTCAACTCCAACACCGGGCGCGACTTCCTCAGCGCCACATCCAATGCCGACAAGCTGGTGTTCTCGGTATGGGACGGTGGCGGCAACGACACCCTGGACTTCTCCGGTTTCACGCAAAACCAGAAGATCAACCTCACTGCAACGTCGTTCTCCGACGTTGGCGGCCTGGTGGGCAACGTGTCCATCGCCAAGGGCGTCACGGTAGAGAACGCTTTCGGCGGCGCGGGCAACGACCTGATCATTGGTAACCAGGCCGCCAACCTCATCAAGGGCGGGGCCGGCAACGACCTCATCTACGGCGGTGGCGGTGCGGACCAACTGTGGGGCGGCGCCGGCAGCGACACCTTTGTGTTCGGTGCCGTGTCCGATTCCAAGCCGGGGGCTGCGGACAAGATCTTTGACTTCACCTCGGGTTCCGACAAGATCGACCTGTCCGGTATCACCAAGGGCGCAGGCGTGACCTTCGTCAATGCCTTCACCGGGCATGCAGGCGACGCGGTTCTGTCCTACGCCTCAGGTACCAACCTGGGTACGTTGGCGGTGGACTTCTCCGGGCACGGCGTGGCGGATTTCCTCGTCACTACCGTTGGCCAGGCGGCTGCCAGCGACATCGTGGCGTGATGTAAACGCGCGGCGCTCCGGCGCCGCGTTCCAGGATGGAGCAGCACATGCCGCGTTTTTCTTATTTGATCGCCTGTGTTTTACAGGTGTTGTTCGTGTCGGCAGGAGCCCACGCAATGGCTAGCAGTCTTGTATTACCCACCGCCGCGCAGTTGGCCGGGCATTGGGAGCTGAAGCAGCAGGATCAGGTGTGCGCACTGGAGTTGGTCGAGCAAGCCAATGCCTTGAAAGGCGATGTCGCCTGCGTCGAGCAGTGGCTGGGAGAAAAACCGTTGACCTGGTCGCCTACGCCGGACGGTATCTGGCTGTTTAATGCTGCCGGCTCCGGAATTACTCACTTGAATCGCCAGAAAGAAGGCGAATACCAGGCCCGCACTAAAGCGGGGCAACTTGTTGTGTTGCAACGAACACTTTAGTTATAAGCCTATAACTTGATTTGATAGTGGCCACCTTATTCATGAGGCGGGGCGACTATTGTGCGTAATTTGCTTCAAGGAAGATCAAATACTATGGCGAAGTCCCATGGGGTTGCGCCCTTATTCAGGGCGTTGGGTGAATACAAAAGTATTCTGATCAGTGTTGGTTGTTTCACCGCATTGATTAATCTGTTGATGCTGGTGCCCTCGATTTACATGCTGCAAGTGTATGACCGCGTGCTGTCCTCCCAGAACGAAACCACCCTGGTGATGTTGACGCTGATGGTCGTGGGCTTCTTTGCGTTTATCGGCCTGCTGGAAGTGGTGCGCAGTTTTATCGTGATCCGTATCGGCAGCCAGTTGGAGCGGCGTTTCAATCTGCGCGTGTACAAGGCTGCGTTCGAACGCAACCTGCAGCGCGGCCAGGGGCATGCCGGGCAATCCCTGGGCGACCTGACCGCTATCCGCCAATTCATCACCGGGCCGGCGCTGTTCGCGTTTTTCGATGCGCCCTGGTTTCCCATTTACCTGTTCGTGATCTTCCTGTTCAACGTATGGCTTGGCGTGTTGGCAACGGCCGGGGCGGTGCTGCTGATCGGCTTGGCCTGCCTGAACGAATACCTCACCAAAAAGCCCCTCGGTGAAGCCAGTGGTTTTTCCCAGCAGTCGACGCAGCTGGCCACCAGCCATTTGCACAACGCCGAGACCATCCAGGCCATGGGCATGCTCGGCGCACTGCGCACGCGCTGGTTCGCGGTGCACTCGCAGTTCCTCGGCTTGCAGAACAAAGCCAGTGACACCGGCTCGGTAATCACCTCTCTGAGCAAATCCTTGCGCTTGTGCCTGCAATCACTGGTGCTGGGCCTGGGCGCCTTATTGGTGATCAGGGGCGATATGACCGCCGGGATGATGATCGCCGGTTCCATTTTGATGGGCCGTGTACTCAGCCCCATCGACCAGTTGATCGCGGTGTGGAAGCAATGGAGTTCGGCCAAGTTGGCCTACCAGCGCCTTGACGAACTGCTGCGCGAGTTCCCCCCGGAGGGCGAGCAGATGGCCTTGCCGGCGCCCAAGGGCCAGGTCAGTTTCGAGCAGGTCAGCGCGGGCCCGCCGGGTCGACGCCTGGCGACGCTGCATCAGGTCAGTTTCAATCTCAGTGCCGGCGAAGTGCTGGGCGTGCTCGGCGCTTCGGGTTCGGGTAAATCCACCCTGGCCCGTCTGCTGGTGGGCGTATGGCCGACCCTGGCCGGCACCGTGCGCCTGGACGGCGCGGATATTCACCGCTGGGACCGCGACGACCTCGGCCCGCATATCGGCTACTTGCCCCAGGACATCGAATTGTTCAGCGGTAGCATCGCCGACAACATCGCGCGTTTTCGCCAGGCCGACCCGGAGCAGGTGGTGAAGGCGGCGCAGCAGGCCGGGGTGCATGAGCTGATCCTGCGCCTGCCCCAAGGCTACGACACCGTACTGGGCGACAACGGCGGCGGCCTCTCCGGCGGGCAGAAGCAACGCGTTGCCCTGGCCCGCGCCCTGTATGGCGGGCCGCGTCTGATCGTGCTGGATGAGCCCAACTCCAACCTCGACACCGTCGGCGAAGCGGCGCTGGCCAGCGCCATCATGCAGATGAAAGCCCAGGGCAGCAGCGTGGTGCTGGTGACGCACCGTTCCAGCGCGCTGGCCCAGGCCGACAAGTTACTGATACTCAGCGAAGGCCAGTTGCAGGCGTTCGGACCCAGCCAGGAAGTGCTGCGCGCGTTGTCCGGCCAGCAGGAAGCATCCAGGGAAAGAACCGGCGGCAGGAGCGAGCTTGCTCGCGAGAGTCGTCAATGATGACGCGCTCCGATTGGATACACACGGTGCCAGTGGGTTTTTCGCGAGCAATCTCGCTCCTGCACGTTTTGCGTCAAGCAGTAAGGATACTTGCATGATTTACGAACAACACGAGGCGCGTTTCTTCGTCCGCATGGGCTGGCTGCTGACCATTGTCGGCGCCGGCGGTTTTTTCCTTTGGGCCAGCCTGGCGCCGCTGGATCAAGGCATTCCGGTGCAAGGCACGGTGGTGGTGTCGGGCAAGCGCAAGGCGGTGCAAACCCTCAGCCCCGGCGTGGTCAGCCGGATTCTGGTGCGCGAAGGCGAGGCCGTGAAGCAGGGCCAGCCGCTGTTCCGTCTCGACCAGACCCAGCACCAGGCCGACGTGCAATCGCTGCAAGCCCAGTACCGCATGGCCTGGGCCAGCGCCGCCCGCTGGCAGAGCGAGCGTGACAACCTGCCAGGCGTGAGCTTCCCTGCTGAACTGAGCAGCAACCCCGACCCGGCCCTGGCGTTGGTGCTGGAGGGCCAGCGCCAACTGTTCAGCAGCCGGCGCGAAGCCTTTGCCCGAGAGCAAGCAGGCATTCGCGCAAGTATCGACGGCGCCATGTCGCAGTTGGGCGGCATGCGCCGCGCCCGCAGCGACCTGACCGCCCAGGCGCAATCGCTGCGTGACCAACTGAGCAGCCTGCAACCGCTGGCCGACAACGGTTACATCCCGCGCAACCGCCTGATGGACTACCAGCGCCAGTTGTCCCAGGTGCAGCAGGACCTGGCGCAAAATGCCGGCGAGAGCGGCCGCGTTGAGCAGGGCATTCTTGAATCGCGCCTCAAATTGCAGCAGCACACCGAGGAATATCAAAAGGAAGTGCGCAGCCAATTGGCCGACGCCCAACTGCGCAGCCTGACCCTGGAGCAGCAACTCACCTCCGCCGGGTTCGACCTGCAGCACAGCGAAATCAACGCGCCGGCCGATGGCATCGCCGTCAACCTCGGCGTACACACTGAAGGCGCCGTAGTGCGGGCCGGAGAAACCCTGCTGGAGATCGTGCCCCAAGGCACGCGCCTGGAAGTGGAAGGGCATTTGCCGGTGCACCTGGTGGACAAGGTCGGCGCCCATTTGCCGGTGGACATCCTTTTCACTGCTTTCAACCAGAGCCGCACCCCGCGGGTGCCGGGGGAGGTCAGCCTGATTTCCGCCGACCAGATGCTCGATGAAAAGACCGGCGCGCCGTATTACGTGCTGCGCACCACGGTCAGCGAGGCGGCGCTGGAAAAACTCCACGGCCTGGTGATCAAACCGGGGATGCCCGCCGAGATGTTCGTGCGCACCGGTGAACGCTCGTTGCTCAATTACCTGTTCAAGCCGCTGCTCGATCGCGCCGGCTCCGCGTTGACTGAGGAATGAGCATGAAGTCAGTGTTCATTTCGCTGCTGCTGGTGTGTGGCAGTGCCCAGGCCGCGATGGGCCCGTTCGATGTGTACGAGCAAGCCCTGCGCAACGACCCGGTGTTCCTCGGCGCCATCAAGGAGCGCGACGCCGGCCTGGAAAACCGCACCATCGGCCGCGCCGGCTTGTTACCCAGGCTGTCGTACAACTACAACAAGGGCCGCAATAATTCCGAGGCGCACCTGCCCGATGGGCGCGGTGGCAGCTATCGCGATGACCGCAATTACAACAGCTACGGTTCCACTTTCAGCCTGCAACAGCCGCTGTTCGACTACGAAGCCTATGCCAACTACCGCAAGGGCGTGGCCCAGGCGCTGTTTGCCGACGAAAGCTTTCGTGACAAGAGCCAGGCCTTGCTGGTGCGTGTGTTGAGTTATTACACCCAGGCGTTGTTCGCCCAGGACCAGATCGATATCGCCCGCGCCAAGAAGAAGGCATTCGAGCAGCAGTTCCAGCAGAACGAGCACTTGTTCAAGGCAGGCGAGGGCACGCGCACTGACATCCTGGAAGCTGAATCGCGCTATGAACTGGCCACCGCCGAAGAGATACAGGCCCTGGATGAGCAGGATGCGTCCCTGCGCGAGCTGGGTGCGTTGATCGGCGTGCAAAGCGTCAACATCGACGACCTGGCGCCGCTGAACCAGGGCTTCGCCGCGTTCACCCTGAGCCCGGCCAACTATGACACCTGGCATGAGTTGGCGATCAGCAACAACCCGACGCTCGCCTCCCAGCGCCAGGCCCTGGAAGTGGCGCGTTATGAAGTGGAGCGCAACCGCGCCGGGCATTTGCCGAAAATTACCGCGTACGCCAGTTCGCGCAAGCAAGAGTCCGACAGCGGCAACACCTATAACCAGCGCTACGACACCAACACCATCGGCGTCGAAGTCAGCGTGCCGCTGTATGCCGGTGGCGGCATATCGGCGTCCACGCGCCAGGCCAGCCGCGCCATGGAGCAGGCCGAGTACGAGCTGGAAGGCAAAACCCGCGAAACCCTGATCGAACTGCGCCGCCAGTTCAGCGCGTGCCTGTCGGGGGTGAGCAAGCTGCGCGCCTACCAGAAAGCCTTGATCTCCGCCGAGGCCCTGGTGGTGTCGACCAAGCAGAGCATCCTTGGCGGCGAGCGAGTCAACCTCGATGCACTCAATGCCGAGCAGCAGCTCTACAGCACCCGACGCGATCTGGCCCAGGCGCGGTACGACTACCTGATGGCCTGGACCAAATTGCACTACTACGCGGGCAACTTGCGTGACACCGACCTGGCCAAGGTGGATGAAGCCTTCGGCCCGGACAGAAAAATGTAGGAGCGAGCTCCCTCGCCACAAAAGCCCGCGCAGGGAGCGGGAATAACAATAATAGGAGTGTACGGATGAGTGATTCACCACGTTTCAAACCCTTCACCGCAGGCTCATTGCTGCTGTTGTCCGTTGCGGCGCAGGCGCAATACGCCGAGACCGGCCAGCCAGGTAACCCCGCCAGCTGGCGTTCCGCCGAGTACCAGAGCGATTGGGGCCTGGGACGGATGAAGGCGGATGAAGCCTATGCCGCCGGAATCAGCGGCAATGGCGTGAAAATCGGTGCGCTGGACTCGGGTTTCGATGCCAATCACCCCGAAGCGTCCAAAGACCGCTTTCACCCGGTCACCGCCAGCGGCACTTACGTCGATGGCAGTGCCTTCAGCACCACGGGCGCGCTCAACCCGAACAACGACTCCCACGGCACCCACGTCACCGGCACCATGGGCGCCGCGCGCGACGGCGTGGGCATGCATGGCGTGGCGTATAACGCCCAGGTCTACGTCGGCAACACCAACGCCAACGACAGTTTTCTGTTCGGCCCGACGCCGGACCCCAAGTATTTCAAAGCGGTGTACAGCGCCCTGGTGGATTCCGGCGCGCGCGCCATCAACAACAGCTGGGGCAGCCAGCCCAAGGACGTCAGCTACCAGACCTTGGGCGATCTGCACGCGGCGTACGCCCAGCACTACAACCGCGGCACCTGGCTGGATGCGGCGGCGGATGTGGCCAAGGCCGGGGTGATCAATGTGTTCAGCGCCGGCAACAGCGGTTACGCGAATGCCAGCGTGCGCTCGGCGTTGCCGTACTTTCAGCCGGAACTGGAAGGTCACTGGCTGGCGGTGTCGGGGCTGGATAAGGCCAACAACCAGAAGTACAACAAGTGCGGTATCGCCAAATACTGGTGTATCTCCACCCCGGGCGCGCTGATCAACAGCACCATCCCGGACGGCGGCTACGGCGTGAAGTCCGGCACGTCGATGTCGGCGCCCCATGCCACGGGCGCGTTGGCGCTGGTGATGGAACGCTATCCCTACATGACCAATGAGCAGGCGTTGCAGGTGCTGTTGACCACCGCCACCCAACTCGACGGTTCGATCACTCAGGCCCCCAACGCCATCGTCGGCTGGGGCGTGCCGGACCTGGGCCGGGCGATGCACGGGCCGGGGCAATTGCTCGGCGCGATGGATGTGAACCTCGCGGCCGGGCAGGGCGATGTGTGGAGCAATGGCATATCTGACCAGGCATTGCTCCAGCGCCAGGCCGAAGACCGCGCCGAGCACAGCGCCTGGCAGCAAACCCTGCTCGATAAAGGCTGGCAGAACGGCGTGAGCGCCACGGCCAGCCAGCAGGACCAGACCGACTACGCCGTGGGCAGCGCGCGCGATCAAGCCGCGGCGAACCGCGTGTACGAAGGCAGCCTGATCAAATCCGGTGCGGGCAGCCTGGTGCTGAGCGGCGACAGCACGTATCGCGGCGCAACGACAGTCAACGGGGGGCTGTTGGCAGTGAACGGCTCGTTGACCTCGGCCGTGACCGTCAACAACAGCGGCACCCTTGGCGGCTCCGGGCGCATCGGCGCGCTGTCGGTGAACAACGGTGGACGTGTGGCGCCGGGAAATTCAGTGGGCACGCTGCAAGTGGCGGGGGATGTCAACCTGGGTGCAGGTTCCACCTACGCGGTAGAACTGACCCCAACCAGCAGCGACCGCATCGTCGCCGGCGGCAAGGCCGTGCTGGGTGGCGGTACGGTGACCCTGGCCCTGGAAAACAGCCCAACATTATTGAACCAGAGCCAGGCCCGGAGCCTGATCGGCCGGCAGTACTCGATTCTTGAGGCGGCCGGCGGTATCCAGGGCCAGTTCGGCCAAGTGCTGCCCAACTACCTGTTCATTGGCGGCGCCCTCGACTATGCCGCCAACGGCGTGCAACTGGCGATAGCGCGCAATGACGCCAGCTTTGCCAGTGTTGCCGCCACCCGTAACCAGTTCGCCGTCGCCACGGCCGCCGAGCAATTGGGCGCCGGCAACCCGGTGTATGAAAGCCTGCTGCAGTCGGACTCGATTGCCACGGCGCAACAGGGCTTGCAGCACCTGTCCGGTGAAATCTACCCGGCCGTGGGCGAGATGTTGATCAACGACAGCCGCCAACTGCGCGACGCGGTGGGCGAGCGCTTGCGCCACGTGCCGGTGGCCGGTGAAAGCAACCTGTGGCTCAAGGCCTTGGGTGCCTGGGGCAAGTCGGACACTCGCAATGAAACGGCGGGCTCCACCACCTCCATCGGCGGCTTGCTGGCCGGTGTCGATGGCCCATGGGACGAACAGACCCGCGTCGGCGTCGTTGCCGGCTACAGCGACAGCTCGTTGAACATGGGCAGCGGCACCCATTCATCGGCGTCCGTCGACAGCTATCACTTCGGCGCCTACGCCGGGCGCGAGCTGGGCGATTGGCGGGTGAGCGTCGGAGGTGCCTACAGCTGGCATCGCGGCGATGTGAAGCGCGATCTGCAATACGGCGACGTCAGCGGCAAACAAAAGACCAAGCTGGATGCGCGCACGGCGCAATTGTTCACCGAAGCGGCGTACCGCGTTCACCTGCAGCCGTTGGCATTGGAGCCATTTGCCAACCTGGCCTACGTGCACCTGGACAGTGAATCGTTCCACGAAAAAGGCGCCGCGGCGGCGCTGGAACGCGGCAGCGATCGGCGTGATGCGGTGCTCTCCACCCTGGGCGTGCGGGCGTTGAAAACCCTGGTGTTGAACGACCGTCAGCAGCTTGAGCTGTCCGGTTCCCTGGGCTGGCAGCACAGCCTGACCGCCGTCGAATCACAAGAACGCCTGGCGTTTGTTGCGGGCGGGCCTTCATTCGCCGTGCGCAGCGCGCCATTGCTGCGCGATGCGGCGCTGGTGGGCGTGCAGGCGAGCCTGGCGCTGAGCCAGTCGACACGGGTCAACCTGGATTACAACGGCCAATTGGGCGGGCGCGAGAAAACCCAGGGCGTGGGGCTGAGCCTGAACTGGCAGTTCTGAAGAAACACCACAGAACCAATGTGGGAGGGGCTTGCTCCCTCCCACAGGGAAAAGTGATTCACCTAACCGGCAATAAGAAAACTAAGGAAGGTCACCGTGAAAAAACGCAAGTCAGGGTTCACCATCGCCACCCACACAGGCCCGGGCTACCCGCTCAAGGCCTTGAGTTGCGTGCCGTACGGCGCGTTGCTGTGCTGCCTGGCCAGCGGCCTCGCAGGCCTGGAAACCGCCCAGGCCGCACCCTATGTGGAAACCGGAAAACTGGGCGACGCCGCCAGTTGGCGCAGCAATGAGTTCAAGGCCGACTGGGGGCTGGGCGCCGTGCACGCCGACACCGCGTATGCCGCCGGCTACACCGGCAAGGGCGTCAAGCTGGGCATCTTCGACCAGCCGGTGTACGCCCCGCATCCGGAATTCGCCAGCCCCAACAAGGTGGTGACGATCGTCACCGAGGGCATCCGCCAGTACACCGACCCGTATATTCCGGTGAAGGCCGGTGATGCGTTTCGCTATGACGGCACGCCGTCCCTGGGCTCCAACGGCAAACTGGGCAACCACGGCACCCATGTCGGTGGCATTGCGGCCGGTAACCGCGACGGCGGGCCGATGCATGGCGTGGCGTTCAACGCACAAATCATCAGTGCTGAAAACGGTGACCCAGGCCCCGAAGACGGGATCATCCTGGGCAACGATGGCGCGGTATACAAAGCCGGTTGGGATGCGCTGGTGGCCAGCGGCGCGCGGATCATCAACAACAGCTGGGGTATCGGCATCGGTGATCAGTACGCCAAGGGCGGCCGCGATCCGGCGTTCCCCAACTTTACCGTCAATGAAGCCCAGGCCCAGTTCAACAGCATCCGGCCGATCCTTGGCACGATTGCCGGTGGAGCTTATCAAGGTGCGATCGACGCTGCCCGCAGCGGCGTGCTGACCATCTTCGCCGCCGGCAACGACTACAACCTCAACAACCCGGACGCGATCTCGGGCCTGGCGTATTTCGTGCCGGAGATTGCGCCGAACTGGCTGTCCGTTGCGGCCCTGCAGCAGAACCCGGACACCGCGAGCGCCAACCCTTACGTGATCAGCACCTTCTCGTCGCGCTGCGGCTATGCGGCGAGTTTCTGTGTGTCGGCGCCAGGTACCAAGATTTTCAGTTCGGTCATCAACGGCACCAACCTGGAGAACCTCACCAACGACTACGCCAACTTCAACGGCACCTCCATGGCCGCGCCTCATGTGGCCGGCAGTGCGGCGGTGCTGATGGAGCGCTTCCCGTACATGAGTGGCGACCAGATCTCCACGCTGCTCAAGACCACCGCCACCGACCTCGGCGCGCCGGGCATCGATTCGCTGTATGGCTGGGGCATGATCAACCTGGGCAAGGCGGTCAACGGTCCGGGGATGTTCATTACCGCCGAGGATATTCCGGCTGAGTTTCGCATTGACGGCGCCTATGGCAGCGGCCAGTTCGTCGCGGACCTGCCGGGCATTGGCGCGGTGGTGGATGCCGGCAAGCCGACTCAGCGCGTGTGCAACGACGTGCATTGCGGGCTGGACGTGTGGAGCAACGACATCGCCGGGCATGGCGGCCTGACCAAGCAGGGCATTGGCGCCCTGGTACTGACCGGCGCCAACACCTACAGCGGCCCGACTCTGGTCAACCAAGGCTTGCTGGCGATCAACGGTTCGGTCACGTCCGACGTCACTGTCAGCCAGAGCGGCGTCGTCGGTGGCTCGGGGCGTATCGGATCGCTGACCGCAAAAAGCGGCGGCACCGTGGCGCCGGGTAACTCCATCGGCACGCTGAACGTGGCGGGCAATGTCACCTTCGACGCGGGCTCCACCTATGCGGTGGAACTGTCGCCCACCAGCAGCGACCGTATCGTTGCCGGCGGCACCGCCACGCTCAATGGCGGCACCGTGACCCTGGCCCTGGAAAACAGCCCGACCTTGTTGAGCGCGACCCAGGCGCAAAGCCTGATCGGCCGCCAGTACAACATCCTGCAAGCGGCGGGCGGTGTCACGGGCAGCTTCGGTGCGGTATTGCCGGACTACCTGTTCATCGGCGGCACGTTGAACTACGCGGCGGGCGGTGTGCAATTGGACGTGGCGCGCACCAACAGCTTTGCCAGTGTGGCCGCAACGCCGAACCAACGCGCCGTCGCCGCCGCCGCCGAGCAACTGGGCGCAGGCAACGGAGTGTATGAAAGCCTGCTGCTGGCACCGACGGCGGCCTCGGCACAAGGCGCGTTCCAGCAACTGAGTGGCGAAGTCTATCCAGCACTGCAGACCGCGCTGGTCAATGACAGCCGCTACGTTCGCGAAGCGGTCGGCGAACGCTTGCGCAACGGTGAGATGGGCGCGACCAGCCAGGCCATCGACAGCCGTGGCAACGTGTGGGTCAAGGCGCTGGGAGCCTGGGGCAAGACCGACAGCCGCAGCGACACGGCCGGCTACACCACGTCCATCGGCGGCATGCTGGCCGGTGTGGACGGTGCCCTCGACGACGCGACACGTATCGGCCTGGTGGCGGGCTACAGCGATACTTCGCTGAACATGGGCAGCGACACCCATAGCCGTGCTTCGGTCGACAGCTACCATTTCGGCGCGTATGCCGGGCATGAAATCGGCGCCTGGCGCCTGAGCGGCGGCGCGACCTACAGCTGGCACCGCGCCGATGTGAAGCGCGACCTGCAATACGGCGACGTCAGCGGCAAGCAAAAAGCCAAGGTCGATGCCCACAGCACCCAGGTGTTCACCGAGGCGGCGTACCGCATCAACCTGCAACCACTGGCGCTTGAGCCGTTCGCCAACCTGGCCTACGTGCACCTGGACACCGATGGCTTCACCGAGAAGGGCGATGCCGCCGCGCTGAAAAGTGGCGACGACAGCCGCGACCTGGTGCTGAGCACCCTGGGTGTGCGCGCCTTGAAAACCTTCAACGTCAACGATCACCAGCAACTGGAAGTCTCCGGCACCCTGGGCTGGCAGCACAACTTGAGCAGCACCGATTCCGAACAACACTTGGCGTTTGCCTCGGGTGGGCCTTCGTTCGCGGTGGAAAGTGCGCCGATGGTGCGCGATGCCGCGCTGGTCGGTGCGCGGGTGAGCCTGGCGTTGAGCAAGGATGCGCGGGTGAACTTCGATTACAACGGTCTGCTGGCCAGCAAAGAGAAGGTGCATGGCGTCGGCTTGAGCCTGGACTGGGCGTTCTAACGCTTTAACACCCCCTGACGCAGGCTCCGTCAGGGGGTGACAGCTGTTTTCGCTTTCTCTACAAATCCAATAACAGAGAGGCAGTGCGATGGGTATCTTTGACTATAAAAACCTCGGGGCCGAGGGCTCCAAAACGCTGTTCGCCGATGCGATGGCGATCACGTTGTACGCCTACCACAACCTGGATAACGGCTATGCCGTGGGGTATCAGCACAACGGCCTCGGCCTGGGCTTGCCGGCCACGCTGGTGGCGGCCTTGCTGGGTGGTTCCGATTCCCAAGGGGTGATTCCCGGCGTGCCCTGGAACCCCGATTCGGAAAAAGCCGCCCTTGAAGCGGTGCAACACGCCGGCTGGACGCCGATCAGCGCCGGCACCCTGGGCTACACCGGCAAGGTCGATGCCCGAGGGACCTTCTTCGGCGAAAAGCCCGGCTACGCCTCGGCCCAGGTCGAGGTGCTGGGCAAATACGATGACGCGGGCAAGTTGCTGGAAATCGGGCTCGGGTTTCGCGGCACCTCGGGGCCACGTGAAAACCTGATCAGCGACGCCATCGGCGATGTGATCAGCGATCTGCTCGCTGCCTTCGGCCCCAAGGATTACGCGAAAAACTACACCGGCGAAGCCTTCGGCGGCCTGCTCAAGCACGTCGCCGAATTTGCCGGTGCCCATGGCCTGAGCGGCCGGGACGTGGTGGTCAGCGGCCACAGCCTGGGTGGGCTGGCGGTCAACAGCATGGCCGACTTGAGCGACAGCAAGTGGTCGGGCTTCTACAAGGACTCCAACTATGTAGCCTATGCCTCGCCCACCCAAAGCGCTGGTGACAAGGTGCTGAACGCAGGCTACGAAAACGACCCGGTGTTCCGTGCGCTGGACGGCTCTTCGTTCAACCCGTCGTCCCTCGGCGTACACGATAAACCCCACGAATCCACCACCGACAATATCGTCAGCTTCAACGACCACTACGCCTCAACGGCGTGGAACGTGCTGCCGTTTTCCATCCTCAACCTGCCGACCTGGGTATCGCACTTGCCCACCGGCTATGGCGACGGCATGACGCGCATCCTCGACTCCGGCTTCTACGAGCAGATGACCCGCGACGCCACGGTGATCGTCGCCAACCTGTCCGACCCGGCCCGGGCCAACACCTGGGTGCAAGACCTCAACCGCAATGCCGAAGCGCACAAGGGTAATACCTTCATCATCGGCAGCGACGGCAACGACCTGATTCAAGGCGGCAACGGCGCGGACTTTATTGAAGGCGGCAAGGGCAATGACACGATTCGCGACAGCAGCGGGCATAACACCTTTCTGTTCAGCGGGCACTTTGGCAATGACCGCGTGATTGGCTACCAGGCGACGGACAAGTTGGTGTTCACGCAGGTGCAGGGCAGCACGGATTATCGCGATCATGCCAAGCTGGTGGGCGGGGATACCGTGATCAGCTTCGGTGCCGATTCGGTGACGCTGGTGGGTGTGAGCAGTGTGTCGGGGGAGGGGATTGCCATCGGCTAAATGGCGCAGCAGGCGAACCTGTGGGCGGGGCAAGCCCTAATGCCAGTCAGTTAAGACAGAACCGGTCCCTGTGGCGAGGGAGCTTGCTCCCGCTGGACTGCGTAGCAGTCCCATT
>NZ_JASLAW010000197.1 GCF_030147005.1 Pseudomonas sp.
GTGAGCCGCGACAGCACCGCTTGTTGACCGAGCGCAGGACCAAGTTGCGCCTAACTGCCCCGGTCAACGCCCTTCCAACAACTCCCCAGCCTGATCCAGCAATGCCAACGGATCCGCCGCCTTATGAATATCCACCGACAACAACTGCCTGAACTTGCGCGCCCCAGGAAACCCGGTGCCCAACCCCAATACATGCCGCGTAATGTGATGCATCGTCCCACCACTGGCCAAATGCTCGGCAATATAAGGCCGCAACTGCACCAACGCCTCCGCCCGGCTAATCACCGGCGCCTCACTGCCAAACAACCGCTGATCCACCTCCGCCAACAGATACGGATTGTGATAAGCCTCCCGCCCCAACATCACTCCATCAAACGTTTGTAAATGCTCCTCGCACTGCTCCAACGTCTTGATGCCACCATTCAGGATGATCTCCAACGCCGGAAAGTCCCGCTTCAACTGCGCCGCCACGTCATAGCGCAACGGCGGAATATCCCGGTTCTCCTTGGGCGACAACCCCTCCAGAATCGCAATCCGCGCATGCACGGTGAAACTGGTGCAGCCTGCGTCCTTCACCTGCCCGACGAAATCACACAATTCGGCATAACTGTCCCGACCATTGATACCGATACGGTGCTTCACCGTCACCGGAATCGACACCGCATCGCGCATCGCCTTCACACAATCGGCCACCAGGGCAGGATGAGCCATCAGGATCGCGCCGATCATATTGTTCTGCACCCGGTCGCTGGGGCAGCCGACGTTCAGGTTCACTTCGTCGTAACCGGCGGTTTCGGCCATGCGGGCGCAGGCGGCCAGATCAGCCGGAACACTACCGCCCAATTGCAGCGCCAGCGGGTGCTCGGCTTCGTTGTGGCGCAGAAAGCGCTCGTGATCGCCATGGAGGATCGCGCCGGTGGTGACCATCTCGGTGTAGAGCAGGGCGTGTTTGGAGAGCAGGCGCAGGAAGAACCGGCAGTGGCGGTCAGTCCAGTCCATCATGGGGGCGACGGAGAAGCGGCGGGAGAGGGGAGCGGTTTGTAGGGACATGGGGGATCTGAATCAACTAGGCGAATGGCGCGCAGTTTATCAGGAACGGATCTTGGGTGCCGGAGAGGCAAGTTTTGCGCGCATTACCACTTCGAACGAGGACGTTGCCGTGTGTGGAATATGCCAAGGATTTGCAGTCGATCACCCCGTACTCTATACGGGATCAGATAGGACCAATTGGGAACTGCCCATTCGGGGGTATGTTTCATCCGACCTTCGCGTCCGATGGAAGGAAACTGAGCCAGTCTGTCGACCCAGGCGAAAATGGCAGCCGAGAAGTCGTCAGCGGCTTTTGGATTTTCGAGAGCGATATAGTTCGCTTCGTCTTCCAGATTTTTGAGTGCTTTCAAGTCACTCAACCCGCGTTCCGACTCCAGCGCCTAGCGCGCATCGCTGCCACTTGGTCATCAGTGGCGAATTTGCTTTCGTCAGCTTCCTTTACCGCCAGCTAGATCTGAGCGGCCAGCGTTTTTTCGCGCTCGATGTAGTCGCGAAGGACGTCCATCGCCAGATGGCTCGCTGTTTGGCCGTTGGTTTTGGCCAGGTTGGCGAGAGAGTTGGACAAGTCTTCCGGCAGGATTAGGGATATCCCGGTCACGGCAGCCTCGATGATGGCGGCTGTGGGGCATCTATACCTTGGTGCGCTTGGTTGACTCAGCAGTCCGTCGTGAGATGTATCTGGAAGTGAATTGCTTTTTCTCTTTATCTCCGTGCTTTCAAAAACCGCCCATCGTGATCTGCCTCTGGAAGACGAGCGGAGTCGTACTGCCCAAACAACCTATAGCGGTTTATCGCGATTTTGTCGTACATCCAATCCCGCAGTGCTGTTGGGACGACCCGTGCAGCCGTTAGCCAGCGCCACGGAGCACTCAGGCGCGCCAAAATCTCGAACATCGCCTCGGAACGCACGGACACCCTGTCATTCGAGATGAGCACAATGGTGTTGAAGTTGTCCTGCGGTAGCCCCGCCCACTTCAATAGCGCTTGGCCTTCCGGCGATTGAACCGCTGCGAGCTGAATTCGATGAGCATGGTCATAATGGATAATGAACCGCGCCCAGCCGTTGCAAAGCTTGCAGGTGCCGTCGAAAAGCACAGCTGTGTCGTCCGGTCGTAGCAGAGGGGCGGGAGATTCGGGCTGAATGGTCATGGCCTACCAGTCCCTTGAAAGTAAAGCATTGTAAAAGATGTCATTTTGCTATCGCCTTTATAACTTAACGATCTTTAAACTCTCATTGCCTCTGCAACTGTTCAACTAATCTGGTTCAGGGTTGGCAGGATATGACAGGGAACGTTGCCGGGGCACCCCCGTGTCGTTGGCGTTCGCTTTACCTCATAAAGTTGTTCAATTCTCATAATGAAATGAAGCAGGCCCGCACCGGGCATCCTCAATGACGAGGTGAATATGAACGGACTTTTAAGCAAAAGCGCCCTGGCAACACTGGGATGCGTAGCGCTCCTCTCCATGTCTGGTATTGCACCGGCACAATCCGATTCCGTAACGTCCGAGGGGGCGGCAATTGCGGCTATACCGGGAGGATGCCCAAGGTTCACCGAAGGCGCGCAAGTGTTGACGCCTCCCGCGCTATACAGTCAAAACGGCACGCTCACAGTGAACTTCTCCTACCAGCAGAGTGTTGATGCGCAGCGGCGTACGCTTTACTGCTTCATGACCCCCGATGGCTTGCAAAACCCTACGTTGCACGTACTGCCCGGTGACAAGCTGACAGTGGTGGTTACCAACAATACGCCTCAAGGCGTTAACCAGATGAATCTTAACCCGCCTAACTGCGGCGCCAAATTCATGAACAGCACATCGGTGAACCTGCACTATCACGGAACCAATACCGCCCCGACGTGCGGCGGGGATGAGGTGATCAAGACCATCATCAATTCCGGTGAAACCTTTACCTATACGCTGGATTTCCCCACCGACGAACCGCCGGGAATGTACTGGTATCACCCTCACGTGCATGGGATTTCCGAGCCGGTGGTTATGGGCGGGGCGACCGGCGCACTGATTGTGGATGGGATCGAGCGTTTTTTTCCGGGAATCGGAGGAATACCGCAACAGATCCTGGTATTGCGTGATCAGCGCCAGCTCAACGACCTCAAAGAGGGGCAGGGTAACTGTGGGGTCGCCGTACCGTTCCGCGACGTCACTGTGAATAATGTGCCGGTCAATTCATACGCAGATAATAAGGGTGTTTCCTTTATCCCTGCCGTTCTGCCAGTCCCGGCCAAACAGGCGCAATTTTGGCGAGTCGCCAATATCTCTGCCGACTCAATACTTGATCTGAGCCTTGTCTACGACAATGTCCCACAGACGCTGAACCTGATCGCCATCGATGGCGTTCCAATCAACTCTCAGGATGGCACGGGTAGCGCGGGTCAAAGCATTGCGGTTGACCATTTCCGCTTGCCGCCGGCCTCGCGCGTTGAGTTCGTGGCAACTATGCCCGCAGCCACTGTGCAACAAGCCAGGCTGATGACCGCTAACATCAATACGGGCGCTGATGGCGATTGCAACCCGACCCGTCCGTTGATCACGCTTAACCCGGTGCCGAGCGCTGAGGCAAAGTTCGCCAGCGTGCCTGCGCGGCAGATTGCCGATGCGGCGGGACGGCGCTTTGCCGGGCTGGCGCAAGCTCCCATCGCGGCACAGCGCAAATTGTATTTTTCCGAAAGCGCCGACCAAAAAGAGTTTTACATGACGGTTGACGGTCAGGCACCCCATGTTTTCAACCCAGACGAGCCGCCGAGCATTACCACTACGCAGGGTTCAGTCGAACAATGGTCTGTGGAGAACCGCAGCACCGAAAACCATGTGTTTCACATTCATCAAATTCATTTTTATGTTCAGGGGCAGAATAACTTCGGCAAAGAGCCACAAGCGCCGGGGATTGTGGGGCAATACCTGGACACCATCGAGGTGCCGGCTTGGTCCGGCAACACACAGGACCCGTATCCGAGCGTGTCGCTGTTAATGGATTTTCGTGGCGAGGTGGTGGGGGACTTTGTCTTTCACTGCCATCTGCTGGGGCACGAGGATCTGGGGATGATGAGCATTATTCGGGTTAATCCTGCGTCGGGGAAAGTGGCGCAGGTGGGCGGGGCTTCGTTGCAGGGTTTGGGTGGTGCGCATCATATGGCGCATTGATGGGTTTGAGCGGTTAGGCGGACATACATCACAAAACTCTCCGGGGAAATTTCCCACGCTTTTCTCGGCTTGCCCCTCAGACCACCCCTAGCTAACCTCCTCAAGCCGCTGCCAATCCAGCGGCCGGATGTGGAAGTCCGTCCAAGCTGAAGGCGCTCAATCGCCCATAAACACCTACCGGCGTTTTTTTACGTCTGTATGATTGCTTATGGCGGCTGTGCGCGGGGCACTTCGGTGCGCCGGGTCCTTTAGCCCTGGTCTTCCACACCTGCGTACAGCTGCCACCCCTCATGTGGAAGTGAGATAGGCAGTTCCTTAAACGCTAAAGGAGCTTCGCCATGTACAAGGTCACACCTAATCCGCCTTATGCTTCAAACGCCGCATCCTCTGATTCCAAACTTCAAGCCGCAGCCCAGCGTGCAATCCATCATCACTTGCTCCCATCCGAGAAAGCTGCGCCCGTCGAACCCCCAATCGACAATCTATTCATCGTAAACCGAACCATCGACCCCGAAACCCTCCTGGCCAACGCCGCCGAAAACCTGGCATCCGCCAACGAAATGGCCGCCACCTTGGCGTTCGACCTCGACGACTCCCAACGCGCTATCGCCCTGGGCATTCAGCAGTTAATCGAGTTGAGCTCGCTGCTCGTTGACCGAGCCCAGGAGCAAGTTGCGCCTGTAACCGCCTCAGTTAAAGCCTGACATCCAACCCTGCCGCCTTGCTCCAAGGCGGCAACCTGAACTCATGCTGTCCCCCAGCAAAGTTTCATAATTCCCTGCGTCGTTGAGGTCTACGATCCCCTGCAAGAGAGGACCCCAGCGCCTCCCGCCCATAGGGAACTGAAACCATGATCTCGAATCTCGTCAAAGTTGTGATGATCACCGGCACGTTGCTGTTGAGTGCTTGTTCATCTTCACCAGCCGTGAGCAGTGACCCGTGCTTTTCAGGTGGATGCCAGGCGTTTGGAGACCACAGCCCCGGCAAAGCCGCCAAGATGAATTTTGGTGGCAGTGGGCTTGGGAATAGTTATGGGGAATATGGGACGGGGTTGTTACATGATGATTGATGTCGCGCTGGGCTGTTGTGCAGCCCGCTTGTGTGATGACGTGTAGGAGCGAGCTTGAACTCACTCGAATAAGATTTACGCATATCCAAACACCTCAAATTTGGGCGCTATCATAGCGCCCGAATGAAGTGTCCAAAATCATTAGGCCAGTTCAGCTTGCTCGCGAAGAACTTGAGAGCGCGATGTTGAATCAGGATACCCGCGTTATCGCTGGCGATTTTCGCGAGCAAGCTCGTTCCTACAGAAACCCTAGTGACCGCCTTTCATGCGACGCGCGATCAGGTAGATGCCCAGGCCGATCAACGCCGTTACCGCGCCGATGTAGCCGGTGCTCGTCCATCCCAGCCCGGCGGTAATCGCCATCCCGCCAAACCACGGCCCCAGCGCATTCGCCAGGTTGAACGCCGCATGGTTGGACGCTGCCGCCAGGCTTGGCGCTTCGTGGGCGATGTCCATCAGGCGGATCTGCAACGGGGCCGCCAATGCGACCATGGTGCCAACCAATCCCATGCTCAGCAGCACGCCCCACAGCGACGCTGCGGCGAAGGGGAAGAACAGCAATACGGCAATCGACCACACCAATATCAAGCCCACGGCCCGAAACTGCATGCGATCAAACAGCTTGCCACCGGCAATGTTGCCGATAATCCCACCCACGCCAAACGCGGCGAGCCCGAATGGAATCCACTGGGGCGACACTTTGGTCACTTCCAGCATGGTCGGCGCCAGGTAGCTGAATACGCAGAACATCCCGGCAAAGCCAATCGCGCCGATGGACAATGCCATCCAGACTTGAGGTTTGGTGAAGGCGCGCAGTTCTTTGCGCGGGTCGCTGCGTTCTTCGTCGTGGCGGTGCGGGACGAACTGCCAGACCAGGGCGATGGTGCACAGGGCGATCACGCTGACCAACGCGAACGCCGAGCGCCAGCCCAGGTGTTGGCCGAGGAAGGTGGCGATGGGGTTGCCGAGCAGCATGGCCAGGGTCAGGCCCATCATGACGCGGGCCACGGCGCCGGCGCGTTTGTCGTTGGGCACCATGCTGGAGGCGACCACGGCGGCGATGCCGAAGTAGGCGCCGTGGGGCAGGCCGCTGATAAAGCGGAAGGCCACCAGCGAGCCGAAGGTGGGGGTGAAGGCGGTGGCGAAGTTGCCCAGGGCGTAGAGGCCCATCAGTAATAACAGCATGTGTTTGCGCAGCAGCTTGGCGCCGAGGATGGCCAGCAGCGGGGCGCCGACCATCACGCCGAGCGCGTAGGCGCTGATGGCGTGGCCAACTTGCGGTTCGCTCAAGCCCAGGTTCTGGGCGATGTCGGGCATCAGGCCCATGATGGCGAATTCGCCAGTGCCGATTGCGAACGCGCCCACGGCCATGGCCGCTTCCATTTTGGCGGCACTGCGCGCGGGCAGCAGGTGCCCGGGTGTTTGGTGGATAGACATGGATCGCTCTGTTTGGATGAGGTGCACGAAAGACAGTCGCCGATGCTACGCATGCGACCGCGAAGGTGTCTAGAACAGCCAGGTTCCTGAGAGTTCCAGGCCTGTGACCCCACGTCGCGGCTGGCAGCCTTGACACCCGCGCGATAAAACCCGCGATTTAGGCCTGTCAATTGGCCAAACGGCGCATAAACGCTGTTTGGCGTGATATTCTGCGCGCCGTCTTGGGCTAGGCTTACCTTGGTGCGTACACCCGTATGCGTCCCAGCGGTTGGCTGTCGCCCAGGTAGCTGAAGCCAATAATGATAAGAAGTCAGCGCAGAAGGGACATAACAGTGAGGTCGATCCATCGGCCTTGTGTGCCCACCCTGCAGTCCTTAAGTGAATGTGCATACCCCGCGCTACGTTGCCTGATGTAGCGTGATGGAAGGTTGCTCATGATCGGGGCGGTAGGGCGGATGGCGTTTTATCATAGGTGCTACTGATGTTTAAGAAAGTAAACACTGCCCTGCTGGGGCTGGCTTTGTCGATGGGGATCACGTCCGCGCAAGCGGAAGAGGCAAAGAAAGTCGATGTGCTGCTGATCGGCGGCGGCATCATGAGCGCGACCCTGGGTGTCTGGCTCAATGAGCTGGAACCGGATTGGTCGATGGAGATGGTCGAGCGCCTCGATGGCGTGGCCGAAGAAAGCTCCAACGGCTGGAACAACGCCGGTACCGGTCACTCGGCCCTCGCTGAGCTGAACTACACCCCGGAAGACAAGAACGGCAACGTTGAGATCCCTAAAGCGGTCGAGATCAACGAAGCGTTCCAGATCTCCCGTCAGTTCTGGTCCTGGCAGGTCCAGCAGGGCGTGTTGAAGAACCCGCGTTCGTTCATCAACTCCACACCGCACATGAGCTTCGTGTGGGGCGATGACAACATCAAGTTCTTGAAAAAGCGCTATGAAGCGCTGAAGGCAAGCCCGCTGTTTGCCGGCATGCAGTACTCCGAAGACCCGGCGCAGATCGCCAAGTGGGTTCCGCTGATGATGGAAGGGCGTGACCCGAACCAGAAAATCGCAGCCACCTGGAGCCCGATCGGCACCGACGTGAACTTCGGCGAGATCACCCGCCAGTTCGTTGCCCACCTGCAAACCACCCCCAAGTTCGACCTGAAACTGTCGAGCGAAGTGCAGGACATCACCCGCAACGACGACGGTTCGTGGCGTGTGAGCTACAAAAACCTCAAAGACGGCACCAAGACTGAAACCGACGCCAAGTTCGTGTTCATCGGCGCTGGCGGTGGTGCCCTGCACCTGCTGCAAAAATCCGGTATTCCTGAAGCCAAGGAATACGCCGGCTTCCCGGTGGGCGGTTCGTTCCTGGTGACCGATAACCCAACCATCGCCGAGCAGCACCTGGCCAAGGCCTACGGCAAGGCTTCGGTAGGTTCGCCGCCGATGTCGGTGCCGCACCTGGACACCCGCGTGCTGGACGGCAAGCGCGTGATCCTGTTTGGCCCATTCGCAACCTTCTCGACCAAGTTCCTGAAAGAAGGCTCGTACCTGGACCTGCTGACCAGCACCACCACCCACAACATCTGGCCAATGACCAAAGTCGGTATTCGTGAATACCCGCTGGTCGAGTACCTTGCCGGTCAACTGATGCTGTCGGATGACGACCGCTTCAAGGCGCTGCAAGAGTACTTCCCGAACGCCAAGCAATCCGACTGGCGCCTGTGGCAAGCCGGCCAGCGTGTGCAGATCATCAAGCGTGACGAAGAGCAGGGCGGCGTGCTGAAACTTGGTACTGAAGTGGTCAGCTCCGCCGACAACTCCATGGCAGGCCTGCTGGGTGCATCGCCAGGCGCGTCCACCGCGGCTCCGATCATGCTGACCGTGCTGCAAAAAGTCTTCAAGGACAAGGTTGCAAGCCCGGCCTGGCAGGAAAAACTGCACCAGATCGTGCCGAGCTACGGCACCAAGCTGAACGACAGCCCTGAGGCTGTTGCCAAGGAATGGGCCTACACTGCCGGTGTGCTGCAACTGACCCCACCGCCAGCGATCCCGCAACTGGCTGCTCCGCAGGCCACCGAGGCTGCCAAGCCTGCGGCTGAGCCGAGCAAGCCGGCGTCTGATCTGGCGCTGTAAGCCACGTTAAGAAAAAGCCCGCTGAACCGGTGACGGTCAGCGGGCTTTTTTGTGCGCGGCATTCAGACCCTGAAGTGCCTGACTTGCTCGTACAGATGCAGGGCCAGTGCATTTGCGGTGTCGCACAGCAGGTACAGATGCTGCGCGGGGAGTGCCGGCAGTTCCGTCATTTGCCGCAGCCCGGCGCCCATGCGGCTTTCCTCCATCAGGCCCACGGCCACGCCGCTGCGCACACAAGCTTCTACCGCCGATGAGTTGGGGCTTTCCAGCAGCACTCGATGGTAAACCCCATGATCTTTCAACGCCTGTAACGCCGCCGCGCGATACGGGCAACCGGTGACAGGCACGGTGATGGGCAGCGGCGCGTTTGGCGGGCAACTGAAATGCTCGGCTGCGACCCACAGCGGTTGCACGGGGCCCAAACGTTCACCCTGTGCCAGCGGGTGTGCGCTGACGGTGATGGCCAGGTCCAGCTGGTTTGCCGTGAACAGATTCAACAATTCGCCGCTGGTGCGCGCTTCGATTTGCAGCTCCAGCAACGGGTTGTCGGCGATCAGTCGTGGCACAAATTCCTGGATGAAGGCGGGTGCGTAGGTGTCGGGCACGCCCAGGCGGATCTTGCCCTGCATGCGTTGGGGCATCAGCGAGATCAGCAGGCGGTCGTGGCTTTTGAGAAATTCGGTGGTTTCGCCTAACAGTTTGCGGCCGTACAGCGTCAGGTCCACGCCCTGGTTGCTGCGGCTGAACAGGCGTTGGCCGACCTGGTCTTCCAGTTTCTGAATATGGGTGGTCACGGTGGAAGCGCTGCGGTGCACATGCTCAGCGGCTTCGTTGAAGCGGCCAAAGCGCGCGACGGCGTGAAAGGTGCGCAGCAGATCGATATTCAGTTGTTTGGCCATGGTTTGATTTTTTCGGATTGATGGTGCAGTTAATTCAAATATACAGAAGAGTCCTCTGTCCCTAGCCTTGAAGTCAACTACAAAGGCTGGAGGCTCCATGAAGCGATCAACCCTGGGATTGCTGCTGTTGCAAGGCGCGTTTGTTCTGTCGTGGAGTTCGGGCTATATCGGCGCGAAGCTGGGCACCCAGGACGGCGGCGCGTTCAACCTGCTGTTCTGGCGATTCCTGTTGGTATCGCTGTGCCTGGGGCTGTTCTTGAACGTCAGGTTGTTGAAGGTTTCATGGGCGCAGGTCCGTCATTACGCCGTTATCGGTTGCCTGTCGCAGTTTCTGTACCTGAGCTGCCTGTATGTGGCGATCCAGAACGGTTTGCCGCCGGGTATTGCGGCGATCATTGCGGCGTTGCAGCCGTTGATGACCGCCGCATTGTCGACTGGCAGCGCAACCGAGCGCAGCGGTGGCTGGCAATGGGTGGGGCTGGTGATCAGCTTTGCCGGCGTGGCGATTGTGATCGCCGGGCAGTACAGCCATAGCGCAACGGGGCTTGGCCTGGTGATGTACGGGCTACCACTGGTGTCGGCGCTCGGGCTGACGCTGGCGACGCTGTACGAGCGCCGTTCGCCGCAAAGCAAGAATGTCGGCTTGCTCATTCCGTTGTTTATCCAATCGCTGCTGACCTTGATTGGGTTCACCGGCGCGGTGCTCTACACCGATACCCTGAGCATTCCCCATGACGCCGACGTACTGGTTTCGATTGTGTGGTTGACGGTGTTTTCCACCTTTGCCGCCTATTTGAGCCTGTGGAGGCTGCTTCGCATGATGACGGCTACCCAGGTTGCCGCATTGGTCTACCTGGAGCCCCCGGTCACCCTGGTATGGGCGGCGTTGATGTTCGGCGACAAGATCCATGCCTCGACCTATGCCGGCATTGCCGTCGTCATTGCCGGGCTATTGTTGTTGCGCCTGAAGAGACCGACCGTCGCCTGCGCGAGTTGAGGCCTGGGGGTTCAGCAATCTGACAGACATATCCTGTTAGAAATAAGCCATGCCCAAGCAGGAGGCCTGGCTGGAACAACGGGGGATTTCTTTCTGATGCAGGTGCAGGGCAATAACGCCCGAGGGTTTTCTTATGTTGCTACGTTATGCGGCAATGGCGGCGGTAGTCGTCGCGGCATCCGGGTGTGTACAAGAGCGTGTCGTGCATGAACGCCGGCCGGTACAACGTGAGTATGTGGAAGTCGTGGCGCCCCAACCGCCGCCGGTGCAGGTGATCGAAGTCGAGCCGGCGGCACGCGAAGGTTATATCTGGTCACGCGGTTACTGGCGCTGGCAAGGCGGGCGCTATGTGGCGGTGCACGGCCATTGGGAGCCGGTGCGCGAAGGTTATCGCTATGTGCATCCGCACTGGGTGCAGCGTAATGACGGGTTTCACTGGCAGGTCGGTGGCTGGGTTCGCTGACCGAGCGTTCTCTCCCGTTGCAGGAGCGAGCGAGACTGTCAGAAATTTTGTGTTCGGGCATAACATGTAGCTAGAGGTGCATGTATGCCGACAAAAAAGAAGCCCGCCAATGCAGCAGCGAGGGAGTTACCCTCGATCCCCCAAGAACTGATCGAGCAGTTTGTTAAAG
>NZ_JASLAW010000044.1 GCF_030147005.1 Pseudomonas sp.
CGAACTGGGCGAAATCGAAGCGCGTTTGCGCGAGCAGGACAGCGTCGGCGAAACGGTAGTGGTGGCCCAGGACGGCGCCACCGGCAAGCAGCTGGTGGCCTATGTGGTTCCGGCTGATGCCGCCCTGGCCGACCAGGCCGAGTTCCGCGACACCTTGCGCCGCGCCCTGAAAACCGGCCTGCCGGACTACATGGTGCCGGCGCACTTCGTGTTCCTTGCGCAAATGCCGCTGACCCCCAACGGCAAGCTCGACCGCAAGGGCCTGCCGGTGCCGGATGTGAGCCTTATGCAGCAGGTGTATGTGGCGCCGCAAACCGAGCTGGAGCAACAGATCGCCGCGATCTGGGCCGCCGTGCTGCACGTGCCGCAAGTGGGCCTGAACGACAACTTCTTCGAAGTCGGCGGGCATTCCTTGCTGGCCATCCAGATCACCTCACGGGTCCAGGCGGAGCTGGGCCTGGACGTACCACTGATGGAACTGTTCCAGACCGAATCGCTGCACGCGTACGTACTGGCCGCAGCCACCTTCCGCGCCGGCAGCGTGGAAGATTTTGATGACCTTCGTGACTTTTTGAGCGAACTAGAGGCGATTTGAACCATGCTTTCCAACCCTAACATCGACCTGGTGTCGCGCTTTCTTCGCCTGCCTCTGGAACAGCGCCAGCAGTTCTACCAGCGCCTGCAAGGCCGGAGCATGAGTTTCGCTCAACTGCCGATTGCCTCGATCCGTGAGGCCGGCCAACGCCTGCCGCTGTCCTACGCGCAGGAGCGCCAGTGGTTTCTTTGGCAGTTGGACCCCGACAGTGCCACGTACCACATTCCCGGCGCCTTGCGTTTGCACGGACGGCTGGACGTGTCCGCACTGCAGCGCAGCTTCGACAGCCTGTTGGCCCGTCACGAGAGCCTGCGCACGCAACTGGTCGAGGAGGGTGAACATCTGTGGCAGGCCGTGCTGCCGCGGGCACGGGTCGAGCTTCAACAAGCGCAGATCGACGAGGCGCAGTTGATGTCGCGAGTGGAAGTGGAGGTGGCGCGGCCGTTCGATTTGCATCAGGCCCCGCTGCTGCGTGTGACCTTGCTGCAATTGGCGGAAGACGAACATGTGCTGGTGATGGTGCAGCACCACATCGTGTCCGACGGTTGGTCGATGCAAGTGATGGTCCAAGAGCTGGTGCAATTGTATGCCGCCTACAGCCAGGGCCAGGACCTGCAATTGCCGGAACTGCCGATCCAGTACGCCGACTACGCCCTGTGGCAGCGTGGCTGGATGGAAGCGGGGGAGCGCACGCGGCAACTGGCCTATTGGCAGGGGCTGCTGGGCGGTGAACAACCGGTGCTGGAGTTGCCGCTGGACCGTCCGCGCCCGGCGCAGCAAAGTCATCGCGGCGCGAGCTTGCAGGTGCATCTGCGACCCGAACTGGTCGCTGGCCTCAAACACCTGGCGCAGCAAGAAGGCGTCACCCTATTCATGCTGCTGCTCGCGTCCTTCCAGACCTTGCTGTATCGCTACAGCGGGCAGTCGGACATCCGCATCGGCGTGCCGATCGCCAACCGCAATCGCGTCGAAACCGAGCGGTTGATCGGGTTTTTCGTCAACACCCAAGTGCTCAAGGGCGATCTGGACGGGCAGATGAGCTTCGTCGAATTGCTGCAACAGACCAAGCGCCGCTCCCTGGACGCCCAAGCCCACCAGGACCTGCCGTTCGAGCAACTGGTGGTCGCGCTTTCGCCCGAGCGCAGCTTGAGCCACAACCCGTTGTTCCAAGTAATGTTCAACCATCAGACCGAAGCCCGGAGCGGGCGCGACGGCCAGCAATTGCCGGGCCTGCGCGTGGCGGAGCTGGACTGGGACAGCCGGATCACGCATTTCGACCTGAGCCTGGATACTCACGAGTCCGCCGAAGGGCTTTGGGCCGCGTTGAACTACGCCACCGACCTGTTCGACGCGACGACCATCGAGCGCCTGGCGCAGCACTGGCAGCAGGTGCTGCAAGCGGTAGTCAGTGCACCCGGCAGCCATCTGGGTGAGCTGGCGCTGCTGGATGCGGCCGAGCAGCAATACATGCTCCAGGACTGGAACGCGCCGGCCCGCGCCCATGAATTGCAAGGTGTGCATCGATTGTTTGAAGCCCAGGCCGCCGCGCAGCCCGAACGCCAGGCCCTGGCGCTGGATGGCCAGGCCCTCGGCTACGGCGAGCTGAACCGTCAGGCCAACCGCCTGGCGCACTGCCTGATCGCCCAAGGCATCGGCCCGCAAGCATTGGTCGGCATCGCGGTAGAGCGCTCCTTTGCCATGGTGGTCAGTTTGCTGGCGGTGCTCAAGACCGGCGCGGCCTATGTGCCATTGGACCCTGAGTACCCCCGCGAGCGGCTGGTGCATATGCTCGAGGACAGCGACGTGCGCCTGGTGCTGACCCAGTCGCATCTGCGCGATCGCCTGCCATTGCCTGCGCAGGTGGTGGCCGTGGAAATCGACCTCGTCCAGGCGCAGTTGGCGTTGTGTGCCGAGCACAATCCTGCGGGCGCTTTCGAACCGCACAGCCTGGCCTACGTGATCTACACCTCTGGGTCCACCGGCAAGCCCAAAGGCGTTGCCATCAGCCATGGCGCATTGAGCGAGTTCGTCGGCATTGCCGCCGATTATTCGCAACTGGTCGCACAAGACCGTGTATTGCAGTTCGCCACCCTGAATTTCGATGGCTTCGTCGAGCAGTTGTACCCGGCCCTGACCCTCGGCGCCACGGTGGTGCTGCGTGGCCCGCAACTATGGGACGGTGCCGAGCTGTATCGGCAGATCATCGAACAGGGCATCACCCTGGCCGACTTGCCAACGGCCTATTGGAAACTGTTTTTGCAGGATTGCCTGGCAGCGGGTTCGCGGCCTTACGGGGCTTTGCGCCAGCTTCATATCGGCGGCGAAGCCATGCCGCTCGACGGCCCGTTGTTGTGGCAACGCGCGGGCCTGGGCCATGTGCGGCTGCTCAATACCTACGGGCCGACCGAGGCCACCGTCGTTTCCAGCGTACTGGACTGCACCGACCCCGACGTGATCAGCGGCGGCAGCGCCAGCCCCATTGGCCGCGCGGTACCTGGGCGTGGGCTGTACGTGCTGGATCGTGACCTGAACCTGCTGCCCATCGGTGCCGTGGGTGAACTCTACATAGCCAGCGCCAGCGGCCTGGCCAGCGCTTATCTGCGGCGCCCGAGCCTGACTGCCGAGCGCTTCGTCGCCAACCCGTTCAGCGCGTGCGGCGAGCGGCTTTATCGCAGCGGCGACCTGGCGCGTTATCGCGCCGATGGCGTGGTGGAGTATGTGGGACGGGTCGACCATCAGGTGAAAATTCGCGGTTTCCGCATCGAACTGGGCGAGATCGAAACCGTGCTGCTGGCCCAGGACGGCGTGCGTGAAGCGCTGGTGCTGGCCGTCGACAACCAACTGCTGGCGTACCTGGCGCCCACGCAACCGTCGAGTGAAGCCGAGCGGTTGATGAGCACCCTGCGCGAACAACTGCCGGACTACATGGTCCCGGCGCACCTGATCTTTCTCGAGCGCATGCCGCTCAATCCCAACGGCAAGCTGGACCGCCAGGCGCTGCCCAAGCCTGACGCCAGCGCGGTGCAACAGGGCTGGCAGGCGCCGGTCACCGCGTTGCAACAGCAGATCGCCGCGATCTGGGCCGATATTCTCGGCGTCGACAACGTCGGTTTGAACCAGCACTTCTTCGAACTGGGGGGGCATTCGCTGTTGGCGATGCAAGTGGTGTCGCGTATTCGCCAGACACTGCAGCGCGAGGTGCCGCTCAAAGCCTTGTTCGAGCACCCACGGCTGGATGCATTTGTCGCGACATTGCAGGCTCAGGACGGTCTGGCGCCCAGTGCTCCGCCGTTGTTGCCGGTCGGGCGCGAGCACGCCTTGCCGCTGTCCTATGCCCAGGAGCGCCAGTGGTTTCTCTGGCAGTTGGAGCCGCACAGTGCCGCTTACCACATCCCCAGTGCCTTGCGCCTGGGAGGGCAGCTGGACCTGGGCGCGTTGCAGCACAGTTTCGATGCTTTGCTGGCCCGACATGAAAGCCTGCGCACCTGTCTGCGCCAGGATCATGAACGTGCGGTTCAAGTGATCGCGCCGTCGGCGTCATTGCAGATCGCTCACGCCGATGTCGACGAAGCCGAACTCCAGGCCCAGATCGAGGCGCGGATCGCGCAGCCGTTCGACCTGGAACACGGCCCGTTGCTGCGCGTGTCGCTGCTGCGCCTGGCCGCTGATGAGCATGTGCTGGTGCTGGTGCAACATCATATCGTTTCCGATGGCTGGTCGATGCAGGTGATGGTCGAAGAGCTGGTGCAGCTCTATGCGGCCTACAGCCAGGGCCAGGACGTGCACCTGCCGGCGCTGCCGATCCAGTACGGCGACTTTGCCGTGTGGCAGCGCAGCTGGATGGAGGCGGGCGAGAAGGAGCGCCAGTTGTCGTACTGGCGCGAGATGTTGGGCGGCGAACAAAGCGTGCTGGCGTTGCCGTTCGACCATCCACGCCCTGCCGTGCAAAGCCACCGCGGCGCACGCCTGGCCTTCGAGCTGGCACCCGAGCTGAGCCAGCAGCTCAAGGCTTTGGCGCAACAGCAAGGCATAACCCTGTTCATGTTGCTGCTCGCGTCGTTCCAGACCTTGCTTTATCGCTACAGCGGCCAGGAAGAAATCCGCGTCGGCGTGCCTGTCGCCAACCGCAACCGCAGCGAAACCGAGCGGCTGATCGGCTTCTTCGTCAATACCCAAGTACTTAAGGCGGACCTGCACGGCCAGATGAGCGTCGAGCAGTTGCTGCAACAAACCCGACTACGTGCGCTCGAAGCCCAGTCCCATCAGGACCTGCCGTTCGAACAGTTGGTGGAAGCGCTTTCGCCTGAGCGCAGCCTGAGCCACAACCCGTTGTTCCAGGTGATGTTCAACCACCAGACCGACGTCGGCCATGCCCAGGTCCAGCAGCAACTGCCGCACCTTCTGGTCGAAGGGCTGGAATGGCAAAGCAAGACCGTGCATTTTGACCTGGACTTGGACATTCACGAGTCCACCGAAGGTATCTGGGCCACTCTGGGTTATGCCCAGGATCTGTTCGAAGCCGACACCGTGCAACGCATGGCGCGCCACTGGCAGAACCTGTTGCAGGGTATGGTCGCCAACCCTCGGCAGCAGCTCAGCCAATTGAGCCTGCTGGACGCCGCCGAGCAGCAACACATCCTGCAACTGTGGGACCGTACCGCGTCCGGCTTCTCGGCCCGGCGTCTGGTGCATGAACGCGTGGCCGACCGTGCCCGCGAGGCCCCGGATGCCGTCGCGGTGAAGTTCGCCGACCAGCAACTCACTTACGGCGAGCTGGATCGCCAGGCCAATCGCCTGGCCCACGCGCTGATCGCCCGTGGCGTCGGCCCGGAAGTGCGGGTGGCCATTGCCATGCCGCGCAGTGCCGAGATCATGGTGGCGTTCCTTGCCGTGCTGAAGGCCGGTGGCGTGTACGTCCCGCTGGATATCGAATACCCGCGTGATCGCCTGCTGTACATGATGCAGGACAGCCGCTCGCGGTTGCTGCTGACCCACTCGACGGTGCAACAGCGCCTGCCGATTCCAGAGGGCCTGCAAGCCCTGGCGGTGGATCAGGTACAGGCCTGGTCAGATGAGAATTATGCGGCGCCGAATGTCGTACTGGACGGCGACAACCTCGCCTACGTGATCTACACCTCCGGCTCCACCGGCATGCCCAAGGGCGTGGCCGTGGCCCACGGGCCGTTGGTGGCGCACATCATCGCCACCGGCGAGCGCTATGAAACCAGCCCGGCC
>NZ_JASLAW010000092.1 GCF_030147005.1 Pseudomonas sp.
GCCGATGCTGACCAGGCTGGCGCACAGCCCGGCTTCTGGTTGATACACAGTGCCGATGGCATTCGCGAGCAAGCCCGCTCCCACATAGGTTTTGTAGTGCTTCCAAGATAGCTATTTGCCATACCACCGCCACTCGGCACCTATCTTGCCCGCCAGCCCTAATTGGGCGTTTTTTTTGCAGCGCTTGGCGGGCATACTAGGCCGTCCCTTTCCCCTGGTGTCGCCCGCCTCTATGCTTCGCGCCTTGATTACCCTCGCTCTTGTCTGCCTGCTCCAACCGGCCTTTGCCGACGAGCGCGCACAAACCCAACAACAGTTGGACGCTACGCGTCAGGACATTACCGAGCTGAAAAAACTGCTCGGCAAGCTCCAGGAAGAGAAATCCGGAGTGCAGAAAGACCTGCGCGGCACGGAAACCGAAATGGGCAAGCTGGAGAAGCAAGTCCAGGAGCTGCAAAAAGAACTAAAGAAGAGCGAGTCGGAACTGGAGCGACTCGACGCTGAGAAAAAAAAACTCCAGAGCGCACGCGTTGAACAGCAACGCCTGATCGCGATCCAGGCCCGCGCCGCTTACCAGAGCGGCCGCCAGGAATACCTCAAGCTGCTGCTCAACCAGCAGAACCCGGAAAAATTTGCCCGCACCCTGACCTATTACGATTACCTGAGCCAGGCGCGCCTGGCGCAATTGAAGGGCTTCAACGAAACGCTGCGCCAGCTGGCCAATGTCGAGCAGGAGATCAATGATCAGCAGGCACAGCTGCTCGACCAGAAAACCGCGCTCGACACCCAGCGCAACGAACTCGATAAGGTCCGCAAGGAACGCCAGCAAGCGCTGGCCAAGCTCAACGATGACGTAAAGGCCCGCGACGCCAAGCTGCAAGCCCGCGAGCAAGACCAGGCCGACCTGGCCAAAGTACTCAAAACCATCGAAGAAACCCTGGCTCGCCAGGCACGCGAGGCCGAAGAAGCGCGACAAAAAGCGCTGATCGCCCAGCAGGAAGCCGAAAAAAAGCGCCAGCGTGAAGCCGAACTGGCGGCTACCAGCGATGCGCCGGCCCCACGCAAGCCGGCGCATGCAACGCCGGGCCCGCTGGTTTCCAGCAGTGGCGAGTCGTTCGGCGGGGCTTTTGCATCGGCTCGCGGAAAACTTCCATGGCCGGTTGATGGTCGACTGTTGGCACGCTTTGGGGAAACCCGTGGCGACGACACCCGCGCCAAATGGGATGGCGTGATGATCAGCGCCTCCGCGGGCAGCCAGGTGCACGCCGTTCACGGCGGGCGCGTGGTGTTTGCCGATTGGCTGCGCGGGGCCGGTTTGCTGGTAATTCTTGACCACGGTAATGGCTATTTGAGCCTTTACGGCCACAATCAAACGTTACTCAAATCGGCAGGTGATGTTGTAAAAGCCGGTGAATCCATCTCCACTGTCGGTAACAGTGGTGGCCAGGACACCCCGGCGCTGTACTTCGCTATTCGTCAGCAGGGCCGCCCGAGCGACCCTGCACAATGGTGCCGATCCCAAGGATAGGGTCGCATCTACATTAGGAGTTCGTTCGACATGCTGCATTTGTCCCGCCTCACTTCGCTGGCCCTGACGATCGCCCTGGTGATCGGCGCGCCTCTGGCTTTCGCCGACCAGGCCGCACCAGCTGCGCCCGCCGCCATGGCCGCGACCACCAAGGCACCGTTGCCGCTGGACGAGTTGCGCACCTTTGCCGAGGTCATGGACCGGATCAAGGCAGCCTATGTCGAACCCGTAGACGACAAGACCCTGCTGGAAAATGCCATCAAGGGCATGCTCAGCAACCTCGACCCGCATTCGGCCTACCTGGGCCCGGAAGACTTCGCCGAATTGCAGGAAAGCACCAGCGGTGAGTTTGGCGGCCTGGGCATCGAAGTGGGCTCCGAAGACGGCCAGATCAAAGTGGTCTCGCCCATCGACGATACCCCGGCGTCCAAGGCCGGCATCCAGGCCGGCGACCTGATCGTCAAGATCAACGGCCAGCCGACGCGCGGCCAGTCCATGACCGAAGCCGTCGACAAGATGCGCGGCAAGCTGGGCCAGAAAATCACCCTGACCCTGGTGCGCGACGGCGGCAACCCGTTTGACGTGACCCTGGCCCGCGCGACCATCACGGTTAAGAGCGTGAAGAGCCAATTGCTGGAGTCGGGCTACGGTTACATCCGCATCACCCAGTTCCAGGTCAAGACCGGCGACGAAGTGGCCAAGGCTCTGGCCAAGCTGCGCAAAGACAACGGCAAGAAGCTCAACGGCATCGTGCTCGACCTGCGTAACAACCCAGGCGGCGTGTTGCAGTCGGCGGTGGAAGTGGTCGACCACTTCATCACCAAGGGCCTGATCGTTTACACCAAAGGCCGTATCGCCAACTCCGAGCTGCGCTTCTCGGCCACCGGCAACGACCTCAGCGAGAACGTGCCACTGGCGGTGCTGATCAACGGCGGCAGCGCCTCGGCGTCGGAGATCGTCGCCGGCGCCCTGCAGGATCAGAAGCGTGGCGTGCTGATGGGCACCACGACCTTCGGTAAAGGCTCGGTGCAAACCGTGTTGCCGCTCAATAACGAGCGTGCGCTGAAGATCACCACGGCGCTTTACTACACGCCTAATGGGCGTTCGATCCAGGCCCAGGGCATCGTGCCGGATATCGAAGTGCGCAAGGCGAAGATCACCAACGAAATCGACAGCGAGTACTACAAGGAGGCCGATCTGCAAGGCCACCTGGGCAACGGCAACGGCGGTGCCGACCAGCCGACCGGCAGCGGCGCCAAAGCCAAGCCGATGCCGCAGGACGACGATTATCAGTTGGCCCAGGCGCTGAGCCTGCTCAAGGGCCTGAGCATTACGCGCAGCCGTTGATATGCGTGTTGCGCTGATTATCGCTGTGCTGTGCAGCCTGGCCGGTTTCGCGCAAGCGACGCCGGCCGGCGAGCCGCACAAAGCCTACCTCACCCTGATCATCGACGACCTCGGGCAAAACCTGCCCAGGGATCGTCGCGTGCTGGCCCTGCCTGGGCCGGTCACCACCGCGATCATGCCCGACACACCCCACGCCGCCGAATTCGCCCGCGAGGCCCACAAGGCCGGCAAGATCGTCATCCTGCACATGCCCATGGACCCCGCCACCGGTCCGTTTGCCTGGCATCCGGAACTCTCCATCGAAGAGCTGGGCAAGCGCCTGGACGCCGCGTTCGAGGCCGTGCCTTACACTGCCGGCATCAACAACCATATGGGCAGCCGCATGACAGCACAGCCGGCAGCGATGGCGTGGTTGATGGGCGAGCTGCAACGGCGCCACAAGTTCTTTGTAGACAGCCGCACCAGCGCACAAACGGTCGCTGCGGCCGAGGCGCAGAAGATTGGGCTCGCCCATGTCTCGCGGGATGTTTTCCTGGATGACGAACGCACCGAAGCGGCCATCACCGCCCAACTGCAAACCGCGATCAAGCTGGCGCACAAGCAGGGTTCGGCGGTGATGATCGGGCACCCTTATCCACAAACGCTGGCGGTACTTGAGCGCGAATTGCCCAAGCTCAAGGCGCAGGGCGTGGAATGGATCGATATCAAGCTGATGATCAGCTTGCGCAGTAATCGGGCCATGGCCGGGCACGGCAAAAACGGCATTTACCGCTGACACCTCAGTGCTGTAATTAAATGTGGCGAGGGAGCTTGCTCCCGCTGGGCTGCGTAGCGGCCCAAAATCGTGGCAGCGCATCGTAGCGCCTGCCCGGTCCAGCGGGAGCAAGCTCCCTCGCCACAACGACTCGCCTACAGATATTGCGCCATGATCTGGTCTACGCGACCGCTCTTGCGCAGCTCATCCAGCGCAGCCTGAAGCTTGGCAACCACCTCGTCCGGCACATCTTTATTCAACGCCAGGTAGAGCTGCGCACTGTTGAACCGCAACACCGTCTTGAGCCCGGTCACCCCCACCTGTCGCGCCAGGTATCGCCCAGCGGGATCGCCGGTGGCCCACAGGTCGATCTGGCCGTTCATGAGCTTCTGCGCGTTGTCCTGGTCGCGCAGAACGACCACCGGGTTGAGTCCCTGTTTCTCCAACGTCTCGGCAATCGCATCGCCCTTGTAGGCGCCGATCCTGTAGCGATGTGCGTGTTCGAGGCCGTCGAGCTGGATCGTGCTGTCTGCCTTGGCCAACAGCACCCAGTCGTCCGGGCCGATAGGGCCTACCCATTTGAACAGCGCTTCACGGTCCGGCAAGCGCGCCATGACGAACACGCCATAGCCAGGCTTTTCCAGGGCGAGTTTGTAGATTCGCTCCCAAGGAAAACGCAACGTGAGGTTGTAGGAAATGCCGGCGCGCTTGAAGGTTTCACGCACGATGTCCACGGCGATGCCTTCGATGTTCTCGTCTTTGGCGAAGTTCTTGCCGTTTTTCGCCATGTTGAACGGCGGGAAATTTTCCGTCAGCAACACCAGGGAGGCGTCAGACGATTCTTCGGCGCGTGCCGTACCCACCATGAGCATGGAGGAACTGGCGAGGGCGAGCAGCAGGTGTTTGAACATGAAGGCTACCGGAATCCATGGCAAGCGCAGAGAGTGCCGCGAGCCTGCCATGGTGTCCAGCACGTTTAGCGAACGACGATACCGCGCGCTGCCATGTAGGCCTTCGCTTCGGGGACGGTGTATTCGCCGAAGTGGAAAATACTCGCCGCCAGTACCGCGCTGGCATGCCCTTCGATGACGCCATCGGCCAAATGCTGCAGGTTGCCGACACCGCCGGAGGCGATCACCGGAATGCCCAGCGCGTCGCTGATGGCACGCGTCACGCCCAGGTCGAAGCCGTTTTTCATGCCGTCCTGGTCCATGCTGGTCAACAGGATTTCACCGGCGCCCAGGGCTTCCATTTTCATCGCCCACTGCACCGCGTCCAGCCCGGTAGGTTTGCGCCCGCCATGTGTGAAGATCTCCCAGCGGGGGGTTTCGCCTGGGCCGGAGACCTTCTTGGCGTCGATGGCGACTACGATGCATTGCGAGCCGAAGTGCTGCGCGGCCTCACCGACGAACTCGGGGTTGAACACCGCGGCAGTGTTGATCGAGACCTTGTCCGCGCCGGCATTGAGCAGGTTGCGGATGTCTTGCACGGTGCGCACGCCACCGCCCACGGTCAGCGGAATAAACACCTGGCTGGCCATGCGCTCGACGGTATGCAAAGTAGTGTCACGCCCGTCGACGCTGGCGGTGATATCGAGAAAGGTGATTTCGTCGGCACCTTGCTCATCGTAGCGACGCGCGATTTCCACCGGGTCGCCGGCGTCACGGATGTTCTCGAACTTGACGCCCTTGACCACGCGACCGTTGTCGACGTCCAGGCAAGGGATGATGCGTTTGGCCAGCGCCATGGTCAGTCCTCAGCCGTTGTAGGCATCGCAGTAAGCCTGGGCTTCGGCGACGTCCAGGGTGCCTTCATAGATTGCGCGGCCGGTGATGGCGCCGATGATCCCAGGCGCCCTGGCATCGAGCAGCGACTTGATGTCACCCAGATTGTGAATACCACCGGAAGCGATCACTGGAATCTTGGTCGCTGCCGCCAGCGCCGCGGTGAACGGCACGTTGCAGCCCTGCATCATGCCGTCTTTGGCGATGTCGGTGTATACGATGGCGCAGACGCCGTCGGCTTCGAACTGCCTCGCCAGGTCGATCACTTGCACGGTGCTGATTTCAGCCCAGCCGTCGGTGGCGACGAAGCCGTCTTTGGCGTCCAGGCCGACGATCACTTTGCCAGGGAAGGCGCGGCAAGCTTCGGCGACGAAGGCCGGGTCTTTCACGGCTTTGGTGCCGATGATCACGTAGCTCACGCCGGCTTTCACGTAATGCTCAATGGTTTCCAGGGAGCGAATGCCGCCGCCGATCTGGATCGGCAGGTTGGGATAGCGCCTGGCGATCGCGGTGACCACCTCGCCATTGACCGGCTGGCCTTCGAAGGCGCCGTTCAAGTCCACCAGATGCAGACGACGGCAGCCCCCTTCCACCCATTTGGCAGCCATGCTCACCGGGTCATCGGAGAACACGGTGGAATCTTCCATGCGGCCTTGGCGCAGACGTACGCAGGCGCCGTCCTTGAGATCGATAGCGGGGATAATCAGCATCTGGCAAACCTTATTCGATATTCAGCAATGCTTGGGAAATCAGGGTTTCTCAAGCGACCACAAGTCGCTTTCGATGCTTTCGAACCTTTCTTTAAGGAGCGTCTGCGTATCGAAAATCGCCCTGTTGTAATAGTGCGGAGCCACTTCGGTGGTGAACAGCTCAAGAATCTCGGCCACCTCGAACGAGCCCAGCTTGAGCTCGAAGCGGTCTTCCATGAAACGCTGGATCTTGTCGGTAGCCGCACGCTCCTGTTCGGGCGTGAGGTTCAGGATCGGCGGCTTCGGCTTCTTGGCCATTTACCAACGACCATCCCACGCGGCGAAGTTCTGCAGCAATTGCAGGCCATGGGTATGGCTCTTCTCCGGGTGAAACTGCACGGCAAAGCGCGAACCGTCGGCCAGCGCAGCGGCGAAGTCGACGCCGTAGTGCCCGCCCCCCACCACCTGGCGCGGGTTACCGGCGGCGATGTAGTAGCTGTGCACGAAGTAGAAGCGCGCCATGTCCGGAATCTCGTGCCACAGCGGGTGATCCACCGCGCGGCGCACTTCGTTCCAACCCATGTGCGGCACCTTGAGGTGTTCGCCGTCTTCATGCAGGTCTTTGCCGAAGAACTTCACCTGGCCGGGAAACAGACCGATGCAGTCGACACCGCCGTTCTCTTCACTGCTGTCGAGCAAGGCTTGCATGCCCACGCAGATGCCGAGGAACGGACGGTCCTGACTGACTTCGCGCACCAGGCTGTCAAAGCCCAGGCGGCGAATTTCGGCCATGCAATCGCGAATCGCGCCAACCCCTGGAAATACCACACGGTCGGCTTCGCGAATCACGTTGGCATCGCTGGTGATCAGCACCTTGCCGGCGCCTACGTGTTCGAGGGCCTTGGCCACCGAGTGCAGGTTACCCATGCCGTAATCGATAACCGCGACCGTCTGCATTACAGAACACCCTTGGTCGAAGGCATTTGCCCGGCCATGCGGTCATCCAGCTCCACGGCCATGCGCAGCGCGCGGCCGAAGGCCTTGAACACGGTTTCGATCTGGTGGTGGGTGTTGGTGCCGCGCAAGTTGTCGATGTGCAGGCTGACAAGTGCGTGGTTGACGAAACCCTGGAAGAATTCCTGGAACAGGTCGACGTCAAAGCCGCCCACGGTGGCGCGGGTGTAGGGCACGTGCATCTGCAAGCCTGGACGGCCAGAGAAGTCGATAACTACACGCGACAGCGCTTCGTCCAGCGGGACATAAGCGTGGCCGTAGCGACGGATGCCTTTTTTGTCGCCGATGGCCTTGGCAAATGCCTGGCCGAGGGTGATGCCTACGTCTTCCACCGTGTGGTGGTCGTCGATATGCAGGTCGCCCTTGCTGACGATATCCAGGTCGATCAGCCCGTGACGGGCGATCTGGTCCAGCATGTGCTCAAGAAAAGGTACACCGATATCGAATCGGGCCTTTCCGGTGCCATCCAGGTTGATCGAGGCTTTGATCTGGGTTTCCAGAGTGTCGCGCTCGACGGACGCCATACGTTCGACCATCACCAGCTCCGCAAAATCATTGGGCGAAAAAGGCAGCCATTATAGGGGCGCGGGCGCTAAACAGAAACATCGGAGGGGATAAGACTGATGGAGTGTCGGGGATAGACATGTGCGTACAACTGCGGGGCTTTCGTGTTGTGGCGAGGGCGCTTGCTCGCGCTGGGCTGCGCAGCGGCCCCAAACCTGTCACCGCATGCTTTCTGAAACTGCGCGGTGAATCGATTGGGGCCGCCGCACGACCCAGCGCGAGCAAGCTCCCTCACCAGCAAGCCCGGCTCCAGGAACCGGGCCCACAAGCGTGTTGCAATGCTTAGTGGAACAACACCGCCGTCTTCTGCAGGGTCACCCACACACCCCACGCCAACGGAATACCCACCACCAGCCAGGCGGCAATCGCCAATGGCTTGCTGCCGGCGGAGGCTTTCCACTCCAGCACGGTGCTGGCGTCAGCACCTTTGTCATGGCCCAGCGCCTGCTCGGCGGCAAGTTCGGCGTCGGTCATGAAGTACTTGTCGGCCACCGGACGCACCAGCAGGTTGCAGATAAAGCCCAGTACCAGCAGGCCTGCGAGGATGTACAAGGTGATGTCATAGGCCGCCGCGCGCTCAACGCCGATGCTCAGCTGATATTCACGCAGGTAGTTCACCAACACAGGGCCCAGCACGCCGGCCGCAGCCCATGCCGTCAGCAGGCGACCATGGATCGCGCCGACCATTTGCGTACCGAACAAGTCGGCCAGGTAGGCCGGGACCGTCGCAAAACCACCGCCGTACATCGACAGGATGATGCAGAACGCCGCCACGAACAGCGCCACGTTGCCCAGGTGACCCAGGTTCGGGATCAGCGCGTACAAGGCAAAGCCCAGGGCGAAGAACACGAAGTAGGTGTTTTTACGACCCAGGTAGTCGGAGAACGACGCCCAAAAGAACCGGCCACCGATGTTGAACAGGCTCAACAGGCCGGTGAAGCCTGCCGCGATGGCGGCGATCGATGCGAGTTGCCCGGCATCCAGTTGACCAAACGGTACATCCAGCCCCAGCAACTTGCCGCCGAACACTTCCTGCAACAGCGGCGAAGCCATGCCGAGGATGCCGATACCGGCCGACACGTTCAGGCACAGCACCAGCCATACCAGACGGAACTGCGGGGTTTTCCACGCTACGTTCACATGCACATGACGGTGAGTGATCATCGCGTTGCTGGCTTTTTTCGCCGGAGCGGTCCAGCCCTCAGGCTTCCAGCCGGTCGGCGGAACGCGATAGGACAATGCGCCGCCGATCATGAACACGAAGTAGATCGCAGCCATTACCAGGAAGCTCTGCCATACGCCCACGCTGGTCGGCGAAGCGAAGTGGCCCATCAGCGCCGCGGCCAGAGGTGCACCTACCATCGCGCCGCCGCCGAAGCCCATGATCGCCATGCCGGTGGCCATGCCGCGCTTGTCCGGGAACCACTTGATCAGGGTCGAGACCGGCGAGATATAACCCAGGCCCAGGCCGATACCGCCAATGACCCCGGAGCCGATCCACATCAACCAGATCTGGTGGGTATAGATACCCAGCGCCGAGATCAGCAGGCCACCACACCAGCACAGCGCCGATACGACACCGGCCTTGCGTGGTCCGGCATGTTCCAGCCAGCCGCCCCAGATCGCTGCCGAGCAACCCAGGAAGATGAAGAACAGGGTGTAAATCCAGCCCAGCATGGAAATGGGCCAGTCGCACTGGGACGAAAAGACTTGGGTGATGAAGCTCATGTCCGGCGCGCAAGCGACCGGAGCGGTGACACCCAGCGCCTTGGACAACGGCAGCCAGAACACCGAGAAGCCGTAGGCCATGCCGATGCACAAGTGGATGGCCAGGGCGGCCGGTGGAACCAGCCAGCGGTTGAAGCCTGGCTTGGCGATAATGCGTTCCTTGGACAGGAACGCAGGCTGCGCGGCGTTGATACCGGCCGCAGTGCTAGTGCTCATTGGTGTTTCCCCCAGTTATTGGTATGCGTCCGTCAGGCGCTCTTCCCCCTCGACCTTGCACGCAACGCGTGGCCGTTTTTTTGAGTGAAACTCCATTTTGGCGCGACGATACGTCGCAGAAGGCGGACGAACGCGCAAAGATTAGCACCTGTGCACGCGAGAAAAACCAAATTGACATCACTTTTTTCAGTGCAGCTGTTTTATTTGACGCCAACATCCTGTTTCGCCGGTCGTAGATACAATGTAACCATCCGCGAACTGATGCAGGCCGCCGGGCGTTATACTCTGCGGCTAAATTTTGAAATCGACATACAAGGACTCGCCCATGAAAGCGTTCGGCAAAATCCTGGGTCTGGTATTTCTCGGGCTGTTGCTGATCATTGTGGCTCTCGGCTTTGCCCTGACCCACCTCTTCGATCCCAACGACTACAAAGAAGAAATTCGCCAGATTGCCCGCGACAAGGCCCACATCGAGCTGACGCTCAATGGCGACATCGGCTGGAGCCTGTTCCCCTGGCTGGGCCTGGAGCTGCACGAAGCCGGTGTGGCGACCCTGACCAACCCGACCCAACCGTTCGCCGACCTGCAGATGCTCGGCCTGTCGGTACGCGTGCTGCCGCTGCTGCGCCGCGAAGTGCAGATGAGCGATGTGCGGGTCGAAGGCCTGAACCTGCGCCTCAACCGCGACAAGAACGGCCATGGCAACTGGGAAGACATCGGCAAGAACCTGCCCGACGAAGCCTCGGACACGCCCGCCCCCGCGCCGGTCGAACCGGTGGTGCAAGCCAAGCCGGAAAAACCGCCGCAGCCGATCCGCCTGGACATCGACAGCCTGACCATCAACAACGCCCGCGTTGAATACAACGATGAACAGACCGGCAAGCAATTCAGCGCCGAAAGCATTCAGCTGAGCGCCGGCGCCATCCACGAAGGCGCCAGCATTCCGCTGAAACTCACCGCATTCCTCGGCAGCAACCAGCCGGTAATGCGGCTCAAGACCGAGCTGAACGGTAACTTGCGCATTCAGCGCGCCCTCAAACGCTACCAGTTCGAAGACATGCGCCTGAGTGGCGAGGCCACTGGCGAACCCTTGCAAGGCAAAACGCTGACCTTCTCCACCCAAGGCCAATTGCTGGTGGACCAGGCGGCCAACATCGCCGAATGGACCAACCTGAAACTCTCGGCCAACCAACTGCGTGCTCTGGGCGAACTCAGGGTCACTGATCTGAGCAACAGTGCGCAGATCAGCGGCGCAATGTCGGTCGCCCAGTTTGACCTGGCCAAGTTTCTTGAGAGCGTCGGCCACCCTCTGCCGGCCATGGCACCGGGCAGCCTGAGCAAAGTCGAACTGGTCAGCCGCCTTAAAGGCACGCCGACCAATGTTGCGCTGGAGGACCTGAACCTGAAACTCGATGGCAGCACCTTCACCGGGCGTGTGGCCGTCGATGATTTCGCCAAGCAGTCCATGCGCGTGCAGCTCAAGGGCGATACCTTCAACGCCGACAATTACCTGCCGGCCAAATCCGAGACCGCCAAAGGCACGGCGGCCGCCCGCCAGGCCGAAGTGCAGAGCAGCGAGGCCGGTGCGATGGCTGCCGGCGGTACCACACCGCTGCCGGAAGCCCCGACCAAAGCCGCCTGGAGCAGCGACAAACTGCTGCCGCTGACGCGCCTGCGCAGCCTGGATATCAACGCGGACCTCGCGTTCGGCCAACTCACCCTGAGCCAGTTGCCGATACAGAACGCGGTACTGAAAGCCTCAGGAATCGATGGCCAGCTCACGCTCGACGCCCTGAGCGGTGGCCTCTACAACGGCACGTTCCAGGCCAACGGCACCCTCGACGTGCGCCAGGACATCCCGCTCTTGGCGCTGCAAACCCATATCAAGCAAGTACCCATAGAAAAGATCCTTCAGGCCCAGGGAAAAAACCCTCCGGTCAAAGGCCTGATTACCCTCGACAGCAATCTAAGTGGCCGAGGTAACAGCCAGAAAGCTCTGATCGACAGCCTCAACGGCACCTCCAGCATCGTCATCAACAACGGCGTATTGCTCAATGCCAACATCGAGCAACAACTGTGTACCGGTATTGCCCTGCTCAACCGCAAAACCCTGAGCACCACGCCACAAGGCAAGGACACCCCCTTCCAGGAACTGCGCGGCAACTTGACGTTGCGCAACGGCGTGGCCAGCAACCCTGACCTGAAGGTGCGCATTCCTGGGCTGACGCTCAATGGCAACGGTGATGTCGACCTGCGCGTACTGGGCATGGACTACCGGGTGGGCATCATCGTTGAAGGCGACCAGCGCGACGTTCCGGACCCGGCCTGCCAGGTCGGCGCCAACTTCCAGGGCATCGAAGTGCCGTTGCGTTGCCGTGGCCCGCTTGAGCTGGGCGCCAAGGCCTGCCGCCTGGACAAGGACGGCCTTGGCCAAGTCGCCATCAAAGCGGCCGGCAATCGCCTTAACGAGAAGCTCGAAGAGAAACTCGACAAAGTGAATCCAAAGCTCAAAGACGCATTGAAAGGCTTGTTCAACCGATGAGAAATGAGCAGTTTTCAGAGGCGGTACTCGACTGGTACGACCGCCACGGTCGCCACGACCTGCCCTGGCAACAAGGTATTACGCCTTATCGGGTGTGGGTGTCGGAGATCATGCTGCAACAGACTCAGGTCAGCACTGTGCTCAATTACTTCGACCGGTTCATGGCGTCCTTGCCGACAGTCCAGGCGCTGGCCGCCGCGCCGGAAGACGAAGTGCTGCACCTGTGGACCGGCCTGGGTTACTACACTCGGGCGCGCAATCTGCAAAAGACCGCAAAGATCGTGGTAGCCGAATACGGCGGCGAGTTTCCAAGGGACGTCGAAAAGCTCACCGAACTGCCCGGCATCGGCCTGTCCACCGCCGGGGCCATTGCCAGCCTGAGCATGGGCCTGCGCGCGCCCATCCTCGACGGCAACGTGAAGCGCGTGCTGGCACGCTTTACCGCGCAAGAGGGCTACCCGGGCGAACCAAAGGTCGCCAAGCAGCTGTGGGCCACGGCAGAGCGCCTCACGCCCCATGATCGCGTCAATGCGTACACCCAGGCGATGATGGACATGGGCGCCACCCTTTGCACCCGCAGCAAGCCCAGTTGCCTGCTGTGCCCACTGGAAAAAGGCTGCGAAGCCCATATGCTGGGCCTGGAGACGCGCTACCCGATCCCCAAGCCACGCAAGGCTATCCCACAGAAACGCACGCTGATGCCCATGCTGGCCAATGCCGAGGGCGCGATTCTGCTTTATCGTCGCCCCTCCACTGGCCTGTGGGGCGGTTTGTGGAGCCTGCCGGAGCTGGACGACCTGGAAGACCTGGATCATCTGGCCAACCAGCACGCGCTGGCACTGGGCAAACACCAGGAACTGCCAGGGCTGATCCATACCTTCAGCCACTTCCAGCTGGCCATCGAACCCTGGCTGGTCCAGGTCGAGGAAAGCGCCCATCACGTGGCCGAGGCCGACTGGCTCTGGTATAACCTCGCCACCCCGCCGCGCCTGGGTCTTGCCGCCCCGGTAAAGAAACTGCTGAAGCGCGCGGCTGAAGTATTGAACGCAGGAGAGTCGTCATGACCCGCACCATCACGTGCCGCAAGTATCACAAAGAACTGCCCGCCCTCGAACGCGCCCCTTTTCCGGGTGCCAAAGGCCAGGACATCTACGATAACGTCTCCGCTGAAGCCTGGGCCAACTGGCAAAAACACCAGACCCTGCTCATCAACGAAAAACGCCTGAACATGATGAACGCCGAAGACCGCAAATACCTGCAGGGCGAAATGGACAAGTTCTTTTCCGGCGAGGAATACGCCCAGGCCGAAGGTTACGTCCCACCTGCTCAATAATTGATCAAAAACCGGGGTCGGCACGTAAGCGACGGTAATAATTAAATATTTTTTGAAAACTTGCTTGACGACCCCCTGAAAAACCCGTTTAATGCGCCCCGTTGCCCAGATAGCTCAGTCGGTAGAGCAGGGGATTGAAAATCCCCGTGTCGGCGGTTCGATTCCGTCTCTGGGCACCAAATACCGAAAACCCCGATCAAGAAATTGATCGGGGTTTTTTATTGGCAGGGATTTCTTCCTGTGCGCTATCGACTCAGCTACATTCGTCCGCTCCCCTCCTCCCGCATGCGAGTCGACATGGATATCACCGGCATCCCCTTCGGCACCACCGACTGGTCCACCATCGAGCCTACCGAACACAAAGGCATTACCGGAACCGCCTATTGGCGCACGCAGCATTTGGGCAGCATTCGGGTACGGATGGTGGAATACACGGCCGGTTACCTGGCCGACCATTGGTGCACCAAGGGCCATATCCTGTTCTGTC
>NZ_JASLAW010000107.1 GCF_030147005.1 Pseudomonas sp.
CAACCGTCGGCCTGTGGCGAGGGAGCTTGCTCCCGCTGGGCCGCGAAGCGACCCCAGAAAATGGGACTGCTGCGCAGTCCAGCGGGAGCAAGCTCCCTCGCCACGGTAAAGCGCTCCTCCTTAACTGACTGGCATTAGGGCTTGCCCCTGATGGCGGCGTGTCAGTCACCGTACAGGTGCCTGAAACATCGTTATCGGGGGCAGGTTCTCTCCCACATTTTTTTGCGTGTTGGCTCTGAATTGACGTGCAAACATCAGCAGCTCTCAACCCCCAGGGGCGGCGGTGTTTTTGCCGGTGAACATCGGCCGCGGCAGTGGGGTGTGCGCTGAGCATTGTTCGGATGAAAATATCGAGGTTGAGGAATTTTCCGATAGAAATCAGCTGAAATAGAAGGACGTTGTTACCTGTTGCCCCGCTCATAACAGGAACCTATCTCACCGACTTGCCACCCATGAGTACTTGTTGGATTCAAGACCTGCGGTGACGGTCGGCAAGTACTCCATCCTTTTAATAAATGAGGCTAAACAAGATGGTCACGCTCAACACGTCTGACATCAGGCACGCTCAGGGCGCCTATAACACTCCGCAACAGCCGGATAAAACACCGGGCCAGTCAAGTCCGGAGCGATTCAATCGTTTCGGACAACTGCCGGCATTGCATGGCGTTGGTCAAACTTCCCAGTCGAGCGGCAATGATCAAAAATTGAATGAACTGTTGAAGTTGCTCGGCAGCCTCGTGATATCGCTTAAAACATGGATGAACGATGAACACGCGCTACCCGCCCCGCAGCCACCCGTAGCGCTGATACCCAAACCGCGCGTGAATGTGATGCCCAAGATGCTGATCGATGTCGCGCCGGCTGATGAGCCTGTGCAGCCCAGCAAGAGCGTATGGAAAGAACAATTGGCAGCGTTTATGAATCGACCAAACCTGGCCAGTACTCGAACCGCTTTTGATACTGAGCTTATTGAAATGTTTGCCGATAAAAACAGCACGCCGTCGAACAGGTTTTTGTCTGAAAAACCCAAAGGGCAAAAGCCCGACGATATTCGCAACGGGCTGCGCGCCACGTATGAGCATTATCCCTACCAGGGCACCACAGGCAGAGAGGAGCACGTCGCGGCGGTGAAACTTGCCATGGCCACCTTCGGGCAAAGCCCAGGTGGGGTTTTCAAGGAAGTCGTCAAGGCCGGGGACGGCTACGACGTGATGATGCGAGACAACTTCACGCTGCATATCACCCGTGAAGAACTGCAGTTGGCGGCCAGGGCGGCGAAGTTCAGTGGCGGTGATGAAGGCATGGTCAAGGATGCGCAATTTCTGTTTGGGGTGATGAGCAAGCGCCAGCACATGGAGTTGGAGCGTGAGAAGGCGACGGACCCTTTTATGAGCCTGTATGGCAACGACAGCGCTTACCACGCCCACCGGACTTACCCAGGCGTGCTGGCGGCGGCGGGAGAGGGTATTGCCGTCGACAGGGCGTTGTCGTACCTGGGGCTGAAGGAGCATCTGCAGGTCATCGATGCCGGTGCATTGGGCGCGCGCGTCGGGGTGCCATTGGACAAGGGGGCGGGAAACAAGAATGGCGCTATCTTCGAGGGGACCATGGAAGGGCAGTTATACAACACGCCGGTTTCGCCATCATTGAAGGTTGTAACGCTTCGCGACTGAGTTAATTAAACCTGCTTTTCAGACCTGCTTTTTATTAATAACTGTGTGCCGTAGTGATCATGGCGCTGTGACTTCGTGCGCCTTTTTTAAATTAGTTATGCGAGTGATAGAGGATGTTAGTGTCTAACGTTGATTATGCTGTCTCTGGCTTCGCCGAGGCGCGTGATGCCGTCATTGCTTCAGGTTTTTCCAGTGAGGTTACACCCGCCGCAGCCGTCGACTCGTTGGATAGCCTGGTAGGAGAGCTGGAGCGTTTATTAACGCTTTTATCTGCGCGATTCGAGCGGCGCATTAATAATCGCGACGAGTTCCTGAAAGGAACACCGGCGAACACGGGCGTTAAACCCAATGATATTTTCAAGAACTTTTACCAGTTGACAGAAGGTAATTGCGTAACCGTGTCCGCCATAAAAGCCGCCATGATGAGGTTCGGTCACAACCCGCACGGTATTTACGAGTCCATACAGGCCACCGATATCGGCTACCGTATTGTCATGCGTGACGCTTTCAAACTGGACATTACCCATGAAGAGTTGCGACAGGCCAAAACAGGGGCGAATTTCGGCGCCGACCAGCCCAACGATGTATGGGTCAATGCGCAGTTCTTGTATGCAGTCAGCGCCAAGCGCGCGTATCTCGAAAACAATGACGGCGAGGCCAACAAAAGTTTCGCCGCTGCGATGCACAGTTTGAATGATGGCGAGTACCCGGGGCAGGCGCTGAGGCGCCTGGGCTTAAAAGACTTCGTTGCCCCCGCCACTCTCCAGGACTTCCTGGACGGAGCCATCGGCACGGTCGCCAGCGCCTTTCATTCAATGGTAGTGGTGGACGGCTTCCTGGACAGTTATGGCCACAAACAGCCACTGAATAAACGCGACTGGAGCAGCCGTTCCGCCGTTGGCCTGAAGTTGCTCTAGCGTGCGGTCTACAGATGCGCCTGCTTACCCGCTGAGGCAGCGTGTCGGTGGTGAGCCTCAGTTCGTGCATCAAGCGCCCACCATCCACTTGGCCAAGCCGTGCCGGCCACTTACGCCGAGCTTGGCGGCGGCGCGCTTGAGGCAGGTTTCAATCGAGCTGTTTTTCACACTGAATTTTTCCGCGATCTGCGGCACGGTGCCGCCGGTGAACAGGCCCAGGCAGACCTCCTGTTCGCGTGTGGAAAGGCTGATGTCGCTCAGTTCATCCAGGCTCTACTCGCTGAGGTCCACCAGATGGATCGGTACCCATTTGTCCACAGACTCTGCGGGGTAGCGGCGAAACTTACCTGGCCGCTGCTTGAAATAAGTTCGTCCATTTCGGCGTAAAACTGTGGGTTCTGAGTGTCGGCAATGCTACGGGTCAGACTCATAGCCATTGAACACCTGTCACGCAACGGCATGCACTGCGAAAGATTGAAAAATGGAGCCCAGGCATCGCCGAGCGTTATTGCGAGATCTGGAAGAAAAAATCTTCCGTTTGCAGCTATGGGGAAAAACGCTGGTTTTTCACGTTGTCGCTGCTTTGTGTTGGCGCTGATCTCGTCATTCTTGATGAGCCAACTGCTGGGGTAGATCCCGAGTTTCGGTATCACATCTGGAAGTGTCTGGAGGGAGCGGCGGCGGAGGGGGTCGCAGTGCTGGTTTCGTCGCATAACGTCGACGAGGTTGTCACTCACTGCGATGATTTTTACATGCTTAGTCAACGACGTTTTAACCGCTTTACCGATGCGGCTGACTTCATGCGCACGTATGAAGCCAGCAGTCTGGATGAAGCGTTTATTCATGCGGCCAGTAATGCCCTGTTGGAATAAACGCCACACTCCCTCCCGACCGCTTCTGAAACAACCGCTCCCCATTATCCGGCTGCGTCGTCACCACCTGATGATCAGCCCCCAGAAACGCCAACGGCTCGGGGTCTTGCCTGGAATATTGTGTGACGATAATCGTGTGCTGCGGATCAAAGCCCTGGCCGCTGGTTTTTTCCAGCCAGGCCATGAACGCGGTGCTGTCGCCGTGGCGCGGGAAGTCTTGGGTTTCGCTCACGTAGTAGAACGGCTTGCCACCGTTTTGCAGGTACATCGGCAATTTGTTGTCCACTTCCACGAGTACCAGTTGCCATTGGTTCCAGGGTGCGCTTTTCACCGCCTGGGCTTGTACGTCTTCGGCGAAGCGGGTGACGCCGCCGTTGCCGGTGCTCCAGGGATAGAGGACGCCCAGCACCAACAGCAGCAGGCCTGCGGCGATGCCGAAGCTTTTTTGCCAGCGCGGCCAACGGGTCGGTTGTTGGCGCAGGCGTTCGCTCAGCCACCAGGCGGCGAGCAATTGGGCGAAGGGCACCAGAGGCAGTACGTAGTAACTGCGTCGGCTGCCGCTGGCGGTGAAGAAGACGAACAACAGGCCCAGGCCCCACACCAGCCAGCGTACGTTGGGCGGTGTGCGGTGCCAGTGACGCAGGGCGAGCCACGCGCCGAGTATCCAGCACGGCGCCCAGGGCAGGGTGTAGACCGGCAGGTAGATCAGGTAGGTGTAGATCGGACCCATGTGGTCGAAGGGATCGAAGAAGCGCACCACATTTTCACGAAACACCAGCTCCAGGCCGCTCTCGCCGTAGGCAGGGGCGCCGTAGCGGTGGGACAGCACGAACGGGATGGCGTAGAACGCGCCGGCGATCAGCACGGCCAGTACCAGCCGCAGGTTGAGGTGGCGTTTGTAGCGGTGTTGGCTGAGCAGGTGCGGCAGCAGCACCAGCCCTGGCAATACGAAGCCGATCAAGCCTTTGAACAGCGATGTAGCCGCCAGCAACAGGAAGAAAACGGTATAGCGCCCCAGCCGAGTGTCGTCCGGCCCACGCCAATACCACCAGACCGCCGCCAGCACGCCGCACACGGTCAGCACGTCGGCCGTGGCCACTCGGGCCCAGAACAGGAAGTAGAAGGTGGTGGCGAGCATCCATCCGGCGATCAACCCGGTGCCTTTGCGAAACAGCTGTTCGCCGATCAGGTACACCAGCCAGATGCTCAGCCATGCTGCGATCACCGATGACAGGCGCAGTGACCACGGGCCGAGGCCACCCATCAGGTTGGCGAAGCCGGTGATCAGCCAGTAAGAGGGCAGGGGTTTGTCGTAATAGGGGGCGCCTTTCAGATACGGATCGAAGTAGTCACCGCTTTGCAGCATCTGCAGGGCAATGTTCGCCCAGCGGGTTTCCGGCCCCCACAGGTCGCGGCTGCCCAGGCCCAGCAGCAGGAGCAGGGCCGAGACACCCAGTAATAAGGCAAGGGCGCCGCGTTCGGTTTTCCAGAAGCGCATGGGCAGGTCCTGTTGAGGGCGATCAAGGTTGATGAGGGTAGATCGTCAGTACCAGGTTGCCCTTGCGGTAGCGCTTGCCACCGGGCGGCAGTTGGCCTTCCTCACGGTGTTCGCTGGTGCTTTTGACGCGCATCAGCACGCCTACCGAGCCCTGCTTGCGGGCCTCGGTCAACCAGGACTGAACGTTGTCCAGCGTGACCTTGCGCTGTTGCGCATCGGGGTAGTCCAGGCCGTAGCGCAGTTCACCGGCGGTGTTGTAGAGCGCCACCTGTGGCCGGCGCAGGCGCCACGCCAGGGCAGACGCCGAGCCCAGTTCGTTGCTCAGTAAGGCATGGGTTTGTTGCAGTTCATCCAGATGTTCAAGCACGAACTGGTCGGGCATTTCGTTATCCGCGATGATTTGCGGCATGCCCACCGGCAGCAGCGCCACCAGCAGGCCTATGCCCAGCGCCGGCATCGCCCATAACGTCAACGGGCGCATCGCTTGCAGCAGGTTGGTCAAAATCCAGCCCAGCAGCACGATAAAGGTCAGGGACAGGCTGAACATTTCGGCGTGGCTGTTGCTGTAGACCGGGTTGGCGATCTGCAGGTAAATCAACGTCACCATGGCCGCCATGCCGAGGGCGAAGTTGAGCGCGCCGTTGATGGCGATCGCACGGGTTTTGTGTTGGTCGATCAGGTCGATCAAGGCATGGCCCATCAGCAGCGCCAGGGGCAGCAGGCACGGCATGATGTAGGTCGGCAGCTTGCCGCTGCTCAGGCTGAAAAAGCCCAGGGGCAGCAATAGCCACAGGCCGAGAAAGGCAATGGCTGGCTGGCGTCTGTCCTTCCACGCTTTGAACAGGGCGGTGGGCAACAGTGCAGACCAGGGCAGGCATGCGACCACCATGATCGGCAGGAAAAACCAGAACGGCCGCGCATGCTGCGCAGTGTCCGAGGCGAAGCGGCGGATGTGTTCATGCCAGAAGAAAAAGCGCCAGTAGTCCGGTTCCCGCACATGGATCGCCAACGCCCACGGCAGGCAGACCAGAACTGCGACCAGGATCGCCAGAGGGCCGTAACGCAACAACTCGCCGAAGCGGCGCTGCCAAATCAGGTAGGGCAGGGCGACCAACACCGGCAGCAGCCACGCCAGAAAGCCCTTGGTCATGAAGCCCACGCCGCACGCCAGCCCCAGTAAGGCCCAGGCACCCAGACGAGCGCGTGGCGTGGCGCTGTCGAGGGCAAACCAGAGCGCGACCAGGCTCAGGTTGACCCAGAACGTGAATTGCGGATCGAGGTTGGAATACCCGGCTTGCCCGGCCACCAGGCCAAAGCTCATGTAGAGCAGAGCGCAGGCGAAGCTTTTACGCGGGTCGTTCCACAGGCGGCGTGCAATCAGGTAGCCCAACAGCACACTCAGCGCCGTGCTCAGGACAGAGGCGATACGCACGCCGAACAGGTTCTCGCCAAACATGGCCTGGCCCAGGGCAATCAGCCAATAGCCCGCGGCCGGTTTCTCAAAATAACGCAGCCCCATGAAGTGCGGCGCCACCCAGTTGCCGCTCATCAGCATCTCCTGGCTGACCTGGGCGTAGCGGGTTTCATCCGGGATCCACAAACCGTGCAAGCCCAAAGGCAGCACGAAGAAAACGATCAGGCCAAGCACCAGCACCGGCAAGGGTTTCAATCGGCTCATGAAAGCCTCGCTGCTTGACGTTCAGTTACGTGCGCAAAGTTTAAATAATTAAAGGCGTCGAGCATCTGGAGGGTCACTAATTCATTGGGAAGTTAGGGCGTCCTGAACTAACAGGCGCACTTAAAATGCCAGACGCAGGCTGTCGTCTTGCTGAACGCAATACCCGGCAATATGTAAAAAAGTGTGTTTAAAGTTGCTTCAGTGCGGCAGCCCATTCGTGGCTTTTCATAGTGCCGATGGCGTTGAGTTTGCCGTTGGGCAATACCTGCACGAAGAGGGCGCTGCCGTACTCGGCGGCCTGCGCGTGGGGATAGCCGAGTGCCTCCTGGAAATCACTCATGCAGGCGCTGTGGGTGATCAGCATCAGGTTGCGATCCGCCTGTTTATGGCCGAGGATTTCCTCGCCCATGGCGTTTCCGCAGATAGCGAGGGGGCCAGGGGACAGCTCGGTCTTGCCGAACATGAACAGCGACGTCTGCGCGGTGCGCGTGGTGGGGCTGCTGAGCACGTCGGTGCGCTCCATGCCCAGTGTTTCAAAGGCCATTCCCAGCTCGGCCGCGCGTTGCGTGCCATTGAGGGTCAGGCCGTCGGCCGGCCCGTAGCAGGGGTTGTTCGATCGGTCGCAGCGCTCTTCATGACGCACCAGCACGATCAGGTCGCCGTTGCGCCAACTGGCCAGCACCCCGGAGGTGACCAGGCGGTTGCCTATGCCCAAATCTTGCGGTGACCTTGGCCAGAATAAAAAACCGCTCACCAGCAGTGCGAACACGACGACGCTCGCCACCGGCACCCTGAATTTTTTCAGGCGTTTTAACCTGGCCCCTCGGGGTTTGGTCAGGGTAATGTCCGCCACGCTGTTCACCATTGGCATGAATGATTGTTTTGTTGTTAAAAGACTGAGGCAACTAATACGGCGGGTACTCGTAGTAGTGGAGCAGAAGCCTGTCACAAGGGGGCTGTCTTTGAGCTGAACATGTGAGTAGTAAGAAACACCGTTTGGGGCAACTTTAAAGTTTTCGGTTAATTATGCTTGGGTGGGGAATTTAAAGTGTTGAGGGTGGGCAAGCGGTGAAATCAATGTGAAAAAATTGCGTAGGCGCGCTCAGCAGCCGTTATTCTCGTTTGCAGTCCTTAACCCGAGTGTTCGTATGTTGCAGGTAGACGGTGTTGTAAAAAACTACGCCACCCCCCAAGGCGCGCTGGCGGTGCTGGCGGGTGTCGACCTGCACCTGGGTGCGCGCAGCAGCCTGGCGCTGATGGGCGAATCCGGCAGCGGCAAGAGCACCTTGCTGCACCTGGTGGCCGGGCTGGACCGTGTGGACGGCGGCAGTATTCTGGTCGGTGGCCAGCGCCTGGATCGTCTCAACGAAGGGCAGTTGGCCCATTGGCGCCGCACCGAAATCGGCCTGGTGTTCCAGCAGTTCAATTTGATCGGCAGTTTGCGTGTCGAGGACAACCTCGCGTTCCAGGCGCGCCTGGCCGGGCGTTTCGATCCGCAGTGGCAGGCGCAGTTGGTGGAACGCCTGGGGCTGGGCGACTTGCTCAAGCGTTACCCCGAGCAGCTGTCCGGCGGCCAGCAACAGCGGGTGGCGGTGGGCCGCGCACTGGCGTCCCGGCCCGGTTTGCTGTTGGCCGATGAACCCACCGGCAACCTTGACGAAACCACCAGCGATGAAGTGCTGCAACTGCTGCTCGACCTGCTGCGCGACAGCCCCACCAGCCTGTTGATGGTCACCCACAGCCCGCGTCTGGCTGCACGCCTGGATCAGCAGGTCGTGCTGCACCACGGCCGCGTCGTGCCGATGGAGCCGCGCTGAGATGGCGGTGTTCTACTGGGCGCTGCGTGCGTTGTTGAGCCATTGGCGGCGCCATCCCGTGCAGTTTTTCAGCGTGTTGACCGGCCTGTGGCTGGCCACCGCGCTATTGACCGGCGTGCAAGCCCTCAACAGCCAGGCGCGGGACGGTTACGCGCGCGCCAGCCAGTTGATCGGCGGCGAACCTCAAGCCAGCTTGAGCGCGCCGGACGATGCCGGATTCCCGCAAGCGTTGTTCGCCGACCTGCGCCGTGCCGGGTGGCCGGTGTCTCCGGTGGTGCAGGGCCGGGTCGTGCTCAAGGGGCATGAACAGCAGCGTCTGCAATTGATGGGCATCGAGCCGGTGTCGTTACCCGGTAGCGGCAGCGTGGCGGGGCAGCGCTTGAGCCAGGCACAGATGCTGGCGTTTTTCGAGGCGCCGGGGCGCACCTGGATTGCCGCGCAGACCTTGCAGGCGCTCGGCTTGCATGAAGGCGAGCAACCGCTGACGGCCAACGGGCAACGCCTGCCGCCGTTGCAGGTTCAAGCGGACATGGCCCCCGGCATGCTGCTCACCGATATCGGTTTCGCCCAACCGCTGCTCGACATGCCCGGGCGGCTGTCGCGCCTGCTGGTGGACAACACCTTCGCCGCCCGCCATCCCACGCCGCCTGCCGGGCTGCAACTCAAGCAGGGCGACGACAATAACCTCTCGCGCCTTACCGAAAGCTTTCACCTGAACCTCGACGCCTTGGGCTTTTTGTCTTTTGTGGTGGGGCTGTTTATCGTGCACGCGGCCATCGGCCTGGCCCTTGAGCAACGCCGGGGCCTGCTGCGCACCTTGCGTGCCTGCGGGGTCAGCGCACGGATGCTGATCCTGAGCCTGGGGGTGGAACTGGGGTTCCTGGCGTTGCTTGGCGGCATGCTCGGTGTGGCCAGCGGTTACCTGCTCGCCAGTCTGTTGCTGCCGGATGTGGCTGCCAGCTTGCGCGGGCTGTACGGCGCCGAAGTCGCAGGCCAACTGAGCTTGAGCCCCTGGTGGTGGTTGGCGGGCCTGGGCTTGAGCCTGGTGGGTGCGTTGCTCGCCGGGGCCGGCAGCCTGTGGCGCGCGGCACGCTTGCCGCTGCTGGCGCTGGCCAACGCCCAGGCCTGGCATGAGGCCCATGGCCGTTGGTTGCAACGCCAGGGCTGGGTGGCGGGTGCGGCGCTGCTGGTTGCGCTGCTGGCCTTGTGGCGCGGCAACAGCCTGGCCGCCGGGTTTGTGCTGATGGCGGCGCTGCTGCTGGGCGCCGCACTCGGCCTTCCGGTGCTGCTCAATGCGTTGTTGAAGGGCGTGCTGGGGCGCAGTCGTTCGGTGCTGGGCCAGTGGTTTCTCGCCGATTGCCGCCAGCAACTGCCGGCCTTGAGCCTGGCGCTGATGGCGCTGCTGTTGGCCCTGGCGGCGAATATCGGCGCAGGCTCCATGACTTCGGGTTTTCGCAGCACGTTCAATAATTGGCTGGAGCAGCGTCTCACCGCCGAGCTGTACCTCAACCCGCAAAATCCAGCCCAGGCGCAGCAGCTTCAGGCCTGGCTGACGCAACAACCGCAGGTGCAGGCAGTGCTGCCCAGCTGGCAGGTCGCGGTGCAGTTGCAAGGGTGGCCGGCGGAGGTGTTCGGCGTGGTCGACGACCCCACCTATCGCCAGCACTGGCCGTTGCTGGAGGCGACAAGCACGCCCTGGGACCGCCTGCTGCAAGACGACAGTGTGATGCTCAGCGAGCAATTGGCGCGACGCTTGAATGTGGGGCTGGGCGACACACTTCAAGTGCCCACGCCCCATGGCCCGTGGGCACCCAAAATCGTCGGGATCTACGCCGACTACGGCAACCCCAAAGGCCATCTGCTGGTCAACGTCAAACACTTGCTCGCGCATTGGCCGACGCTGTCACCGGTGCGTTTCAACCTGCGCGTGGCGCCGCAAGACGTACAGCCGCTGGTGCGCGAAGTGCAGCGCCAATTCGGCCTGGAAGACAGCCGCATCGTCGATCAACAGCAACTCAAGGGGTGGTCCAGCCAGGTATTTGAACGCACTTTCGCCGCCACCGCCGCGTTGAACAGCCTGACCCTTGGCGTCGCCGGTGTGGCGCTGTTCATCAGCCTGCTCACCCAAAGCCAGAGTCGCCTCGGCCAACTGGCGCCGTTGTGGGCGCTGGGGGTGACGCGCCGCCAACTGATGCTGCTCAACCTGGGCCAGACCTGGCTGCTGGCGGTACTCACCCTGGTGCTGGCGTTGCCGTTGGGGGTGCTGTTGGCGTGGTGCCTGGATGCGGTGATCAACGTGCAAGCCTTTGGTTGGCGCCTGCCGTTGCAAGTGTTTCCGTGGCAACTGGCGCAGTTGATGGGGCTGGCGATGCTTGCCACTTTGCTCGCATCGGCCTGGCCGTTATGGCAGCTGTATCGCAGCCGCCCGGCGGATTTGTTGAGGACGTTTGCCCATGAAGATTAAAGCGTTGGCGTGGGCGGCTTTGTTGCTGCTGAGCGCGTGCGACAAGGCGCCCGAGCCCGAAGAAAGCTTCGCCGGCCTGGGCAGCGATGCGGCCGATTTCGTCCAGGTGGTGCCCGGTAAAGTCTTCACCTTCCCCGACGACCACGGCCCGCACCCAGGCTTTCGCATCGAATGGTGGTACGTCACCGCCAACCTCAAGGACGCCCAGGGCAACATTTTCGGCGTGCAATGGACCTTGTTTCGCAATGCCCTGAAAGCGGGGGCGACGCAACCGGGCTGGCGCGATTCAACCCTCTGGCTTGGCCATGCCGCCGTCACCTCCGCCACCCGCCACTACGCCGCCGAGCGCTTCGCCCGTGGCGGTGTCGGCCAGGCCGGGGCGCAGGCGCTGCCATTCAACGCCTGGATTGATGACTGGAACTTCGCCACCCGCCCAGGCGCCGCCAACCCCTTGGCCGACCTGCAACTCAAGGCCAACGGCGCGCAGTTCGCCTACGACCTGCAACTGACTTCCAGCCGCCCGCTGGTGCTGCAAGGCGATAACGGCTACAGCCGCAAATCCGACCAGGGCCAGGCGTCCTATTACTACAGCCAGCCGTTTTTCAGCGCCAACGGCAGCCTCACTATTGACGGCCGCACCTACCAGGTCAGCGGCCCCGCCTGGCTCGACCGCGAATGGAGCAGCCAGCCCCTGGCCGCCAGCCAGACCGGTTGGGACTGGTTCTCCCTGCACCTGGACCGCGGCGAACAACTGATGCTGTTTCGCGTGCGGCAAAAGGACGGTGGCGGTTATCTCACCGGCACCTGGATCGACGCCCAGGGACGCACCGAGACCCTGCACAACGCCGATATCCAACTGGCGCCACTGACCACAACCGACATTGACGGGCGCAGTATTCCGACGCGCTGGTCGCTGAAAATTCCCGGCAAGCACCTGGACATCACCACCGAGGCCGTCAACCCGAAGGCGTGGATGAACCTGGGGATTCCTTACTGGGAAGGGCCGGTGAAATTCGACGGTGGGGTGGGGTATTTGGAGATGACCGGGTATTAGGTGGTGTCATCGGCACCTTCGGAAAGGTCGACAGAATTTAAGAAAGTACTGTACATAAAAACAGTATTGTCCTACATTCCATCCCAGGTGACCGGATGTCGCCGATCACCTGAGCTTCAATTTTTTAACTATGGATGGATAAAAAATGAAATCGAAAAAAGCCCTTATGCTAGGCGCGGCCATGATGGCCTCCTGCTTTGTCTCGGCCTTCGCCCTGGCTGATCAAGCGCATCAGAAACTCAGTGCCGACGCGGTCAAGCAGGCCGTGAACAAAGCGCTTAAACCCGGCGGCAAGCCGGATGCGTCGAAGGTGTCGGCTGAGCTCAAGCGAAAACTGTTGGCGGCCAAGTCCGGCCAGTCCAATACAGTGACCAAAGCCCTCAAATCCGCGCCGTTCGACAGTGTGGTCGGTGAGCTGAAAAAGCCGGCGCAAAGCGAACTGAAAAGCGCGGCTGTCGCGGCGTTTGAACCGTTGTTTCCAACCCTGGATATCAACACGCTCTACACCGTCGATGCGGTGCAGGCCGGTAACGAATTTGCCTACCACTTCAACCTGCCGCAGAACGCGCGGGTGCAGGTGCAACTGGTCAACCAGAGTGCAGGCGCGGATATGTCGCTGACCCTGTTTCAGGATGACGGCCAGGGCAATCTGAGTGTGGTGGGTTCTTCGGATGCCGCAGGCAATGCCGATGAATACCTCAACGGTGTACTGCCGGCCGGCGACTACTACTGGTACATGGTGGCCAAGGTCGCCGATAACGCGCAGTTCAGTTTCGGCGTGGCGGCGGACAGCAACATCGACGCATTCGAGCCCAACGACAGCGCACAAACCGCGTTCGCGTTGCCCGACTCGATGAACAAGGTCAGCGGTAACCTCGACAATGCCGGCGATGTCGATTACTTCGACTTCAAGGCGGTACGTGGCCAAAGCGTGAGCATGTACCTGGCGGGCGATGAGAACGGCAGCCGTGACCAGTGGATCTTCGACCGCTTCGATGGCGCCAATTGGGTCACCGTGCCGGCCGGTTCTACCTCCACTTATCCGAGCGTTGCGCCGGGTACCACGGTGAAGGTGCGTGTGCGGGCCAATCCGGCTGCGGTGCAGGACCCAAGCAAGTATTACCAGTTGAGCCTGGGTTCCTCGCCGCGCCTGAACGCCAGCAGTGTCAAAGGTGACAATATCGTGCGGGTGCCGGTGAGCGAAATGCCGCTGGCCACACAAACCGCGCGGCTGTTGAACTGGTCGACCCAGTGGTCGGACTCCACCGGCGCGCCGCTGTTGGGCGTCACACCGGTGTTGCGCGTGGATAACCACTTTGTCGACTTCAACTACCGCTGGGTCGACTACAAGGCGACCACCAACAGCGCGGGCGTGTCCGAGGCCACGGCCAATATCGGCACTTGCGTCGGTGATTACACCACGGTGATCAACGACAGCAGCACCGGTGTGCCGTACAAGTGGAGGACCACCTACAACCAGGGTGGCTGGCGCATCGAGCTGGCCGAATTCCCCGGCGTGGGTGTTGGCGGTGACAACGTGCAGTACGTCAGCCTGGGGCATATCTGCGACCAGGACATCGTCCACTGACAGGGTGATGTGAAACAGAAGGGGCAGCCTCCAGGGGCTGCCCCTTTTTTTGCGCCGTTGTCCCGCAAATGTTGCAGGGCTGCCCTGATCCCAGTCAGTCACGAAAGCGCTCTGCATTGTGGTGAGGGACTTTTTCTTGTTCATCGCTGGGCTGCTAAAGGAAACACCCGCAGGCCCAGGGTGATTCAAATCAGCGGGTCCCAGCGCTGCGACCAATCGCCTTCGGCCTTGACCACCTCGCGCAACAACGTCAACGCCTGCTGCAGCACCGCCGAATCCCGTGCGCGCGAGTACACCAGGTAGGTCGGGAAGCTGAACTCCGGCGCCTTGGCCACCCGCTGCATCACGCCGCTGTCCAGGTAGCTCTGCACCACCCGCGTGCGGAAATACCCCGCGCCGCCGTTCTCCAGGATGTACTGCAACGCCAGCGGCCCCAGGTTGAAAGTCACCGCGGCGCGCGCTCGGTCGGGCAGGGCGGCGTCGTGCTGCTGGCGAAAGCCCGGGCCCCAATCGATATACACGTAGGGCTCGGGCTTGCTTGCCAGTTGCACCAGGATCAATTTTTCTTCCAGCACCTGCTCCACCTGCAAGCCCGGCCAGTACTGCGGCTGGAACACCAGTGCCGCGTCGAGCACACCCAGTTCCAACTGGCGCAGCAGATACTCGCCTTCACGCACTTCCGTGCGCAGCGCGTGCCCCGGAATCCGCTCGCGCAGCGCCTTGGCCCAGCCCAGCATCAACGGGTTGCACAGGCTGACTTCGCCGCCGATATGCAGCACATTGCGATAGCCATCGGGCAACGGCAGGTCGCGCTTGGCGGCTTCCCAGGTTTGCAGCAACTGGTTGGCGTACACCACGAAGGCCTCGCCATCGGCGGTCAGGCGGGCGCCGGCGCGATTGCGTACGAACAGCGTACTGCCCAACTGGTTTTCCAGGTTCTTGACCCGTGCGGTGATAGCGGTCTGGGTGACGTGCAGCTTCTCGGCCGCCGCGGCCAGGCTGCCGCAGCGGGTGATTTCGAGGAAGGTGCGTGCCAGTTCGATGTCCATGGGATGCCCTGCGAATAATTGGGGGCATTGTAGTGGAATGTGAAGTGCGCCCCAAAACCTCCCACTGTGGCGCTTAATAACCGTAGGGCCAGCGTCCACGTAAGGGTCAATCCCAGCCGCCACGGTCCAGGCACCGGGCAGTCGCCGGTGGCTGTCTGCCGTAGGCCAGAAATTCACCGAGCCAGCGGCTGACACAGCCATCGCCACGTGCCGGGGCGGGTTCTTTGAGCATCAGCAGCTCGACGCCGGAAGCGACCGGTTCGCCACGCCCGCCATTGACCAGCACCATGCGTGCGATGCGTTCGGGAAACAGCGTGCCGTAGCGGTTGCCGAGCCGCGCCGCGTCGGCATTGCCCACGTAGTTGAGCCGGGCCTCGCCCAGTTGCCCGCGCACATACTCCATGTCCAGCGCCGCCTGTTCGATGGCGTTTTCCTGGTTCAGGTCGCGAGTGCTCAGTTCGATCACGTCGTAGCGGTCTACCAACGTGCGGTAAGCCTGGGTGGCGTAAGACTCCCAGCGGCCGGCCAGATGCAGGGCAAAGGTGCTGTTTGTGGCCGTCTGCGGTTCGCCGGACTGGATAAACACCACGCCCTCACGGTTGAGCGGGTCGCGCGCGCCGACGCGTGTCACGCTCAACCGTATGCGCCCGCGCCCAGGCGCGGCACGGTCGCGGGGCACTGTCACTTGGCCGCATTGGGTGCGGGCGAGTACTTCGGGGTCGAGCCGTTCAACAGCCGGAAAGGGACAATCCAGTAACCAATTAATGGCGGTGGGCGCGATCAAGGGGTCGGCCAGGGCCAGGTGCGCGATCAGCCAGCCGCTGAGGCAGACCAGGCCTTTTCCAACAACGCTGGGTTTCATTGAGAGGTCCCGGTAAGCCGTGTGAAGGCGGCTTTTTTACCAAGGACCTCGGGGCGAATAATGTAAGGCGATTAAACGGATCGTGTAAGAAACTGGAGTTTGTTCAGCTGCCGCTCTTCCAGCCGCCGCCCAGTGCTTTGTACAACGCGATGCTGGCTTGCAGGCGCGACAGGCGCAGTTGCACATTCAAGTCCTGGGCGGCGTACAGGGTGCGTTGAGTGTCCAGCACCGTGAGCAAATCCTCGGCACCGGCCTGGTAGCGGCTTTCGGCGATGTGGAACGCGGTCTGGGCCTGTTGCAGTTCTTCGGATTGCCATTGGCGCTGCTGGTCCAGGCGGGTGATGTTGTTGAGGGCTTTTTCCACGTCGGCAAAGCCGTTGATGATCGCTCCTCGGTAGGTTTGCAGCAGCTCATCCTGGCGCGCACGGGCCTTGTCGCGTTCGGCGCTCAGGCGACCGTTGTTGAAGATGGGTGCCATCAGGCCCGAGGTCAGGGTGTAGAACGGGCTGCGCAGGATATCGTCGGCCTTGTACGCGCCCGAGCCCAGGGTGGCGCCCAACGTTACCGCAGGCAGCATCGCCGCACGGGCAACCGTGACGTCGGCACTCGCCGCCGCCAGCTGTGCCTCGGCCTGGGCGAGGTCGGGGCGCCGGCTCAATAACTGGCTCGGCACGCCGGGCCCGATGCTTGGCCAGGTCAGTGCCTGGAACGCCTCGTTGCCCAGTTCCAGCGCCTGCACGGGCTGGCCGAGCAACGCGGCGAGGGTGATCCGCGCCTCTTCGGCCTGTTGCTCAACCAGCGGTAGTTGCCGTTGCTGGCCGGCCACCAGGCTTTTCTGTTGCGCCAGTTCCAGGGCAGTGGCGGAACCGGCGTCGTAGCGGGTTTGCACCAGCTTCAGCACCGTGCGCGCATTCGTCAGGTTCAGCTCGGCGATGTGCAAGCGTTGCCGCGCGGCCAGGGTTTGCGCGTAGCGGTCGGCGACGTTGCTGAGCAGGGTCAGCTCCACGTTGGCCTGATCGAACCGGCTGGCTTGCACGCTCTGCAATGCGCTGTCCCGCGCAGCGGCTTTGCCGCCCCAGAAGTCGAGTTCGTAGCTGGCTGTGAGGTTGGCGTCATAGCTGTTGACGGTTTTGTTGCTTTCGGTGGCGTTCAGGTCTGAGTTGCCGCTGCCGCGCAGCAGCTTTTCACGGGTGGCGGTGAGGTTGAACTTAACCTCGGGCAGCAGCGGCGCGCCGGCCACCACTGCCGTTGCCTGGGCCTGACGTACGCGGGCCATGGCGGCGGCCACGTCGAAACTGTCACGTCGGGCCTGATCGATCAGGCGGTTGAGCGACGGGCTGCCAAATTGCGTCCACCAGCGCTGGTCAGTGGCTTGGTCGGCTGCGCGTTCGGCATATTGCCAGGCGGCGGGTGGCGCGATGCCGCTGTCGACGGCGGGCGGGTTGCCGGCGCAGGCACTGAGCAGCAGGCACAGGCTGAGCAAGGAAAGCCGTGTGGGTAGGAATCGTTTATTCACTGGTCAATGCCTTAACCGGGTCGAGCCGGGCAGCTTTACGGGCCGGCATAAAGCCGAATACGACGCCGGTGACCAGCGCGCAGCCAAATGCGCCGAGCATCGCCACCAGGGAAAACTGCACCGCCACGTCGGCCAGCACCAGCACGCCGCCCACCAGCAGCGCCAGGGCCAGACCGAACAGCCCGCCGACCACAGAGAGCATCACCGCCTCGGTGAGAAACTGGCGCAGAATGTCGCGCTGACGGGCGCCGGTGGCCATGCGGATACCGATTTCGCGTGTGCGTTCGCGCACGGTCATCAGCATGATATTCATCACGCCGATGCCGCCCACCAGCAGGGAGATCGACGCAATCGAGCCGAGCATCAACGACAGGGTGTTGGCCGTGCGCGCCTCGGCCTGGATCATCGCGGCGTTGTTGGTCAGGTGGTAGTCGTCCTTGCCATGGTGCAGGCGCTTGAGCAATTGATCGATGGCCTGTTCGGCGGCGTTCACGCGGGTGGCGTCGGCGGCGGCGATCACCACGTATTCCGGGTTGTAGCTGCCGAACAGGCGAATGCTGGCGGCGGAGTAGGGGATGGCAATGCGGTCATCGCTGTCTTTGTTGCCCGAGCTGGAGCCTTTTTCTTCAAGCACGCCCACCACCTGGAACGGCACGTTCTCGATCAGGATGTATTGCCCGATGGGGTTGACCAGGCCCTTGAACAACTTGTCGCGCACCCGTGCGCCGATCACTGCGACGGTGGCGGCGTTGCGTTCGTCGGCTTCGGTGAAGTAGCTGCCCTCGACCACCTGCCAGTTAAAGATGGTCGGGAAGTTGGTGTCGTTGCCGCCCACATAGGCCATGTAGTCGATGTTGCCAAAACGCACGCCGGCTTCGGCGCCGTTGACCGGCATGATCCGTTTCACCTGGGGCAGGGTGGCCAGGGCCGCCACGTCTTCGGGGGTGATGATGCCCAGGGGCGTTCGCGGGTTTGGCGACGAGCCGCTGACATACAGAATGTTCGAACCGAATGCACCCATTTGCGCCATGACCTGACGCTTGCTGCCTTCGCCCACGGCCAGCATGACCACCACCGAGGCCACCCCGATAATGATCCCGAGCAGGGTCAGCGCGGTGCGAAAACGGTTGATCCACATCACGCGCCAGGCTGCTTGCAGCGCGTCGAGCAGTTCGCCTTTCCAGGCGCCGTTTTGTTCGGCGCCGTCGGCCAGGCGCTGACGCAGGTCCACGGCCTGCAGCGCAGTGCTACCCGCTTCGGCGGGTACGCAGGTTTCGGTGTTTGCCGAGTCGCTGATGATCAGGCCGTCGCGAATTTCGATGATGCGGTTGGCCCGTGCGGCCACTTCGCGGTCGTGGGTGATAAGGATGACCACATGGCCCTGGCTCGCCAGTTCGTCGAGCAGGGTCATCACCTCGGCGCCGCTGTGGCTGTCGAGGGCACCGGTGGGTTCGTCGGCGAGGATGATGTGCCCGCCGTTCATCAGCGCACGGGCGATGGACACTCGCTGCTGCTGGCCGCCGGAAAGCTGGTGCGGCCGGTTGCCGGTGCGTTCGGCCAGGCCCAGGCGGGTGAGCAGGGCGTTGGCGCGGGCATGCCGTTCGCCGGCACTGATGCCGGCATAGATCGCCGGCATCTCGACGTTTTCCTGGGCCGAGGCCGACGGAATCAGGTGGTAACCCTGGAACACGAAACCGAAGGCTTCGCGGCGCAGCCAGGCCAGTTCGTCGCTGCCCAGGTGGGCGACGTTTTCACCGGCGAACAGGTAGTCACCTTCGCTCGGGCGGTCGAGGCAACCGAGGATATTCATCAACGTCGATTTGCCGGAACCCGACGCGCCGACGATGGCGACGAATTCCCCGGCATGGATCGACAGGGCGATGCCGCGCAACACATCGACCTGCGGGCTGTCGCCGCCGCCGTAGGATTTGCGGATGTGCTTGAGTTCGATCAGTGGCGTGGTCAACTCAACCCCCACTGCCATCGGCCGGGCCGATCAACACGTGATCGCCTTCGTTGAGGCCGTCCAACACCTGCACGCGCAAGCGGTCGCTGATGCCCAGGCGCACATTGCGTTGCTCGATGCTGCCGTTTTTTGCCACCACCCGGGCGATCTGCGTATCCGCAGTGGGCGTGCCTTGCAGCGCGGCGACCGGCACGGTGAGGGCGTCCTTGACCTGGCTTGCGACGAAAAACACTTGGGTGGTCATTTCCGCCATCAGCGCGTTATCGGCGTTGTCGACATCCAGCAATACCGTGTACAGCACCACTCGGCCGGTGCCGCTCTTGCCGGTGCTGCTCGGGCTGCCGCTGCCCTGGGTTTCGTTCAAGGGTTTGGGCGGGATCGGCAGGATCTGGCGCACGGTGCTGGCCCAGCGCCGGCTGCCGCCGCTCAACGTGGTGAAGTACGCGCTCATGCCCGGTTTGACATGGCCGATATCCGCCTCGGACACTTCGGCCCACACGGTCATCGGCGACAATTTGGCGATGCGCAGGATCAGCGGAGTTTGTTGTTGTGCGTTAAGCGTCTGGCCGACCCGCGCATCCACCGCGACCACGGTACCGGCCATCGGCGCGTAGATGCGCGTGTAGCCCAATTCTGCCTCATCGCTGCGCAGGCTGGCCCGGGCCTGGCGGATCTGTGCCTGGAACATGTCGACCCGCGCCTGGGTCGCGCTCAGTTCAGCCATGGCGGTTTGTACATCTTCTTCGCGAGTGGCGTTACCGGCGCTCAGGCGTTGCTGGCGCTGATACTTCTGGCGCGCCAATGCATGCTGGGCTTTCTGCTCCTGCAACTGAGCCTGGAGGTTTTCGATGGCGTAGCGGCTGGCATCGAGCTTGGCTTTTTGCGTCGAGGGATCGATCTCAACCAGCAATTGTCCTTCCTTTACCTGGTCGCCGGCTTCGACGTGGATCTTCTGGATCTGCCCGGAGGCCTGGGCACCCACATCCACATAACGCCTCGGTTGCAGGGTGCCCAGGGCGGTGACGCTGTTTTCGATATCACCACGGGTGACGGTGACGGTGGCCAGGGTGTCGCGGCCCGGCGCAAGGCTTTGCCAGGTGATAAACGCAACGATGGGAATCAGGCACGCCACCGCAAGCAGGGCGCGTCGGGCAGGTCGAGGGCGTTTCATGCGTAGGTTCCAGCCAGAAAAGATCGAGGCGCAGTCGCGCAGAACTGACAGGTAAACGAAGAAAATGCCTCGGGATTTAGGGCTCTTACACGCGCGGTTACAGCTTGAACGAAGAAAAAAAACGACGGTTGACGCAAGACTTCTTAAAAGTAGATGAGAATTACTATAAATTGCACACGCTCAAACTGCCATCATCCACGGGCTTGTTCCTACACGGACTGGCACCGTCGGCGCCGGGGCAGGCGCTTCGGCAACCACCGCAGGCGGGGCAGGCTCCAGCTCCGGCGGGGTCTCGGCGACTTGTTCAACCACCGGATGAGCGGCTTTTACGGCAACTTCTGTAAGTCCTTCGGTATTCATCGAGTGTCA
>NZ_JASLAW010000116.1 GCF_030147005.1 Pseudomonas sp.
TGGGTGCCGCTGTCATCCACCTGATGCTCGCGATAAGTCACCGTGGCGCCGCGTGCGTGCCGGTCAATCCCGGTCATTTCACTCAAGGTGATTTTCAACCCTGGCCGCATCCCGCCCAGGCGCGTAAACAACGCATTGACCCCGGCCCTGTTGACCCGCGTACCGGTGGCCGGCGCGATCATGCTGAACTCGGGCGAGAAGCGCGCCAGCAGATTTTCCAGCGTGCCCTCAGGCGCAACGCCGGCAAACCATTGCTCGATCTCGACGTGGGTCTGGATCACTTCTTCAAAAAAATCGCTGTAGTCAATCATGCTCGGGCTCGCTGGAAGGGTGAAGCAGGCTGCGTATTCTGGACGCATCCAGGCGCAGCACTGCGAAAAGCGGCAACAGGGTCAAGGCTGCCGCCATCGTGAAGGTTATGGCGAAAGAATCCAAGGCCGATAGCACAGCGCTGAGCACGGCTGCGCCCACGCAGAAACTCACTTGACGGTTGATATTCCACAAGGCGCTGGCGTGGCCCATGCGCTCGGCGCAGATATCCAGGAACGCCAGGGTCTGCGCGGTGCTGCTGCACAAGCTGCCGCCCAAGCCCATCAAAACGTAGGCCGCAATGAGCAAGGCCGGCTCGTTGAGTAACAGGATGCCGCCGCATTGCAGCGTCATGCCCGCCAGCAACAAGGGTTTGGGGCCGCAGCGATTGAACAGTCGCTTGCTCAGGTAGATCGCCACGGCGGAGGCCAGCGCCCACGGCAACATGAGTGCGCCGGTCTGGGTGGCGTCGTACCCCAGGCCACGCACATACAGGATGGCGACCAGGCTGGTGCCGATAAATACTCCGGGAATGCACAGATAGATCAGCATCGCCACGCGCAGCATCGGGCTGGCGGCCTGTTTGAAAAGACTGCTCAAGTCCAGTGGCGGACGCACGCTTGCACGCACGTCGGGTTTTATCCACAGCAGCGCCAGCAGTAACGTGATCAAGGCCATCGGCAGGTTGGCGTAGAAAATCCAGCGCCAGGACAGGCTGTCGACAATCAACCCGCCCAGCGTCGGGGACAGCGCCGGCACCAGCAAGGCCACCGACATCACCCGCGCTGTCAATTGGCTGCGCTCGGCTGCTGGGAAGTATCGATAAGCCATGGCTTGCCCCACGGGAATCAGCAATCCGCCACCGAGCCCCTGCAAAGCGCGCCAGCCAATCAACGTGTCGATTGAGCCGGCCTGGCCCACCATCACCGAGGCTCCGGCGAACAGCAGCAAGCTGGTGGCAATCAGCGTGCGCTCGCCCATGAGTGCGGCCAGCCACACACTCAAGGGAATGATCAGGGTCAGCCCGAGCATGTAAGCGTTGCTGATCCACGCCAGTTGAGTGACCGAGGCGTGCATTTCTCGGGCGATGTCCGGGTAGGCGACCGTGGCGACAAACATGTTTACCAGGTCTAGGGCAAAGCCCAGTAAAAAGATCGAGGCGACTTTCGAGCGGTAGGTCATGAACGCGATCCTGCGAATGAAGCGGGCAGGGTAGGTGGGATACGGCGCTTGGGCTACGTCGCTTTGCCTGCTAGTTTGTCAAAAATATTTTGACAAAGGAGGGTGTGGCCGGTGGTCAGCCTGGATCGTTTCGACACTTTCAAAGCCGTTGTCGAGGCCGGCTCACTGACTGCGGCGGCGGATTTGCTTGGGCAAACACGCGCCGTGGTCAGCTTCAATTTCAAGCGCCTGGAGGCGGAGCTGGGGGTTACCCTGCTGACACGCAACACCCGCCAATTGGCGCTCACCGACGCGGGTGAGCGCTTCTACTTGCGCTGCACCCGTATGCTCGAAGAAGCCCGCCTGGCGGTGGAAGAGGCCCGCTCCGAACACGCCCAGCTCAAAGGCACCCTGCGCATCACAACCACCGTCGAATATGCCCTGGCCGTCGTCGCTCCGACGGTGGAAGCCTTTCGCCGCCTGCACCCAGATCTGAATATCCACTTATCCACATCCTCTACCTACGCCGATTTGATTTCCGAGCGTTTTGACGTGGCGATTCGCCTGGGGCGCTTGCTGGATTCCAACCACCGCGCCGTGCAGCTGTCGACCTTCGATGTGTTTGCCGTCGCGGCGCCGCAGTTCGCCGGGGTTCGAACCCTGGATGAGTTGGAGCAGGTGCCCAGGCTGGGCCATGGCCGCTTGTCCGAATTGAGCGTGACCGACCCCGGCGGCAATGAGCATCAATACCGCGCCGGTCCCGCCGCCTTGGTGGCCGACAGTGCATCGGTGCTCCAGGCGTTTGCCGTGCGGGGTCATGGCGTGGCGATTCTGCCGCAATGGCTGGTGCAGCAGGATCTGGACGCAGGCAGGTTGGTGCGCGTGTTGACGGACCATCGCTTTGCGCCGCAAGGGGTCTATGCGATGTATCCGGATACCCGGCATTTACCGCTGAAAGTGCGGTCGTTCATTGATTTTCTGAAGGGCTAAAGCCTGCCACCCAACCCAAAGCGCTTCTTCAACACCGTCTCAAGCAACCCCTTGGGCAACAGCGCCGCCATCAAGGGTAACGCTCGGCTGCCATTGCCCGAGCGCAGCAGGCGTGGTGGTTGCGCTTGCTGCACGGCCTTGAGCACATCCGCCGCAAATTCGCTGGCCGGGGTGGGCTTGTCCTGGGAGGCCTGGCTGCGCGCACGAATGCCCTCGCGCAACGGCCACCAGGGCGATTTTTCGTTGATCAACAGCTCGGCCTCGGCCCCGGCGTTCTTTGCAAAGCTTGTATCGATGGCGCCGGGCTGGACTTCCAGTACGCGCACGCCGAACGGTGCCAGTTCCATGCGCAGGGCATCGCTGAGTGCGTGCACGGCGGCTTTGGATGCGCAGTAGGCGCCGGCGAACGGTGTGACCAGCACGCCGGACACGCTGCCGATATTCACTACCAGGCCTTTGCGTGTGCGCAGGGCGGGAAACAGCGCCTGGGTCACGCCGACAATGGAAAACACATTGGTTTCGAATTGGCGCTGCATGGCTTCGGTGCCGCCGTCGAGCAGCGGGCCCATGGCGCCGTAACCGGCGTTGTTGACCAGCACGTCCAGTTCGCCCAGTTGTTCGGCCACGCGTTGCAAGGCGGCGCGGTCGTTGACGTCCAGTTGCACGGCGTTGAAACCTGCGGCGGCGAGGGCGGCGACATCGTCGGTGCGGCGGGCGCTGGCCCACACTTCATAGCCTGCGGCCTTGAAGGTATCGGCCAGGGCGCGGCCGATGCCGCTGGAGCAACCGGTGATCAGTACGTTGGGCATGGATCAGTCCTTTGTCAGTCCGAGAAGCTGCCTTGCAGGTGCTCGGCACGAAATTCCAGGGTTTGTGGGCGATAGCCGGGCCGCAGTGGCGGGGCGGGCAAGCAATCGTCCCAGGTGGCGCCGGCCTGCAATTCGCCGGGGCCGCGATAACGTGGGGCGGCGTAGACGTTGTCGGCCAGGTTCACGGTGTCACCGGGTGCATAGGCGGCGACGCGCCAGCGCAGTTCGGTCAGCGGTACGTCGTTGCCGTTGTTGAGGGTCAATTTTAGTGGACGGTCGGCCGGGCACTCCTGGGGCGCGTAGGTGATGCGCAGTTCAAGACGGGCCAGTTGCGCGGCTTCGCGGTTGTCCAGCCACACCACCCACACCGCCACGAAACCCAGGCCGACGGCGGCAGCCAGCGACACCGGCAAGGCCCTGGCCGGATAGCGCAGCAGCAGAACCAGCCAGGTGATGATCAGCAACACACCGAAAAACATAACGACAACCTCGCACAGGGATCCAACATCCTACTCGTCGGGCGCCACGATTGCCTATTGCGCGGCGATGCTTTCAGGGGGCGCAGGCATCTATCTTCGACACAGGAACTGCATTTGTCGGGTTTGCCACAACGTAGTGACAAGGAGTGACCTGACAGCCAGGGAGGTACCCAACCGTAGATTTATGAAATCAGGTGCCTAATGACCGTTTCCAGCATCGTCACACCCTTACTCACTTCACTCAGCGCACTGACGGCCCCGCCACCTTCCGCCGTGGCGGCAGCAATCACTCAAGCGCCCAACCAGGAGGCCGGCGCGACGTCATTGCCACGTATGCAGAGCTTTGGGCTGACGAACTTGCGACAGATTGTCATGCAAGGCGTCAACGACCACCTCAGTTCGCGCTTTTCCACGGCGCTTCACAACAACGAGACCAAAGAAAAAATCAAAGGAGCAGCCGTTGCGACAGGGGGGGCGATAATGCAAGGGGTCGCAAAGCAGATGGTCAAGTCGGGTAGTCCTACCGTGAAAATTTTCGGCGCAGCAGTCGCATGGATGGGAAAGAGCGCCGAGGATATCGGCAGGAATCGATACGACAATGCGGGTAGCACCACTAACGATACCGGGACGTTTAACCGCTATGACCCAAAGAACTGGGAAATAAAAACATCGCCGTAATGTGATGCCGAGCACGAAAACTCGCGCTCTAATCTGAGATAAATCGCTTTAGATTTTTTGGCGAAAAACGCCGGTCGTAATACGGTCGCCGAAGTCGCCGAATTCAATGACGCCTTCCTCGCCGTCCGCCAGTTCGACGGGGCGCAGGCCTTCACTGCGGGCGGCTGGGCGCCGAGAAAGCCGACATGGCGCAGGTAGTACACGCCCGGTATTGGATTGTTGGCGGCGTCGGGGTGATAGAAGGAGGCGGAGATTTTTTGTAGCTGCCCTTGGCGATCTGTTGGGCGAACGCGGCGTCCACCTGCTGGGGCTCGGCCGTCAGGCCATGCGCGGAAGTCGATGGGGACTTGGCCCAACCTGCCGCCGGGGCTTCATGCAAGGCAGGGTCGTAGGCGTGTACTGTGGCGGCGATATCCGACCCGCTGAAATCGAAGCTGGCGCCGTTCATGGCGGTGTGGGTGCCGGGCTTGAAGATGTGCAGTGGTTTCATGGCTATGCGCTTTGTGAAGACAGTGCATAGCCTGGACCTATAACGGGTCCAGAACTTTTAATCAGGTTTTAAGAGTGCAAAATTGGAAGTTATAAAGGGGCGCGCAAACCTAAACTTTTTCTAGTGAGGTGTTAATGGCTCCTAGGGGGCCGTCGGTGACGACATATTTTACTCGGTCATTCACTTGGAAGTTCCCTCCTTTATTAACAGGAATCTCGAGGTGCACGGCACCTGTCCCATCATCTGGCTGCACGGTCACTGTCCTGGATGTGGTCGTGCGCCCCGGCGCGACTTCTAACGTCACGGGGTTATTAACAGATTTAATTACACCTTGTTTAGTCGTTGTAGTGATTGGCTTTGCCATTTTCCATCTCCTTGGAATCCACAATTTAAAAAGCTACGTGAAGAATTATCTCTCCTCGTCAAAATGAATTTGATAGGGATAACTGATGGTCAACAACTGTCAATGTTGACAGGTAGATGGCCAAAAATGAGCAAAATGACAACCGTTTGTCTCTTTCCGCTAGTCACCTTCCCATTCGTTTTTATCGTGCGGGGTAAATACAGTCGTGAACCGGCAACGTGAACACCTCTGCTTGGGTTTATAAAGCATTTACGGCGCAGATCACTGGGCCCAGGGATGAACCGGCGCCGCTCGGTGGCCTAAGGGGCTCTGATAGCGTTACACGCGGGCGGCACGTTTCAGGTATGCGAGGGCCAATTCCAGGATCGCCTCTTCGGCTTTACCCGCCGTGTCGGTTGTGCGTACCAGCGTCACCTGGGCGGTTCTGATTTCGCCCGTGCGTTTGTCGGTGCCGGTCTCTACGGTTTCTCTGGACACATGGCCCTGACTGGACACGACGGTGAGGCCACGACGCTTCACCGCAGACTCGGACAATGCAGTCACCCGGCAACGGCAGTTGAAGCCGTTGAGCGGGTAGATCGCCGACCACGCCGGGTCATCGTGACGGTACACCGTGCCGCCAAGGGCTCGGTGACTGGGTCGGGTTTTGTTATCCAGAATCGCCACATAGTGCCAGTACGGATGGGACTCGGCGGTTTCCTCCATTTCGGCCTTGCGACCAGCCATATAAGCGCTTTGCAGGTGGGTCTGGTAAATGGTCCTGAGCCTGCGCGGGCTGCCCAGTTGGAGGTGTTGAGCAACGGCGCGAACGCCTGCTCGCTTTGCGCCTGGAGCTGCTCGGCGAGCAGGTTATCAATGGCCTGGTCCAACGCGGCCTGATCCAGAATCGGCTTGAGCGTTGCTTCGGCGAACTCGGGGCCAGCGGATGCGATTGGCGATCATTGCCCGCAACCAGCGCGCCCTGTTCGCGCCTCCAGATGATGAGTAGAGAGCGGGACAAAGGCGTCCCGCCAGAGGAATCCTGGTCCCGGTCAGCGGCGATTGATCGCAGCCCATTCGCATTGCACTGGCTGCAACTCTATTTCAGAACTCCGCTCACCATGGACCGTTTTATCCCGGAGTGTCCCAGGTTTATCTCACACCACCCCTGGGATTTATCTCAGTCCTAAACAGTAATGAGCGGCCCTCGGCCTGGACACCCACTGAACTGAAAAGCCCCCGCCCCCCCGACTGCGGATAGGGGACGCAGTCGGCGGGGCGGGGGCTTCTTTTACGACTCGTTTATTGCGCGATAGTTTTCACCGACACGCCACGTTCAATCGGCGTGGAGCGACCGTAGATATCTTCGAACCGCTCAATATCGTCTTCGCCCAGGTAGCTGCCCGATTGCACTTCGATGATCTCCAGCGGGATCTTGCCTGGATTGCGCAGGCGGTGCACCGAGGCGATCGGGATGTAGGTGGACTGGTTTTCGCAGAGCAGAAACACGTTGTCGTCACAAGTGACTTCAGCGGTGCCGCTCACCACGATCCAGTGTTCGGCGCGGTGGTGGTGCATCTGCAGCGACAGGCATGCGCCCGGCTTGACCGAGATGTGCTTGACCTGGAAGCGACCGCCCATGTCCACCGAGTCATACGAGCCCCACGGGCGATAGACTTCGCAGTGGTTCTGGGTCTCGCTGCGGCCCTGCTCATTGAGGGTGTTGACCATCTGCTTGACGCCCTGGACCTTGTCCTTGTGGGCAATCATCATCGCGTCCTTGGTTTCCACGACCACGATGTTGTCCAGGCCAATCACCGAAACCAGCTTGCCGTTGCCGTGCACCATGCAATTGCGGCTGTCCTGGATTACCACATCCCCCTTGCTCACATTGCCGTTGGCGTCTTTATCGTTGACCGCCCACAGCGACGCCCAGCAACCCACGTCGCTCCAGCCGGCGCTCAACGGCACCACGCAGGCGCGCTGGGTTTTTTCCATCACGGCGTAGTCGATGGAATTGTCCGGGCAGCAGGCGAAGGTGGCTTCGTCGAACGTCACGGTATCGGCGGTCTGCTCGCTGCGCTCCAGGGTCAGTACGCAGGTGTCGTAGATGTCCGGGTCGTGCTTTTTCAGCTCTTCGAGGAAACGGCTGGCGCGGAACAGGAACATGCCGCTGTTCCAGAAGTAGCCGCCGCTTTTGACGAACTCAACGGCGCGTTTTTCATCGGGTTTTTCCACGAACTGCTGGACGCGGCTCACGCCTTCGGGCAGCAGCGAATCGTTGGTGGATTTGATGTAGCCGTAACCGGTTTCAGGGCGAGTGGCCGGTACGCCGAACAGCACCATTTCGCCGCGCTCGGCCGCCACGGTGGCCAGGGCCAGGGCGCGTTGCAGGGCTTTCTGGTCGTCGATCACGTGGTCGGCCGGCAGCACCAGCATCAGCTCGTCACGGCCTTCATTGACCAGCATCATCGCGGTCAGGGCCACGGCCGGCGCGGTGTTGCGACCGAACGGTTCCATCAGGATGCGCTGGCATTCGAGCTTACGCGCGCTCAACTGTTCGTTGACGATGAAGCGGTGGTCCTTGTTGCAGACCACGATCGGGGAGTCCATGCCTTCGAACACCAGGCGTTCCAGGGTTTGCTGGAACAGCGTGTGCTCGCCGGTCAGGGCCAGGAATTGCTTGGGGAACTGTTTACGGGAAAGCGGCCAAAGACGTGAGCCGCTACCACCGGAAAGGATTACTGGGATCATGGGTGTTTCTCCTTGAATCAGTTTGGGTCAGAGCTACGAAGGTTTGTCGTTTCACTCTTGTTTTTGTCTCGGTCCGAACTGACAGCCCTGCCCTCTGCAGGAGTGAGCTTGCTTGCGAAGCACTTCCAGGCAACGCGGTCATTCAGAATGCCCGCGTCATCATTGGCGATTTTCGCGAGCAAGCGCGCTCGTACAGTGGGTTGCGTTCAGTCCGGGAAATAGTTAGCGCGTCGACACGGGGCGTTTTACCCAGACTGGCGACAGGCTCGAACCGGAGCCCGTGACGTACAGCACTGCTGCCTCACCGCGCTCGAGCGCAACCGGCTTCACATCGCCGACTTTTTTGTCGCCGTCATACAGCGCCAGGCTCACCTTCACCGGGTTGATCTCACGCTCGCCACGGCCCTTGGCCGCCACCGACTTGACCACGTCGGTCTTGCCGTCAGCGGTCTTCAGGGTCAGGGCCTTGTCGCTGAGGTTCTGCACGCGCACCAGGGATTTCTGCTTGTTCTTGAACGGTGGTTCTTCGATCAGTTGCGGCTGGCCGCTGCCGCTGTTGACCAGGGTGTAGTAGTGATCGGAAGCGAGCTTGACCGGCACCGTCTGGCTGCCGACTTTGGCGCTGTAGTCGCCGCCCGGCATGAAGCTGAAATCAGTGCTGGCCAATGGGGCCACGTCGCTGAGGTTGGTGCTGCCGACAGTGGCGCTGACTTCCTGGTTGCTGGCGTTGTAGATCCGCACGAAGCTTGAGCCTTTTGGTGCGGTGGGGCCGTACAGGGCGGCGTCGCCACCGGCGAAGGCGGACATCGATACGAAGCTCAAGCCGGCAGCGATGGCCAGGGACTTGGCGAGACGACGCGGAGTAGTAGTGAAAGTCATGTGAGTTACCTCTCTTTCAGTTGTGCGCCCGGTCGGGCGTCTCGGATTTAGGTGTGTTGATTGCCATGTTCTGTTGGCGCGAACCGGCTTCTTTAAGCTGCGCAACCCACGCGGGGTCGGCGTCACCGATTTCGTTATTAACGGGCAGATAGCGTTCAGGAAACTCCCAGATCAGCACTTGTGGCGGGCTGTTCTTGAAGTCATCACTTTTCAGGTAGCTGAGCATCGGCAGAATCGGGCCGTGGCCGTCTTCGGCGTAGCTGACCACGTCGCTGCCCAGGGCTTGCTTGAGGGCGCCGACGAAGTTCCAGTTGGGGTTGGCGCTGTAGCTGGTGCCCACCAGCGCCACCGGGGTTTCGTTGTCGCTGAACAGCGCGTCGTCGCCTTTGGTTTGGGCCAGGTGCGTCACGCGTTTTTCCAGCGGCTCTTTAGGTGGCATCAGGTTTTCGAACAGCGGGTCCAGGGGCAGGAACAAGCGCAGGTCGCCTTTGTGCGGTTCGATCTTCTCGGCCTCGGTGACAAAGCGTTGTGGTTCGCCGCTGAGCGGGGTTTTGTCGGCAATGGTTTTGGCCAGTTGCTTGGCGGCGATTTCCGCGCCATCCGGGGTCCAGTGGGTGTCGGTGCGCAGGAACACTTGCTTGCCGCCCAGCTTGGCCTGTTGCAGCGGGCCGAGCAGGTCAGGGGCAATGATCTTGTCTGCCGCGACATGGGCGTGGAAGTCCTGGTACAGGTTGGCGTGGATACTCGCCGGTTTCACTTCACCCAGGTGTTCCGGGTACAGGCGCACCTTGGCCGGCACGATCGCCATCACCAGTTGGATGCCCTGGGCCTTGAGCTTCTGGCGTACGCCTTCGACCAGCGCGTAATTGCCTTGCAGGTTCTGGTCTTCGTTGACGGCGGGGTTGAATTCCTCGTCGCTGTACAACCAGTGATCGCGGCCCAGTACCACACCGGGGCGGCCTTCATTGAACAGCTTGTAGTCCAGCGCCGCCCAGAGATTGGTGCCCAGGCGCTTGATCGGAAACGCTTCGTCGTAATGGGTCTCGACGGCTTTGGTCCAGCGACCGTTAAGCACGGTTGCATCGGCATTGGTGCTGAAGCCGAAGAAACTGCGCAGTGACCAGGCCCCCAGTGCCAGCAGCAGCACCAGGAACAGGCCGATATAGAGGACGCGTAATGAACGGGTCATGGTCGGCTCCCTCAGAATTGGAAGTAAAGGAACGGCGAGAAACTCTGCGCCGACAGTTTCAGGATCGACGCCACGAACAGCAGCAGCACTGCGGCGCGCATGGCGTAGCGTGGCCAGTCTGCGGTCCAGTAGGCCGGTTGCACGGCGGCGTCACGGCCCACGCTGAAGCCAGGCTCGTGGATGCTGCCGGGGTTGTCGCCCGGTACGGCCTTGATCAGGCTCGGATCGCTCGGCTTGGTCTTCTCGGCCGGGCGATTGGTGTAGAAATCGCGCAGGCCGAAGAACGCCAGCGTTGCGTAGGCCACGAACAACGTCGCCACTTGCAGCCCGGTGAGGTTGGCGCGGTTGAGTTCCGACAGCGACCACTCGCCAAAGCTGAACATCGCACCGTACATACGCCCGGCGACGTGCAGGTTCTCGGCGCGGAAGATCACCCAGCCCATCACCACCAGCAGGAAAGTGAAGGCCCAGCGCAGCACGTTGAAGCTGCGCGGCGCGGTGTTGAGGCCGATGGCTTTTTCGATCGCCAGCCACATGCCGTGCCAGGCGCCCCACACGATGTAGGTGATGTTCGCACCGTGCCACAGACCACCGAGCAGCATGGTCAGGAACAGGTTGCGGTAGGTGGTCAGCGTGCCTTTACGGTTGCCGCCCAGGGTGATGTACAGGTAGTCGCGCAGCCAGGTCGACAGGCTGATGTGCCAGCGCCGCCAGAACTCGGTGATCGACTGGCTGATGTAAGGCTGCTTGAAGTTTTCCATGAAGCGAAAACCCATCATCAAGCCCAGGCCGATGGCCATGTCGCTGTAGCCGGAGAAGTCGAAATACAGCTGCGCGGTGTAGGCCAGCGCACCCAGCCAGGCATCGCCGGTGGTGGGGTTTTGCAGGGCGAAGCAATGGTCGGCCACCACCGCCAGGGTATCGGCGATAAACACCTTCTTGATGAAACCCTGCATGAAGCGCGTGCAACCCTCGGAGAATTTATCCAGGGTGTGAGTGCGGTTGTTGAACTGGTCGGCCAGGTCGCGAAAACGCAACACGGGGCCTGCGATCAAGTGCGGGAAAATTGCCACGAACGCCGCGAAGTCGATCAGGTTGCGGGTCGCCGGGGTGTCACCGCGATACACGTCGATGATGTAGCTGATGGACTCGAAGATGTAGAACGAGATCCCGATCGGCAACAGCACGTGGGTGAGAATGAACGGCTCCAGGCCCATCGACTTCATCATCACGTTGATGCTGTCGACACCGAAGTTGGCGTACTTGAAGTAGCCGAGGATGCACAGGTCGACCGCCACGCCGAGCAGCAGCCAGCGCTGCGCCGGCTTGGTGCGCACGCCCGCCGCACCGACCTTGAGGCCGATCCAGTAGTTCCACAGCGTCACGGCCGCGAACAGCGCCAGGAAGTCCACTCGCCACCAGGCGTAGAACACGTAGCTGGCCAACAGCAGCAGCAAGTTGCGATAGCGTTGCCCGCTCAAATAGTACAAGCCGAGAAAGATCGGCAAGAACAGAAACAGGAACACATTGGACGAGAAAACCATCCCGATCTCTCCATGTTTAACAGACAGTCAAGGGCCAGAGCCCCCCCAAACCCCCCACGATTTCGGGGAGGGTGGTACTACATTCCTACTGACGAAGCCGGTTCAAACTGTGGCCGCGGCCTTGCTCGCGAATGCGATGTGTCATTCAACACAGAGGGCGACTGTTACACCGCCTTCTCGAGCAAGCCCGCTCCCACATGGGGAACCCAGTTCTTCAGCTAATTCGTCAGGAACCTTTGTTGCCTTTTTCATGCGCCGGGTCGTAGACCTTGGTCAGGTCACCGCCCAGGCGGAAGGTCTTGAACGGCTGCATGCCATGCTTGCGCTCGATCACATCCGGCGCGCAGGTGTAGAGCGTGCAGAAGGGCTCAAGCCAGGCGTATTTCATGTCTTCCTTGAGGTCTTTCATGTCCTGCTCTTTGCCGTTCTTCTTCTCGAAGATCTCCGGGTCTTTCACCCCGGCCAGCACTTTGTCGCCCAGGCGCTTGAGCGCGCTGTTGTTTTCCTGGCGCAGGTCGACGCCGTTGACCAGGGCGAAACTGGCGATCATCGACAGCGGCGGCAGGGCGTAGTTGTGGTACGACAGGGCGCGTTGCTGACGCTTGAGTTCATTGGGCAGGAAGCCCTGGTCATCGACCTGGTTCACGCCGACCTTGTATTCCTTGACGGCCCAGTCGAACAGGTCGCGACGGTTAGTGGCGACAGACGTTGCCATTACCGACCATGCAGCCCAGTAGGAGTGGTTGTTGGTTTTTTCCAGCGGCAGGTTGTCCCAGTCGCTCACCACCTGGTCGGCCAGTTTGTTGAACCAGGCTTCGATCTGCTGGGATTCCTGCGGGTGCTTGGCCAGCGGCTGCGACTCGGAGAATTTCAGGCGTACATAGGCCGAGGCCATGCTGCCCAGCGCCCATTTGCGCATGGATTTGCCGGTGTGGTTGAAGTCCTTGGACATCAAGGCGTCGGCCTTGGCCCACGCCACCAGCCAGTTCAACGTGCATTCGAGCTGCTGCGGACGACCGTCGCGCATGAACTGCATCACGCGCTTGCTGGTGTCTTTTTCCAGCTTGGTGATGTCGGCGGTGCTGTCGCGAAAGGCTTTTTCCGACTGCATATTCAGTGTCGAGCGTGCCTTGTCCGAGCCTTCGTACTTGCTGCGAAACTGCAGCGGCCCGGTGTAGGGCGTCGGCATGGTGTCGCAGTTTTCCTTGAAGTCGCCGGTCTTGAACGCTTCGATCGGTGCGAAATAGCCTTGAGGCGGACGCAGTGGCGCGGCGGCGTTGGCTGCCCCGGCGAAGATCGCCAGGCTCAACAACGATGGAATCCATAACTTCTGCATAAGTAACCTCATTGCCCAGTGGCGGCGGTTTGTTGGCCGCCGGCCGGGAATACGTTGCGTGTGCAAATTTTCGCTTCGACTTTTTGCGCCGCAGCGCCCTTTTCCGGGCCCTGCACTTCCACGGCCAGCAAGTTCTGCGAGGCCCAGTCTTCGTCGGTGCGCAGTTCAAAGGCGAAACGCCCGTCTGTATCGGATGTTTCGGGTTTTTCGATCTTGATGTCCTCGTGGCGCCCGTTCATGTACCAGAGGGTGGCTTGCAAGGTTTTCACCGAAGGGTCGGCGAAGCGGATGTCGATCTGATGGTTGGCGTTGCGCAGGTCTTTGTTTGCGCTGTTGACCATCAGTTCGTTTTTGCCTGGTTTGAGCGTGGTGCTGGCCGACATCTGCGCGGTCTTGCCCTCGCAGCCGTTGTCGAGCAGCGCCATCATCTGGCGGTAGATGGTTTCCTGGTCGAGACGGTACAGCGGCGAGAATTCCCAGATCAGGATCTTCGGCGGGGTCTTCTGGAATTCGTCGCTGCCCAGGTACTGGATCATCGAGCCTTCCAGGCCACCGCCGGGGAAGGCGACGTTGAGGATGTCGGCACCGATTTCCTCTTCGAGGAACCCGGCAAAGTTGTAGTTCTTGCCGCTGTGGCTGGTGCCCACCAGGGTGATCTGCGGGTTGCCCGAATCGCTGAACAGGTCGCCGTCACCGGCTTCGCCCTTGGGTTCGGTGGTGAACTGGTCCATGTACTGGATTGCATAGCTGGTGCCGCACAGTTGCCCGGCCATGTTGTGCAGGGTGCCGGTCTTACCCATGCGGCCCGAGCGCTTGGTCTCGAATTCGCGCTTGGGAATCTCGGCGTATTCAGGCATCTGCTTGACCTTGGCCGCCACGATTTTTGCCGTGCGCTGGGCGCCGTACGGGGTCCAGTGCTGGTCGCCACGGAAGTAGAAATCGTGGGCCGGCAGTTCATCCGGCAACTGCTCGTTGGTCAACGGTGAGAGGTCCGGCACCACATAACCCATCTTGGCGAAACGGCCGAGCATGGTTTTGTAGTTGCCCAATGCCTTGTCGAAATCGAACTTGGCTTTCTCTTCGGGGTTGAGCTTGTTGCGGTTCACCAGGCCACGGGTCGGCTGGTAGACCACCACCAACTCCACGCCCTTGGCCTTGAACGCATCGTGCAACTGCTGCATGCGTTTGTAGCCGGCCGGCGTGGTGTCGAATTCGGTGCGCAGGTCTTCCTGGGTACGGAACAGCCAGTCGCCCTGGGCTTGGACCAGGGTGGTGAAGTTCTGCTGGTAGCGCGTGGTGTAGTTCTTCGCGTCATGGGCGGCGGGGCACAGGCTGCAGCACGGTTCGGCGGTGAAGGTCGGTGCCTTCACTTCATCGGCGCGTACGCCCTGGCTGGCCGCGAGCAGGCCGAGGGTCAGACCCGAGAGGCTCAGCAGTTTGATCATGTGTGGGTGCATAAAGGTCATCCTCAGTCCTGCAGTTCGGTCTGGCGTTCGACTGGGTCGATCAGCACGGCTTTCTGCTGGCGTACCAGCAGGTCGAGAATCTCTTCCTGGCGCTCGCCAAGAATGCCGGAGAAGCTGATGCCGCTGGATTTGGTCGGCGCCAGCATCGATACGCGGTACAGCTCGATACTCAGCGGCGAGTCGATGGACAGCGGCCCGCTGCCGTTACCCGCCAACTCACCGCCGACCACGATCAGCGAGACCTTGGCGTCGAACGGGTCGAGGGCGATGTCGCGGTCGGTGTCGGTCAAGTCCTTGATGTGGCCGTACACGCCGGTGAGCCCGTTGGCCATGGCGGTGTTTTCGTAGAGCTTGATGTTCACGCTGTTACGCACGCGGATGCCGTGGCGACGGTTGCTGATGACTTTGTTGCCCCACAGCAGGTTGTCACCGCTCTCATAGAGGGTGATGCCGTCGGTGTGGTTGCGGTAGATCTCGTTGTCGACGATCAGGTTGTTGACACTGTTACGGTCGATCACCAGGCCTGAAAGCTTGTTGTCGTAGCTGCGGTTGTTGAAGATGAAGCTGTCGTTCACTTCCCGGGAAATGATGATGCCGTGCTTCTTCTTGGTGCCGTACACGGTGTTGTCGGCAATGATCAGGCCATGGGAACGGTCATGGGGGTCAATGCCGTAGACGATGTTGTCTTTGTAGGTATTGCCCTTGATCACAAAGCCCGTGGTTTCGTAGCAGTAGAAGCCGTACCACATGTCCGAGAACTCGGAATCGATGATCCAGCCGGTCGGTTCGGTACGCTTGAGCACCTTGGCCATGTTCGGCGTGTACTGGGAAATACTCACCCCGTACGACTTACTGTTGGCGTAGCCGAAGCTGGCCATTTTGGTCTTGGAAATGTAGGTCTCGGTACCGCCCCAAGCCAGCAGGAACGGGCGAAATTCCTTGGGCGACTTGAACAGCGCCGGGCCGTTGGTTTTTTCATCCCAGCCGGTGACCCTGGTGTCGTGTACGAACAGCTGACCGTCGTTGATCAGGAACGAACCGGCTTGCTGGGACAGGCGCAGTTCCTGGGTCTGCTTGTCGATATCGAGGATGCCTTTACGGCCGACCACGATCGGCAATTTGGCCAGGAATACACCCGGCGATGTTTCGCTGAAGTACTGCTTGGGCACCTTGCCCAGCAGGTCCTTGAGGTTCATGTAACCGTCGTCGACAAAGATCGCCTGGGGAATGCCGTGCTGGCGCACCACCCATTCGGCCATCTTGTTGTCACCGCCGATAAAGTCCTTGAGGGCGTCTTCCTGCATCATGCGACGGATGCTGACTTTGCCGGCTTTGGTTTTGACGATCTTTTTTTCCATCGCTGCGGCGGTGTAGCCCGACAGATCCGGCAGGGCCGGCTTGGCCATTTCCAGCGGCGCGGTCGGCGGGCTGGAAATGGTGTAGGTCTTGGCCTGTTGCAGTTCCTTGGCGATGGTCGGCGCCTTGGCCGTCGTATCGGCAAACGCTGTGGCGCTGGCCATCAGCATTGCCGCGACGAGTAGGCTTTGAGCATTCATTGCACAGGCTCCCATCAGAATTTCCAGACCACGTCGACAAAGGCGCGGTGCATGTAGGAGTCAACCTGGCTGCCATAGGCATCCCCCGGCTTGAACACGCCGGCACGCAAACGCACCAGGGCCGAAGGCTCGTCGATCGACTGGCTCAGCGCGGCCGGCAGCAGGCCTTTCTTGAAGTACTTGGTGACGACCAGGTCCATCTCCTGGCCCAGGTCTTTCTTGCCGTCTTCAAGGGGCAGGGACGTGCTGGACAGGATCGCGCCGGTGACGTCATCGGTGTTGTTCTGCACCGCATCGATGCCGTTGCTGCCCACCGGCTTGTTGCCGTCCACGCGCCAGAACTTGTGGTACACCAGGCTGGCGTCGTAGTCCTCGCGCAGCTGCCAGGAACCGAACAGGCTCATGGACTGCATGTTGTTCATCTCGCCGCGAAACGCCTCGCCGAAGCGGTGCACGCGGGACTGGGTGCCGGTCCAGTTCGAACGGTTGCTTTGCAGGCCGTTCTGCTCGTATTCGGCACTGGCGCGGGAGTAGGCGGCGCCCACTTGCCACTGCGGGTCGAGGCGCAGGCGCACGCCGATATCGGTGGCCCAGCCGCTCAGGTCATCGCCGCGCTTGGCGTTGGTCGGGCGGGTGCCGTCGGCGTTCAAGGCATTGACCGTGTCGCGGTCGCCACGCATGCCGGTGATGCTCGCCCAGTAGTTGACCGTGTTGGTGTTGCGCCAGTTGTAGGCGTCGCTGTTGGCCTCGATGCCGAGCCAGGTCAGGTCGCCGTTCTCGCGTTTGTCCAATGGGTCGCTGGCCACGCCCGGTTCGGCGTAGTCGAGTTTGCCGTCGTCGTGGGTGTGGTGGCCGCGCAGGCCGATCCACTGGCCCGGCGTCCACTGGTAGGCGGCGTCGGCGTAGAAGTGCTGGCGGTCCTTGTCGACTGGCGACAGTTCCTTGAGGTCGGTGCGGTATTCGCTGAAACGTTCGGCGGCGCCAACATTGGCCTTGAGCAGGGTGGTGTCGAAGGTCCAGTTCAGCGCTTCGATATTGGTGTCGCGCCATTGGCCGTCGTCATTGCGCAGGCGCTGGCGGCCGAACTTGAGGATCTCGCCGGGGTAGGGCGTGAAGCCGCTGTAGCCGACCCAGAACTCGCGCAGGGCCAGGTAGTTTTTCTTGGCCTTGCGGTCGTCATTGCTCGACTGTTCGGTCGTATCGTCCGCCGACTGTTGCAGGGTGTCGGTCTCGATGATGTCGCTGGAAACCACGGCCTGGCCCATGGCGTAGGCGCTCCACGCGCCGCTTTCGCCGTAGATCCACGGGCGTACGTCGAGGCCGATACCGTTGACGTCGCCGCCTTTCTGGGTACCCAGGTCGCGGTCGTCTTCGGACTGCGCGGTGGCTTTGACTTCCAGGCCGAAGTTCTTGGCTTCGGTCAGCGCGGCCAGGGTCGGGCACGACCACAGCAGGGCGAAGGACAGGCCGATACCGGCCTTGACGAATGGGTTGAGCTTCATAGGGATTCCTCGCCGTCTTCTTCTTGCAGGGCATGCAACTGCAGCGTGCTTTGGGCCAGGGTGCCGCGAGCGGCCAGCTCCTGTTGCACCAGGCGTTGGCCCTCGGCGCGTTGCTCAGGGGTCAGCGGGGCTTCGAGCTGGGTGGCCAGTTCGTTGGCCTCGGGCGTGTCCTGGACCTTGGCCAACTGGCTGAAGACATAGGCGTTCAATGGATCGGGCTGGGTGCCCTTGCCTTGGGAGAACAGTTGGGCAATGGCGAAGTCGGCGCTGTTCTGGCCGTTGCGCGCTGCGGTCAGCAGGTGGTCCAGGGCTTTTTGCGGGTAGACCTTGCCCAGGTAGCCACGGCGGTAGATCTGGCCGAGGTAGTAATCGGCGGCCACTTCACGGCCCACCGCTTTCTCGAAATGCGCTTCGGCAGCCTTGGCGTCGGCCGGCACCCACTTGCCTTCGTAGTAGAGCTTGCCCAGCAACAGCTCGGCGCGCGGCTGGTCGGCGGCGCGGCCGTTGTCGAGGTACTTCATCATCTGCTCGACATCGCCCAGTTCGGGGAAGTCGTAGAGCAACTGCGCCAGGCTGACCCAGGACGCCGGGTAGCCGGGGGCGATTTTTTCCAGCAGGGCCTGGGCGGTTTTCTCGTCCGGGGTACCGAGGGTGGCATCGCCAAGCACGCGGGCGACGCTGTCGACGCGCTGGGCGGTGACGGTGCCACGGCTGTAGCCGGCCTCCATTTGCTTGAGCAGTTCGGCCTGTTGTTCGGGCTGCTGTTTTTTCTGGTAGACGGTAGCCAGCTCGACGTAGCAGATATCGGTGGTGTTCAGCGCGGCTTTGCAGACGCGCTCGACATCATCCAGATGCTGGTCGTAAGTGCCCTGGGTGCGATACAGCAGCACCTGGGCCAGACCGGCTTCCGGATAACCGGCCGCTTGCCATTGGCTGATCTGCTGCTGGGCATTCACGTTGGGGAAACTGTGCGGGTATTGCAGGTACAGCATCGCCAGCGGGATCAGGGTATTGCCTTCGCCATTGGCAAAGGCTTTTTTCAGCAGGCCTTCGGCTTCATGGTGTTCGGCTTCGGTGGCGCCGGGTTTGGCCACCAGCAGGCGGCCAAGGCGCGCCTGGGCACGGGGCGAGGTGTCCGCAGCGGCGCGGTAAGTGGCTTCGGCCTGTTTGATTTGCGCCGGGTCGCGGGTGCCTACCTGGATATCGGCCAGACCCACCTGGGCCTCGCTGTAGCCCAGGTCTGCCAGTTGCTGGTAATTCTGCTGCGCGGTGGCGGTGTCGCCGCGCTTGAGGGCTTCATTGGCCAGGCGTTGGTCGGGCAGGCCGGCGCAACCGGCGAGGCTGACCGCAACAGCCAGCAAGGCCACCGAACCCATGTGGGATAGGCTTTTGTGGCGAACGAGCTTGCTCGCGCCGGGGTGCGCAGTGCCCCCAAAAGCCGGCTCCAGTTGCGCTGTCGAGCGGGAGCAAGCGCCCTCGCCACAGCAAGCCCGCTCCCACAGGGATAGCGGTGTATTTGAAGTAGGGGTCATCACAGGCATGTCCTCGCTTACAGACCGTGAGCCATGGCTTTATCGATCAGCCAGTTCAGCGAAGGGCCACGGTCGCTGATGACTTCCACCGGGCGGCCGGCGTAGGTGCTGTCCAGCGGTGCGTCAGGCTTGATCTGCACGCGGATGTCCGAAGACAGGTCGGCGCTGTTCAGGCTGGTGCTGCTGACAATGGTGCCGGTGCGCACTTGTTCTTCGTCGGCGACCTGGAAGCTCACAGGCGTACCGGGGCGCACGTCACCGAACTGGCGATAGGTGAAGCGCGCTTCAACATTGGCCTGGCTGCCACGTGGCACCAGTTGGAAGATCACATCGCCCTTGCTGGCGTACTGGCCATCGGCGACCAGCTGCTGGGCTACCACGCAATCGCACGGCGAGGTCAGGGTGCCGGTCATTTGCTTGCCGAACAGCTCTTCAACCTTGGCCGGTTGCAGCTGGTCTTCGTCCAGATGGCCCTTGAGCACGTCGAGCATGCTGGTGCTGAAAGTGGCCAGTGGCGCGCCTTTGGCGGCTACCGAGTCACCTTTGAGCAGGCTTTGCACGGTGCCGTCGCGCGGCATGGTTACGTTCATGCCCGGTACGCTGACCAGGCCCGCCTGGGCGTGGCTGACGAAGTACATGCCGTAGAGCGACTTGAACACAAACCCGAAGGCTGCAAGGCCCACCAGGAAGATCGCCAGGCTGAACGTCACGGCGCGCAGGCGACCGAACGCGGTCATGCCGCTGCCGCCGTCCTTGACCTTGCGCGCCTTGGTGAAGTTGTCGCGTTGCAGGGTCGCCAATACGTCGCCCATGGTCACGATGTCGCCGGACAAGTGCGAGGTGATCAAGTGGCGCAGCGTGGAAATATCCTGGGCATCAAGGTTCTGGAACTGGCAACCGGTGCGGCCGGTCTGGCGGTCGTAGGAGCGAATCTGCAGCTCCACGTCCATCGCCAGGCCGAGGTTATCGATGACGAATTGCAGGCGGCCCTTGTGCACCTGGCCGATGGTCAGCGGCTGGGTGGCGGTGAAGGCCAGGCCGCCGGCGGACAGGTCGATGACCTTGGCTTCGGTCGGCGTGCGGTCGCTGTTGAAAAAGCGCAGCTTGGCCGGGATTTTGACCCGGGCGTGCTGGCGCTGGGCTTCGGATTCGTGGACTACGTTGGCGTTTACTTGGCTGTTCATCAGAGCATTTCCTTAAGTTAATTCAGGCTTGGCAGGGTCAGACCATCATCAGCAACACGGCAACGAAGATGCTGCCGGCGGAGAAGGTCATGGTCCGAGACGACCAGGTGTTGAACCAACGTTGAAAGCTGGCCAAATCGCGGGTCAGTTTGGTGTCCTGGCGGGTCCAGGACTGTTGATCAAGGCGGAAGAACACGTAGATCTTCACCAGCGCGCCCATGATCTGGTTGTAATAGAGAATCAGCGGGTAGGCCGGGCCGATCTTGTGGCCGGAGCACGACAACAGCAGGGTGAGAATCAGGCGGGTGAGGCCGATCCACAGCAGGTACGCGAGGATGAACGCGCCGCCGTACTTGAAGGTGGCGATCAGCGCTACGGTCAGGCCGAGCAGGGACGTCCACATCGACACGCGCTGGTCGAACAGCACCACGCTGGTGAACAGACCGAGGCGACGCACGCCCAGGCCCAGGGCGCGGGAGTTCTGGCGCAGGTTGTTGCCGTACCAGCGGAACATCAATTTGCGGCTGGCCTTGATAAAGCTCTTTTCCGGCGGGTGTTCCACGGTGTTGATCGCGGCATCGGGCACGTAGAAGGTGTCGTAGCCCAGGCGCATCAGGCTGAACCAGCTGGACTTGTCGTCGCCGGTCAGAAACTTGAAGCGGCCCAGGCGCCAGTGCTGCAGCGAGTCGCTTTCCACGTCGGCGATAAAGCCCGGGTCGGTCACGACGCTGGCGCGGAACACCGACATACGGCCGGTCATGGTCAGCACGCGCTTGGACAGGGCCATGGAGCACATGTTGATGTGGCGTTGGGCGAAGCGCAGTTTGTGCCACTCGCTCATGATGTAGCCGCCGCGCACTTCGCAGAACTCGTTGGTGGTCAGGCCGCCGACATTGCCGAACAGCTGGAACCACGGCACGGTCTTGCGCACCACGCCCTCGGCGAGCACGGTGTCGCCATCGATCACTGCAACCACGGCGCGATCATCCGGCAAGTGGCGTGAGATGGCGCGGAAACCGAAGGCCAGGCCGTCACGTTTGCCGGTGCCGGCGATGCGCACGAAGTCGAGTTGGACGTGAGCCGGCGGGTTCATTTTTTCCCAGAGGCTCTTGACCAGCAGCTCATCGGACATTTCCACCAGCGAGCAGACCACGGTGGTGGGGAAGCCGCATTCGATGGCTTCGCGGATCACCGAGCTGTAGACCTGCGCGGTGGTCAGCGCATCGATACGAAAGCTGGTGACCATCAGGAACACATGGGATGGGTCGGCGGCCTTGCCCAGCTTGCGCACTTTGCGGCGCAGATGCGGGTACACCACGTAGAGGAACAGCATGCCGCGAAAGAAATGCGTTGCACCCATCGAGTAGCGCCAGATACCCACGGCGCCAATCAGGAAAATAAAATTCTTCGATTGCGAATCGAAGGTGCTCGCCGGCAACAGCAGGGCGAGCCCCATCAGCAGGCTGAGAAACAACAGCCAGCCGGCGGCTTGCAGGAATACATGTTTTAACTTGGACATAAGCGTCATCCGGAAGGGGAGGAGGCTTCAGGCTGCAAGCGCTGGGGATAAAGCCACTGGCAGCCTGAAACTTGCCGTTGCTGTTACCAGCAAATACCTTCGGTACGGCCGCTCACGCTGGTGGCCTTGGACATGAAGCCCACCAGGTCGACCACTTGCTTGCCGTGCGGCGCGTTGTGCGCCAGGGCACGGAATTTCTCGTCGCGGTTACCCAGGATGATCACGTCGGAGTTGTTGATCACTTCGTCGAAGTCCGAGTTGAGCAGGGACGACACGTGGGGGATCTTGCCTTCGATGTAGTCCTTGTTCGCACCGTGCACACGGGCGTACTCAACGTTGCTGTCGTAGATGCTCAGGTCATAACCCTTGCCGATCAGCATTTCCGCCAGTTCCACCAGCGGGCTTTCGCGCAGGTCATCGGTACCGGCCTTGAAGCTCAGGCCCAGCAGCGCGACTTTGCGCTTGTCGTGGCTGGACACGATGTCGAAGGCGTTCTGTACCTGGGACTCGTTACTGCGCATCAGCGAGTTGAGCAGCGGCGCTTGCACGTCCAGGGAACCGGCGCGGTAGGTCAGGGCGCGCACGTCTTTTGGCAGGCACGAGCCGCCGAAAGCGAAACCTGGGCGCATGTAGTACTGGGACAGGTTGAGGGTCTTGTCCTGGCAGACCACTTCCATCACTTCACGGCCATCGACGCCGACGGCCTTGGCGATGTTGCCGATCTCGTTGGCGAAGGTGACTTTGGTGGCGTGCCACACGTTGCAGGTGTACTTGATCATCTCGGCGACCGCGATGTCCTTGCGGATGATCGGCGCGTCGAGTTCTTCGTACAACGACTGCAGGACATCGCCGGAGGCTTTGTCGAATTCGCCGATGACGGTCATTGGCGGCAGGTCGTAGTCGGCGATGGCGGTGGATTCGCGCAGGAATTCCGGGTTGACCGCAACACCGAAGTCGACACCGGCTTTCTTGCCGGAGCAGTCTTCGAGGATCGGGATCACGACGTTGGCCACGGTGCCCGGCAATACGGTGCTGCGCACCACGATGGTGTGGCGGGTGGTCTTGTCACGCAGGACAAAACCGATCTCGCGGCATACCGATTCGATGTAGTTGAGTTCCAGGTCGCCGTTTTTCTTGCTCGGCGTGCCGACGCAAATCATCGACAGGTCGGTATCGCGGATGGCTTCGGCGAAGTTGGTGGTGCCACGCAGCTTGCCGGTCTGGATACCCTGGCTCAGCAGCTCGCCCAGACCCGGTTCAACAATCGGCGATTTACCGGCGTTGATCAGGTCGATCTTTTCCTTGGAGATGTCCACGCCGACCACTTCGTGGCCACGGGCAGACAGGCAACCGGCACATACTGCGCCAACGTAACCCAAACCGAATATGCTGATGCGCATCGCAATTACCTCTATATTTAAATCATGCCATTAGATGGCCGGAGTTCATGTTTGCAAGCGTCACTGATGCCGCGAAAGTTAGGCGAATAGACGCCGACTTACCGCGTGCAGGCATGTTGAATAGCGAGTGACTAACTATTGCACTCAAGTTGTGCGCAATCAGGCCTTATTATTGGGGCTTGCCCTGAAATGCAGCCGGGCTTCCTTGGAGGAAGGCTCCGACGCCGGTGCTGCAAGGTCTTGATGAAGGCAAAACGCCTTTTTTATCAATGCCTTGGGCGGATGCACGGGCTCATTTAGGTCAGCGCTGCCTTGGCCTGTAGGGGATAGCAATGCGTACTTATCGCCACCCTTAACTCGATCAGTTGATGTTATGACCATAGAGTCAAAGTGTTTTATGACAACTCGACTACTTCCATTGGCCGTTATGTAAGTCATCTCTTACGTGAGCAGAGAATTTCGTTACCGGTGGTATGAGCGGTGCTTCAGGACGAAGTTCCTGGCCACTCATCCTGTTTGCGGAAATTTCTTGAAATATTAGGAAAGATGGCACTGGTAGTATATTGATAGCACTTGCTATTTAGGCCAGTAGTTGTGGGGAGTTGGTGCGAGGGGATAGTTTTGTGCCACTACTGTTTAAAAAAAGTGGTGCCACTACGAAAAAAACCGACGAATGTCGAGTGAAGAAATCGTTAGGGTTGTATCTGCATGTTTTTCTGGCGCCAAATAAATGGCGATCAGTGGTTGAAATTCGATCAAAAAAAGTGGGAGCGGGCTTGCTCGCGAATGAGGCGTATCAGTGATGAATGTATCGACTGACACTGCGCATTCGCGGGCAAGCCCTAATGCCGGTCAGTTAAGCGCTAAAGCAGAAAAACCTGCGACCTGTGGCGAGGGAGCTTGCTCCCGTTGGGGCGCGAAGCGGCCCCAAAAATGGGACTGCTACGCAGTCCAGCGGG
>NZ_JASLAW010000209.1 GCF_030147005.1 Pseudomonas sp.
AAACCTGCGACCTGTGGCGAGGGAGCTTGCTCCCGTTGGGGCGCGAAGCGGCCCCAAAAATGGGACTGCTACGCAGTCCAGCGGGAGCAAGCTCCCTCGCCACAGGGACCGGTTCTGTCTTAACTGACTGGCATTAGGGCTGGCCCTGGCTGAAGAAGGATCAGGGCTGACGATTCCAGTGCCTGAACAACGGCTCCGCCAGAAACAGCACAAACAACAACCGCATTACCTGCATCGCCGTCACTAACGGCACCGACAATTGCAGGGTTTCTGCCGTCAGGCTCATCTCGGCAATGCCGCCGGGCATCATGCCCAACGTCAGTGAGCGCAGGTCCAGGTGCGTCAGCGCACTCAACCCTACCGCTGCCAACGTGGCGAGCGCCATGGTCAAGGCCGTGCCAACCAAGGTGCGGCCCATGAACGCCGGAGCGCTGCGGAAGAACTGGCGATTGAAGTGGCAGCCCAGGCCACTGCCGATCAGCCATTGGCCGATCTGGCTGCCGCCGTCCGGCAGGCCAATGTGCAAATCCCAGGTCACACTGGCGATGGCACTTACCAGCAAGGGCCCGAACAGCCAAGGATTGGGCTGGCGCAAATGCTGCCAACCCCAGGCGACCAGCGCACCTATTGGAAACAGCAGGGCCAGCCATGCCCAATCGACCGGCGCTGGATGAAACTGTGGTGCGCCGCCACCGAGCAAATACTTGAAGATCGCCGGCACACACAGCACCACCACCAGCACGCGCAGACTCTGCCCCGCTGCGACTCGGCTGAGCACCGCGCCATTACGGGCGCCGAGGTTGACCATCTCGCCGGAACCTCCCGGCATGCTGGAGAAAAACGCCGTGGCGCGGTCTTCACCGCTGCGGCGCATCAGCCACACGCCGACCACGCTCGACAAACTCGTCACCAAAGCACCGAAGAAGATCAGGCCAAAGTGGCTCATCACCTGCTCGATCACCACCGGCGTGAAGTGCAAGCCGATGCCGATGCCCACCACCCATTGGCCGCATTTGCGACCGCCGGGGATCTCCGCCAACTGCCACGGCGTGAGGCAGCGCACCAGGATAATCGCCAGCAACGAGCCGACCATATACGGCAAAGGCCAGCCGACCAGGCTGGCCAGGTAACCGCCGGTCAGGCCGACCAGCGGTGTTCCCCACCAATGCTTAAAGGTGACCTCAGGCATTGGCGGCGGCACGACGCTGCAAGGAACGCTTGCGCCAGATACGCAGCAATGGCACGAGCAGCATGATGGCTGTCATCACCCACACACCGAAGGTGATCGGGCTCGACCACAGGATCTCCAGCGCGCCATTGGAAATTGACAATGCACGACGCAGGTTCTGCTCCATCAGGCCGCCGAGGATAAAGCCCAGCAGCAATGGCGACAGCGGGAAATCCAGCTTGCGCAGGATGTAACCGAAGATGCCGATGGCGATCATCAGGAACAGGTCGAAGGTGGTGGCATGCACCGCATACACACCAATCGCTGTGATGATGGCGATTACCGGCACCAGTGCCCAGTTCGGCACGGCAAGGATGCGTGTGAAGATGCGGATCATCGGAATGTTGAGCACCACCAGCATGATGTTGGCGATAAACAACGATGCGATCAGGCCCCAGACAATATCGGGTTGCTGTTGGAACAGCAGCGGGCCGGGGGTGATGTTGTACAGCGACAGGGCACCGATCATCACCGCCGTGGTACCTGAGCCGGGCACGCCGAGGGTCAGCATCGGCACCATGGCGCCGCAGACCGAAGCGCCGATAGCGGTTTCCGGCGCCGCCAGACCGCGCATGTCGCCTTCGCCGAATTTGCCACTGGCGCCGGCGATACGTTTCTCGGTCATGTAGGCCACGGCCGAGGCCATGGTTGCGCCGGCACCCGGCAAGACGCCGATGATAAAGCCCGACACCCCGCAACGCAGGTTCACGGTCAACACCGATAAGGCTTCCTTGGCGTTGAACATCATGCGCCCGGTGGCTTTCACCGCTTCCTGGCCGCGATGGGTTTTCTCCAGAAGCAGCAGGATTTCACTGATGGAGAACAGGCCCAGCACCAACACCACAAACTGAATGCCGTCGGTCAGGTGGATGTTGTCGCCGGTAAAGCGGTACACACCACTGTTGGCGTCGATGCCCACGCAGGCGAGGAACAGGCCGATCAACGCCGAGACAAAGGTTTTCAATGGCTTGTCACCCGCCATGCCGCCCAGGCAGACAATCGCAAATACCATCAACACGAAGTATTCCGCGGGGCCGAAGGCAATCGCCCATTTGGCCAGCAACGGTGCAAACAGCACCATGCCGCAGGTGGCGATAAACGCACCGATGAACGAGCTCCAGGCAGACAACGACAACGCCACGCCGGCCAAGCCTTTGCGGGCCATCGGGTAGCCGTCGAGGGTGGTCATCACCGTGGAGGCTTCGCCCGGAATATTGAGCAGGATCGAACTGATGCGGCCACCGTATTCACAGCCCAGGTATACGGCTGCGAGCAGGATCAACGCCGACTCGGGCGGCAGGCCCAGCGCGAAGGCGATGGGGATCAGCAATGCCACGCCGTTGATCGGTCCCAGGCCCGGCAGCAGGCCGACCACGGTGCCGATCAGCGTTCCGCACAGGGCGGTCACCAGGTTGTATGGGCTCAGCGCGACGCCGAAACCCTGGCCCAAATAGCCAAAAGTATCCATATCAGTTCTCCAGAACGTCGAGCAGGCCGAGGGGCAGCGGTACGTCCATGGCTTTATCGAACAGCAGATAAAGGCCGACGCTCATCAAGGCGATGATCACCACGCTGGGCAACCAGCGCCCGCCGTACAGCCGTGCCATCGGTATACCGATCAGCATGCTGCTGAGAATGAAGCCCAGGGATTCGAAAGTGCCGGCAAACACCAGCAGCAAGGCCACGCAAAGCCCGATCTTGATTAGGGTAGGGCGGTCCAGCGCGGGTTCATCGTCGGTGTGTTTGGTCGGTTGCGGGCGAATCAGCATGTAAATCAGCGCCAAGCCCATCAGCCCGATCAGCAGCAGAGGGAAGGCCCGAGGCCCTACCGGCTCGTAGGAAAAAGCAGCCTGATACGGCCAGGCCATCAGTGCCAGGCCGATACAGACCAGCAACATCACGGCAGCGAAAATGCGTTGTAAGAGCATGGAAAACTCCTGGGCCACGCCTTTGATGTGCAAAGGCGTGGCCGCGCGAACAGGGGGCGTTTACTGGATCAGGCCGAACTCTTTGGCCAGCACTTTGTAGTCAGCCACCTGTTTCTTCACATAGGTGTCCAGCTCCGGGCCGGTCATGGCGAACGGGAACAGCTCGCGCTGGTCACGCAGCTTGGCGAACTCGTCGGAGGCCAGCAGCTTGTCGAAGGCGTCCTTCCACCAGGCGTAGTCGGCATCGCTGACTTTTGGCCCAAGGTAGAAGCCGCGCACTACTGGCCAGACGATGTCGTAGCCTTGCTCCTTGGCGGTCGGGATGTCTTTCATTTCCGGTTCGTCCAGGCGGTTTTCAGCGAATACGGCCAGCAGGCGCATACCGCCGCTCTGGATGTGCGGCATGGAGTCGGAGATGTCGGTACTGCCCACCTGGATATGCCCGCCAAGCAGCGCCGTGGCGATTTCGCCGCCACCTTCGAGCGCCACGTAACGCAGGTCACGCGGGTTGATGCCGGCGGCCTTGGCGATCAGTGCGGTTTGCATCCAGTCCTGGCTGCCGACGGTGCCGCCGGAACCGATCACGACCTTGCTCGGATCTTTCTTCAAGGCCTGGACCAGATCGTCGAGGGTCTTGTAGGGCGAGTCGCTTTTTACTGCAATGGCACCGTAGCTGGTGCCCACTGCCGCGAGCCAGCGCACGTTGGTTTCATCGAAACGGCCGAACTTGCCCTGGGCCAGGTTCAGCAACGAACCGCTGGACCAGGCCACCAGCGTGCCGCCGTCCGCAGGACGCTGAGCGACCACCGCGTTGTAGGCCACTGCGCCCACGCCGCCGGGCATGTAGGTCACGCGCATTGGTTTGCTCAGCAACTTCTGGTTGACCAGCGCGCTTTGCGCCAGTTTGCAGGTCAGGTCAAAACCGCCGCCCGGTGAGGCCGGGGCGATGCATTCCGGGCGCTTGGGCTCGTCGGCGGCCAGCAGTTGGCCGGCGAACAGCATGCAGCCGGCGGTCAGGGCAAGTTTACGCAGTGAAAGGGTCATAGTGATCTCCGTCTTGTTGTTATGAGTGGCTTACCAGGCGCTACTTAATCAGAGTGCGATGCCGTAGTTGGCCCGCGGCGCGATGACCCGGTACGGGTCGACACAGAGGAAGGCGCTGTCGCCGGACAGATGTGGGCCCGCCCAGGCGGCGAAAAGCCGGCAAGCGCGGCGGCACTGGCAGGAACGGTGTGATTGAGGCGGGAATTATGAGCAGGCGGGCAAGCCTGGGGCTGTGTCGACAGCATCGTGGTGCACTCCGTTATTGTTCTTATTTTGGCGAAAACGCTTCGAGGCGTTTTTCGGGCGCTACGGGTGAAGTAGCTCGGCGGGCATAAACCACCGTTTTTGGATCCTATAGGGCGAAGCTTTCACTAACCTTTCAGTGGCTTTCCAATGTTTTCTGACTTCACAGGGCAAGTTGCGCCTGTAAACTGCCGGTCAAAGTGTGGCGTCGACCACTCATGAACGAGGTAGAAATCCATGCGCGTCCTTCTGGTTGAAGACCATTTGCAACTCGCCGAAAGTGTCGCCCAAGCGCTCAAGAGCACGGGGTTGACCGTCGACGTGTTGCACGATGGCGTGGCCGCGGACTTGGCCTTGAGCAGCGAGGAATATGCGGCGGCAATTCTCGATGTGGGGCTGCCGCGCATGGATGGTTTCGAGGTGTTGGCACGCTTGCGCGCCCGTGGAAAAAATGTGCCGGTGTTAATGCTGACGGCACGCAGCGATGTAAAAGATCGCGTGCATGGCTTGAACCTGGGCGCCGACGATTACCTCGCCAAACCGTTTGAACTGACGGAACTCGAGGCGCGGGTCAAGGCGCTGCTACGCCGCAGCGTGTTGGGCGGCGAGCGCCAGCAGGCGTGCGGCGTGCTGGTTTACGACCTCGACACGCGGCGCTTCACGGTCGGCGGCGATTTGCTGACCTTGACCTCTCGTGAGCAAGCGGTGCTTGAGGCGCTGATCGCCCGGCCTGGCCGTGTGATGAGCAAGGAGCAACTGGCCTCCCAGGTGTTCGGTCTCGACGAAGAAGCCAGCCCGGATGCCATCGAAATCTACGTGCACCGCCTGCGCAAGAAACTCGACGGCCAGCCCATCGCCATTGTCACCTTCCGTGGCCTCGGCTACCTGCTGGAAGCCCGCGATGCATAAGCCCAGCAGCCTGCGCTGGCGCCTGCTGTGGAACCTGGCGCTGTTGCTGGTGCTGCTGATGCTCGCCAGCGGCATGAGTGCCTACTGGAACGGTCGCGAAGCGGCCGACACCGCCTACGACCGCACCCTGCTGGCCTCGGCGCGCACCATTGCCGCCGGCTTGACCCAGGTGGACGGCACGCTCAGTGCCAACGTGCCCTATGTAGCGCTGGATACCTTTGCCTACGACAGCGCGGGGCGCATTTATTACCAGGTCAATGACATCCACCGGAAGCTGATATCGGGCTATGAAAACCTGCCCGGTCCGCCGCCCGGCACCCCACGCACTGACGATTACCCGGCCTTGGCGCAGTTCTACGACGCCATGTATCAGGGGCAGCCCGTGCGCGTGGTGAGCCTGCTCAAGGCTGTCTCCGAGCCGAACATGAACGGCATGGCGGAGGTTCGTGTGGCGGAAACTGACGAAGCGCGGGTCGCCATGGCCCGCAGCCTGATGGCTGACACCTTGTTGCGCCTGGGCATGCTCGCCATTGGCGCGCTGTTGCTGGTGTGGTTTGCCGTCAGCGCGGCGCTGCGCCCGTTGGAGCGCTTGCGCACGGCGGTGGAAGAGCGCCAGCCCGACGACCTGCGGCCCTTACCGCTGGTGGAGGTACAGGATGAGTTCGGCCCGCTGGTGCGTTCCCTCAATCATTTCACCGAACGCTTGCGCGGCCAGTTCGAGCGCCAGGCGCAGTTTATTGCCGACGCCGCCCACGAGTTGCGCACGCCGCTGGCCGCGCTCAAGGCGCGCCTGGAACTGGGCCTGCGCGCCGAAGAACCGGCCACGTGGCGCAGCACCCTGGAAACTGCCGCGCAGGGCACCGACCGCCTGACCCACCTGGCTAATCAGTTGTTATCCCTGGCGCGCATCGAAAACGGTGCCAGGGCCATTGCCGAAGGCGGCGCGCAGTTGCTCGACCTCAGCCAATTGGCGCGGGAGCTGGGCATGGCCATGGCACCCCTGGCCCATGCCCGAGGCGTTGCCCTGGCGCTGGAAGCGGACGAACCGGTATGGCTGCGCGGCGAACCAACGCTGCTCAATGAGTTGCTGAGCAACCTGGTGGACAACGCGCTGGCCCACACCCCACCGGGTGGCAACGTGATTTTGCGGGTGAGTGCGCCGGCGGTGCTGGAAGTCGAGGACGATGGCCCGGGTATCCCGCTGGATGAGCGGGACCGGGTGTTCGAGCGATTCTATCGGCGCAGTCAGCAGGGCATGGGGTCTGGCCTGGGGCTGGCGATTGTCGGGGAAATCTGCCGTGCGCATCTGGCGCAGATCAGCCTGCATGATGGCGAGTCGGCGGGGTTGAAAGTGCGAGTGAGCTTTATCGCCGCGGATCAATAGAACATAGAGCGTGCTTCATCCAGCTCGATTTGCAGTTTTTCGCTGTAGGGGTCAACCCGCAGTTTTTTCATCGCCGGCACGCAGGTTATGTCGACTTTGGCCAGTGGATGTGGGGTGTTGTGGTGGCAGTACAGCACGGCGATCTGCACCAGATCGATGTAATCGAGCCGGGCGCTGTCGCGTTCCAGGTTCAGGTACTGGCCCGGCAGTTTTGCCAGCATCTCGGGAAAGTCCCAGCCACTGAGCAACTTGTCGCCCAGTACCGGGTGGATGCTATCGATTACGTGGTTGAGGCTGACCGGGTCGGACAGCAGCTCGTAATGGTCTTCGGCGAAAGTGAGGATCGGCAGCACGCCGATCTGGTGCACCAGGCCGCCCAGGGCCGCCTGGTCCGGCTTGAGGTCGCTATGCCCGCGACACAAGGCATAGCTGACGCCCGCCACCTCCAGGCTGCGGCGCCACACATCGCGCATTTTTTGTTCCACCACTTCGGAGCGGGCGTGGAAGATCTGCTCCATGACCAGGCCGATGGCCAGGTTGCTGCTGTAATTGGTGCCGAGCCGCGTGATGGCGGTGTGCAGGTCGGTGACTTCCTGAGTCGCTCTCAGCAACGGGCTGTTGACCACTTTGATCAGGCGCGCCGACAGGGCGGTATCGCGACTGATCACTTTGCTCAAGTGGCTGATGCTGATCTCCGGGTCTTCGGCGGCCTGACGAATCTTCAGGGCCACCTCCGGTAATGTCGGCAGAACCAGGTCATCGTTGTCGATGGCCTTCACCAAAGCCTGTTGGACTTTTTCCGCCAGCTCGTTCATTCATGCTCTCTAGGGTGTTGCAAAAAAGGTGCGGCGTTCAACGCTGGATCTCGCGATCGCGATCCAGCGAGTAGGGCAAGTCAAGCAGTTGCAGGCCTGGGCCTTCCAGGCTGCCTAAGCGTACGTCGCCATTGTCGGCAGCTTCGGCTTGCAACACGGCGAGAAGTTCAATTGACTGATCAGCTTTTGCCGCGATCACCACCTCGCCGATCGAACTGTTATGGCTGGGGGAAAACAGTGCGGTGCCCGGCTCGGGTAATTCGGCGGCAACCAGGCTCAGGCGGTACAGGCGGCGTTTGAGTTTGCCCAGGTACTGCATGCGCGCGACGATTTCCTGCCCGGTGTAGCAGCCTTTCTTGAAACTGACTCCGCCCACGGCTTGCAGATTGAGCATCTGCGGGATGAACAGTTCGCGGGTCTGCGGCATCACCTGGCCGATGCCGGCACGGATCTGGCCCAGCAGCCATTCATTCAGATCGGCTTGCGGCAGCTTTGCCGCTAATTGGGTGCGCAGGCTGTCGGCCTGCTCGGCGGGGGCCCAGAGTTCGGCGCGGCCAGGCGATACGCGCACGGCGATCAGCGTCTCGGTGCGCACCACGCTGTCGGTCTCCACCGGTAAGGTCAACCCCAGCGCGGATAGGGCCTGGTCGGCATTCGCCAAGCCGAAACGCACCCAGGCGGCGCTTTCATCGGTGAGTTTGGATTTGGAGAACACCGCGTATTTCTTCAGGTCGGCCAGTTGCGGCTCGAGCAGTTCGCTGGCCATGGCCAGGAGCACGCCGTCACCTTGTAACAGGATGCGAAAGCTTGATTGCATCCGGCCTTTTTGCGTGCAGCGCGCGCCCAGGCTGGCCTGGGTGTCACTCAGGTAGTTGAGGTTGCAGGTCAGTTGACCCTGCAGGAACTTGGCAGCGTCAGCACCGCGGACGGCGAGAACGCCTTCGTGGGTCAGGGGGCAGAAGAAAGCAAAGTCGGCCATGGGTCATCGCAGGTCAAAAAAAGTCATGGGTGCATCATAGAGGGGCGCCCGGCAAATGCATAGTTTCCATGGGCGCGACCAAAGCCGACTGTTCCGGTGCCGTCGGGCCTGTATACTTGCGCTCTATTTGAGGAGCGCTCCATGGTCGAAGATGTAGAAATCAATCGCCTCTACTGGCACAGCCGTCGTGGCATGCTCGAATTGGACGTGTTGCTGGTGCCTTTCACCAAAGAAGTCTACGCGACGCTCAGCAAGGCAGATCGCGACCTTTACGTGCGATTGCTGACCTGCGAGGACCAGGACATGTTCGGCTGGTTCATGGAACGCGCCGAATCGGAAGACCCGGAGCTGCAACGCATGGTTCGGATGATCCTGGATCGTGTCCAGCCCAAGTAACCGTTTTGAATGCCGCTGGCAGGCCTCACGGCTGTTGCTGGCGGTGTATCTGTTTGCCCAGCTGTTCGCGCTGGGTGCCTGCCTGGTTGTCGAATTGCCTTTTGCACCCCTCGGCATGCTGGCGTGCCTGGCTCATGCCGCCTGGGTATTGCCGAGGCATATCTTGCTGACTCACCGCTCATCGGTTCAGGGCCTGCGCCGCGATGAAGGCGGCTGGCAATTGTTCAGTGCCGAACGCGGCTGGCACAGCGTGCAGTTACGACCCGACAGTCTCGCGTTGCCGCTGCTGGTGGTGCTGCGCTATCGCGTGCAGGGTGAACGGTGGGTACGCTCCCTTTGCGTGCCACGCGATTCGCTGGTCGCCGATATGCACCGACGCCTGCGCGTACGCTTGAAGTTCAGTCGCCGTAGGTGGCTGGCACCAGAATAGTGTCGCGGGCCTCGGGCAGCATCTGCGGGTAGTCGAGGGTGTAATGCAGGCCCCGGCTTTCTTTGCGTTCCATGGCTGAGCGAATCATCAACTCGGCGACTTGAGCCAGGTTGCGCAATTCGATCAGGTCACGGCTGACTTTATAGTTGCTGTAGAACTCGTCGATTTCATCCAGCAGCAAACGCACCCGGTGCTGTGCCCGTTGCAGTCGCTTGTTGGTGCGCACGATCCCCACGTAGTCCCACATGAAGCGCCGCAGCTCGTCCCAGTTGTGCGCGATGATCACGTCTTCGTCCGAATCCGTCACTTGGCTGGCATCCCAGCGCGGCAGTGCGGCCGGCACCGGGATGCGCGGCAGTTGTTCAAGGATGTCCGCCGCCGCCGAGCGCGCATACACAAAGCATTCGAGCAGCGAGTTACTGGCCATGCGGTTGGCGCCGTGCAGGCCGGTAAAGCTGGTTTCACCGATGGCGTACAGGCCGGGCACGTCGGTGCGGCCATGTTGGTCGACCATCACGCCGCCGCACGTGTAATGCGCGGCGGGCACCACCGGGATCGGGCCTTTGGTAATGTCGATGTTGAACGTCAGGCAACGTTCGTAGACGGTGGGGAAGTGCGTCTTGATGAAGGCCTCTGGCTTGTGGCTGATGTCCAGGTAGACGCAGTCGATACCCAGGCGTTTCATCTCATGGTCGATGGCACGGGCGACAATGTCGCGCGGTGCCAGCTCGGCGCGCGGGTCGAAGCGTTGCATGAAGCGTTCGCCATTGGGCAGCTTCAAATGCGCCCCTTCACCGCGCAGGGCTTCGGTGATCAGGAAACTCTTGGCCAGGGGGTGATACAGGCAAGTGGGGTGGAACTGGTTGAATTCCAGGTTCGCCACTCGGCACCCCGAGCGCCAGGCCATGGCGATGCCGTCGCCGCAGGCCCCGTCGGGGTTGCTCGTATAGAGGTAGACCTTGGCCGCGCCACCTGAGGCAAGCAGGGTGAAGCGCGCGCCATAGGTGTCGACTTCGCCGCTGGCGCGGTTCAGCACGTAGGCGCCAAGGCAGCGATCACCGGTAAGGCCCAGACGTTTTTCGGTGATCAGGTCAACGGCTACGCGCTGTTCCAGCAACTCGATGTTGGGGCGTTGGCGAGCCTGATCGAGCAGCGTCTTGAAGATGGCGGCGCCGGTGGCGTCCGCGGCATGGATGATGCGGCGGTGGCTGTGGCCGCCTTCGCGGGTAAGGTGGAACTCGAATCCGCCGTCGTCGTGGCCCGCATGCTCATCGCGGGTGAAAGGCACTCCCTGGTCGATCAACCATTGGATGGCTTCCCGGCTATGCTCGACCGTGAAGCGCACCGCGTCCTCATTGCACAGGCCACCGCCGGCATTAAGGGTGTCTTCGACATGGGATTGGACGGTGTCGGTGTCGTCCAGCACGGCGGCGACGCCGCCCTGTGCCCAGAATGTCGAACCGTTGGCCAGGTCACCTTTGCTCAGTACGGCAATGCGCAGGTGGCTGGGGAGGGTGAGCGCCAGGCTCAAGCCGGCGGCACCGCTGCCGATCACCAGGACATCGTGTTGAAACTGTTGGCTCATTGAATGGATTCCGCAAAAAGCGATCCGGAGAGGAGGCGCAAGCAGGACGCCTGGATCGGCGAATCAAAGGGGCACACGGGCCACTAGTATATAGAGGGGTGGAGCGGCACAATAGCCGGGCATTCGTGGCATTGTGAGATTACGTTGCACAGCTCCGGTTAAACAGCCAGTCAGCGAGCGGGAACTTTTTGCATAAGCCCCGACTCAATAGCAGGTTGCCCGAAAGCTGGGAAAACGTTGAGTTTATTGGCCCGTCGGGAGCATTGGACGCGTCAGAAAACCGACGACAAGATTATTCGCGCAGCCGGCGTTGCCTGAGCTGCGTTTTTCGTGTGTGCCAAATCAGTGCGTGCCGGAAACTTGCTTGAAGGGGGAGAACTTTTGCGAAAAGCCCGAGTCTATGTTTGCAAGCCTGATCGTTTAGTTATGCAAGCCTCCTTCGAGTACTACGAGGAGTGTTCATGCTAACCCAGGAAGAGGATCAGCAGCTGGTCGAGCGCGTACAACGCGGCGACAAGCGAGCATTTGATCTGCTGGTGCTGAAATATCAGCACAAAATTCTCGGGTTGATCGTGCGGTTTGTGCACGACACCCATGAAGCGCAGGACGTTGCACAGGAAGCCTTTATCAAGGCGTACCGTGCACTGGGCAATTTCCGCGGTGACAGTGCGTTTTATACGTGGCTTTACCGCATCGCCATCAACACGGCGAAGAACTATCTGGTGTCTCGCGGCCGCCGCCCACCAGACAGTGATGTAAGTTCAGAAGATGCTGAATTTTATGATGGTGACCACGGCCTCAAAGATCTCGAGTCGCCGGAGCGTGCGTTGCTGCGCGACGAAATCGAGGGGACCGTTCATCGAACAATTCAGCAACTGCCAGAAGATTTACGTACGGCGTTAACTTTACGTGAATTCGATGGTCTGAGTTATGAAGACATTGCGAGCGTCATGCAATGTCCGGTGGGGACTGTAAGGTCACGGATTTTCCGGGCCCGGGAAGCCATCGACAAAGCCTTGCAACCGTTGTTGCAGGAAAACTAAAGACAGCGGCGACAGCCAAGAGAGGAACCGCCATGAGTCGTGATGCCCTGCAGGAATCGCTGTCCGCAGTGATGGATAACGAAGCGGATGAACTGGAACTTCGTCGAGTGCTCAACGCATTTGATGATGTCCAAACCCGTGATACCTGGTCTCGTTACCAAGTCGCTCGGGCGGTGATGCACAAGGATCTTCTAATCCCTCGTCTGGATATTGCTGCGGCCGTTTCTGCTGCGCTGGCTGATGAAGCCGTTCCGGCAAAAGCTGCTCGTGGCCCATGGCGTAGCCTGGGTCGTCTTGCAGTCGCTGCTTCGGTGACCGTCGCCGTACTGGCCGGTGTTCGTCTGTACAATCAGGACGAAATCGCTGGTGCCGAACTGGCCCAGCAAACTCAGCAACCGGTCATGGCCGGTCCGCAAGTCAAAGGCCCTGCCGTACTGGCTGGCTACAAGGAAAGCTCCGATACCGCCGGCCCTATGGCTAACGGTGTGCTACAGGGGCAATCCGGCTGGCAGGACCAGCGTCTACCAGGCTACCTGCGTCAACATGCGCAGGAAGCGGCCGGAAAAAATGCTGAAAGTGCTTTGCCATACGCTCGCGCAGCAAGCTTGGAAAACCGCTGAACCGTTAAGGAGCCCTATGCGCGCCATACCGCTCCTTACGCTTTTGCTCAGTAGTTGGTTTGCACTACCCGCCCATGCCGACGAAGCCAAAGACTGGCTGACTCGACTTGGGCGTGCAGAACAGCAGCAAAGCTTTCAAGGTACGTTCATTTATGAGCGTAACGGCAGTTTTTCTACCCACGACATCTGGCAACGCGTCCAGAAAGGCCAGGTCCGGGAGCGGCTATTGCAGCTCGATGGTTCTGCCCAGGAAGTTGTGCGGGTAGACGGCCATACCCATTGCGTCAGCGGCACGCTTGTTGCCGGCCTGGGTAATTCCCGCGACACTGCGTCACGTTCGCTGGATCCGCAAACACTCAACAAATTTTATGATCTGGCCATCATCGGCAAATCTCGCGTGGCCGGTCGTAATGCGGTTATCGTGTCAATCACCCCGCGTGACCATTACCGTTATGGTTTCGAGTTGCACCTGGATCGTGAAACGGCATTACCCCTTAAGTCGTTGCTACTCAGTGAGCAGGGGCAACTGTTGGAGCGCTTTCAGTTTGTTCGATTGAATACGTCCACCTTGCCCACGGAGCGCGATTTGCAACCCACCAGCGAATGCACGCCGGTTGCGGTTGCCCCCAGCAACGCACCGCAAACGCCCGCTTCCAATGCGTGGTACCTGGATTGGGTGCCGCCGGGCTTTCAGCTTAGTGGCAGCACTTCTCGCAAAGACATCCAAACGAAATCCACCATCGACAGCTTGATGTATGACGATGGGCTTGCGCGTTTCTCAGTGTTTCTTGAATCTGTCGACGGTGCAAGTGGGTCGGAAACTCGCACTCAGCTCGGGCCTACGGTTGCGGTGTCCCGACACTTGAATACGGTGGACGGCGAGATGATGGTAACGGTTGTGGGGGAAATTCCAATCGGCACTGCCGAGCGCATCGCGTTGTCGGTTCGCGGTGAAAAGACCGCGGCCAAACAGTGAGTCGTTAATCCAGTGTTCATCCTGATCTTTCATTCTGCGTCCATGCCGGGGTGCCTGCCGAGAGCATGAAATGTCTGGATCAGCATTTTCACTTGCAAAAAATCCTTATGTTTTTTATAGGTCAGGGCTTCTCGGCCCAGGCCTTGTTTTGTTCGCGGAACAAAAAGTGTCGGTCGCAGTTTTCGGCGTTTTTTGAACCCTGTCGCTCAACCCTGCTCGTCGTAACGGGAGCTGTATGTCGATACCACGTTTGAAGTCTTACCTATCCATAGTCGCCACAGTGTTGGTGCTGGGTCAGGCCGTGCCCGCGCAAGCGGTCGAGCTGCCTGACTTTACCCAGCTGGTGGAGCAGGCCTCGCCTGCGGTGGTGAACATCAGTACCACGCAGAAGTTGCCGGATCGCAAAGTTTCGAACCAGCAGATGCCCGACCTGGAAGGCTTGCCGCCGATGCTGCGCGAGTTCTTCGAGCGAGGCATGCCGCAACCACGCGCTCCGCGCGGTGGCGGCGGTGGCCAGCGCGAAGCGCAGTCCCTGGGTTCCGGTTTTATCATTTCGCCTGATGGCTATATCCTGACCAACAACCACGTGATTGCCGATGCTGACGAGATTCTCGTGCGCCTGGCCGATCGCAGTGAATTGAAAGCCAAGCTGGTCGGCACCGACCCCCGCTCCGACGTGGCTTTGTTGAAAATCGAAGGCAAAGATTTGCCGGTGCTTAAACTTGGCAAATCCCAGGACCTGAAAGCGGGCCAGTGGGTGGTAGCGATCGGTTCGCCGTTCGGTTTTGACCACACCGTTACCCAAGGCATTGTCAGCGCCATCGGCCGCAGCCTGCCAAACGAAAATTATGTGCCGTTCATCCAGACCGACGTGCCGATCAACCCAGGCAACTCCGGTGGTCCGCTGTTCAATCTGGCGGGTGAAGTGGTGGGGATCAACTCGCAGATATACACCCGTTCCGGTGGCTTCATGGGCGTGTCTTTCGCCATTCCCATCGACGTGGCCATGGACGTCTCCAACCAGCTGAAAACCGGTGGCAAAGTGAGCCGCGGTTGGCTGGGCGTGGTGATCCAGGAAGTGAACAAGGACCTCGCAGAGTCCTTCGGTCTCGACAAACCGGCGGGTGCGCTGGTCGCGCAGATCCAGGACGACGGCCCGGCCGCCAAAGGCGGCCTGCGGGTTGGCGACGTGATCCTGAGCATGAACGGCCAACCAATCATCATGTCGGCCGACTTGCCGCATCTGGTGGGCGCACTCAAAGCGGGTAGCAAAGCCAAGCTGGAAGTGATTCGTGACGGCAAGCGCCAGAATGTCGAACTCACCGTCGGTGCAATCCCGGAAGAAGGTGCGACACTGGATGCCCTGGGTAACGCCAAGCCGGGCGCCGAGCGCAGCAGTAACCGTTTGGGCATTGCCGTGGTTGAGCTGACTGCCGAGCAGAAGAAGACCTTCGACCTCAAGAGCGGTGTTGTGATTAAGGAAGTGCTGGACGGCCCGGCTGCCTTGATCGGCCTGCAGCCGGGCGACGTGATCACTCACTTGAACAACCAGGCGATCGACACCACCAAGGAGTTCGCCGACATCGCCAAGGCGTTGCCGAAGAATCGCTCGGTGTCGATGCGCGTGTTGCGTCAGGGGCGTGCCAGCTTCATCACCTTCAAGCTGGCCGAGTAACATTCCAGCCCAATAAAAAGCCCCGCCATTGGTAAATGATGGCGGGGCTTTTTTGTGGGCGATGGGTTTAGCCGATCATCCCTTTCACCAGGCGTTCCTGCTCGATCAACTCACGCTGGCGTGCATCGATTCGCGAGGACAGTGGGAAATTATTGCCGGCGCGACGCTTGGCAAAGTCCAACTGCTGGATGGCTTGCTGGAAGTCGCCCACCAAGGCGAAATATTCGGCGCGAGCCTGATGCAGGCCAATGATGTTACCCGACAAACCTCGCGTCTCGGCGACCTGATACCACACATCCGGATCATCCGGGCGTGACTTGAGCAAGCCGTCCAGGGCTTTTTCTGCATCAGCGGTACGGTTCTGTTTGAGTAGCAGATCTACACGTACCTGGTTCAGCGGGTAATTGCTGGGGTACTGGGCAAGCATGCGATCAGTGCGCTGTTGTGCATCAGGCATGCGATTGCTGGTGATGTCCAGCTCGATCTGCGCCAGGTTGTAGGTGATGTCGTTAGGGGCTTTGGCCAACAGCGGTGCCAGGCTTTCCCGTGCTTCCTTGAGCTGGATGCCCTTTATCTGGGCGATGGCCAGGCCGTAACGCGCCACATCGTCTTTCGGGTTTTCGTCCAGCTGCGCCTGGAAACGCTTGGCGGCAAGGCCCGGCGTGTCCTCATATTTCAATTGCACCCGGGCGCGGATTAGCTGATAGCGCAGGCTGTCTTCCTTCCCGCCGGATTTGGCTTGCTCGGCGCGGTTGCGGGTGTCGGCGATACGCGATTCTGTCACCGGGTGCGTCAACAGGAATTCCGGAGGCTTGGCGTCGAAGCGGTATTGTCGCATCAGGCGTTCGAACATGGTTGGCATGGAGCGTGGGTCGTAGCCGGCTTTCTCCAGGTTGAGGATGCCGATACGGTCGGCTTCCTGTTCATTCTGCCGAGAAAATCGACGTTGCTCCTGGATCGCGGCGGCCTGGGAGCCGGCAATCGCGGCAATGCCCGCATCGCCGGCACCGGCTGCGGCAGCAATGATGCCGCCGAGCAGTGCGGCCATCATCGGGATCTGCATGCGCGACTGCGCTTCCACGCCTCGGGCAAAGTGGCGCTGGGACAAGTGCGCCAATTCATGGGCAAGCACCGAGGCGTACTCACCTTCGGTCTGGGCATTGAGGAACAAGCCGCCATTGACCCCGACGATCCCGCCGGGCGCCGCGAAGGCGTTGAGCTGTGGGCTGTTGATCAGAATGAACTCCAGGCGCCGGTCATTGACCTGGCTGGTTTCCACCAGCTTGTACACACTGGTTTCGACGTAATCCTTGAGCTGTGGGTCATTGAGCTGCGAAACCTGGCCTCGCAGATAGGCCAGCCATGCGCGGCCCAGTTGGTATTCCTGTTGAGGCGAGACAATGGCAGAACTGGCGTCGCCAAGTGACGGCAGCTCGTCAGCGAAGGCCGGGGAGGCCAGCAGGCAGGCCAGCGTCAGCAGGGTAGGGCGCAAAAAAGTCATGCACAAAGCCTTTCGACAAAGAGCTTACTGTAGCCGGACACTGAGCTTCGGACCAGATATTCTAAGCAGCTCAAATGTTTGCCTGGAGTAACACCATGACCGACGCTGTAGCCTTTGACGCCGAACTCGATGCCAGCGGCCTCAACTGTCCATTGCCCTTGCTCAAGGCCAAGCTGGAGCTCAATCGACTGGCCAGCGGTGCCGTGCTCAAGGTGACCGCCACGGACGCAGGCTCCCAGCGCGACTTCCGGACCTTTGCCAAGCTGGCGGGCCATACCCTGGTCCAGGAAGAAGAGGCTGCCGGTGTGTACCGTTATTGGTTGCGTAAGGCCTGATTGCTCACTGGCTGAAGATCAGGCCTTATTCAGCGCCTGCGCCGCGGCCAAAACCGCGTCCACATGCCCCGGCACTTTCACGCCGCGCCATTCCTGACGCAACACGCCTTCGCTGTCGATCAGAAAGGTGCTGCGATCCACGCCCAGGTATTCCTTTCCGTACAGTTTCTTGAGCTTGATCACATCAAACAGCTGGCATACCGCTTCGTCCTTGTCGCTGATCAGCTCGAACGGAAACGCCTGCTTGCCCTTGAAGTTCTCATGGGACTTCACGCTGTCGCGCGATACACCAAACACTTCGGTATTGGCAGCTTTGAACGCGGCGTATTGGTCGCGAAAACCCTGGCCTTGGGTGGTGCAGCCCGGAGTGCTGTCTTTCGGATAGAAATAGATTACTACCTGCTTGCCCTTGAGCGCGGCAAGGCTGAAGGTCTGGCCGCTGGTGGCCTGGGCTTCGAAATCGGCTACGGGTGTGTCAATGGCTACCGGCATGGGGTCGTCCTTACATGGGGTTCTGTGGGCGCCAAGGCTCGATCAGGGCGTCAAGGTTCAGCGCGTCGGCGAAGTCCAGGAACTGATCGCGCAACCAACTGATCTGCACGCCGGCCGGCAACGTCACGGTGAAGGTGGCGTTGAGCATGGTGCCGCCGGTTTGTGGCGCCTGATAGGTGTCGCAGGTCAGGTTTTCCAGCTCAACGTTGTGGTCGATAAAGAACTGGCACAGCTCGTTGACGATGTCCGAGCGGTAGGCCGAGCTGACATACGCCACGTAAGGCAGGGCCTGCGGGCGATTTTCCAGGGCTGCGCTGCGCACCACGTTGACGGTGAAGTCGTGCTTCTTGGCCAGGCCCGGCAAGCCGGTCTCCAGGCGTGCCAGCGCGTCCCAGGTGCCGGAAATCTGCAGCACCAGGGCACTGCATTCGCCATGACGAGTCAGGCGAGAGGTTACGACGGCGCAGCGGTTCTCATGGCTGGCGCGGCACAGGACGTTGGTCAGCTCCATGGGGTTGGCGCCGAGGGCACTGATAACAAGGAATTGTTCGCGAACTGTGGGGGTGGACATGCAGCCTTCCTAAAGCGATGAGCGGTCGATACCGTCAGAGCTGTATCGATCAAAGGATGAAGGGTAGCGAAAACCATCGCCAAGGGCTAGGAGGTGGCGTTTTCATTACGTGAACGGCCTGCTTCAGGCGCTGCTTTGGCTCGATGATGGCATTGCCCGCCGTTTAGTTGCGCCTGAACGCATCCTCGCATGGTACTTCGCTTGTACAAGCATCTTGGCGCCAGTACCATTACGGCTCTCTTTTTCCGGCAGGAGCGGTTGCATGATTGCGGGCAGTATGGTGGCACTGGTCACACCCATGGATGCACAAGGTCATCTCGACTGGGACAGCCTGGGCAAACTGGTGGACTTCCACCTGCAAGAAGGCACCAACGCCATCGTGGCAGTCGGCACCACGGGTGAGTCGGCCACCCTCGATGTGGAAGAACACATCCAGGTGATCGAGTTCGTGGTCAAGCGCGTCGCGGGCCGTATCGCCGTGATCGCCGGTACCGGCGCCAACTCGACGCGTGAAGCGATCGAGCTGACCAAAAACGCCAAGAAGGCCGGCGCTGATGCTTGCCTGCTGGTGACGCCTTATTACAACAAGCCGACTCAGGAAGGCCTGTACCAGCACTTTCGCGCCATTGCCGAAGCTGTCGACATCCCGCAGATCCTCTACAACGTACCCGGCCGCACCGCGTGCGACATGAAAGCCGAGACGGTGATCCGCCTGTCCACCGTGCCGAATATCATCGGCATCAAGGAAGCCACTGGCGACCTGCAGCGCGCCAAGGACATCCTGGCCGGCGTGAGCAGCGATTTCCTGGTGTATTCCGGTGACGACGCCACTGCTGTCGAGCTGATCCTGCTGGGTGGCAAGGGCAACATTTCCGTGACCGCCAACGTCGCTCCGCGTGCCATGAGCGATCTGTGCGCCGCCGCCATCGCCGGAGACGCCGTGACCGCGCGTGCGATCCACGACAAGCTGATGCCGCTCAACAAGACACTGTTTATCGAATCCAACCCTATTCCCGTGAAATGGGCGCTGTTTGAGATGGGCCTGATGCCGGACGGTATCCGTCTGCCGCTCACCCCGCTCAGCGAAGCCTGTCACGAACCGCTGCGACAGGCCCTGCGCCAGTCCGGCGTCCTGGTTTAATTGAGGAAGCACTACGCATGAAGCGATTGGCCGGACTTTCCGCACTTGCCTTGATTATCTCCAGCACCAGTGGCTGCGGTTGGGTATGGGGCCCGGAAGGCTACTTCCGTGACCGTGGCAGCGATTACCTGGAAGCGCAAGCAACCAAACCGATGCAACTGCCGCCTGACGTGAGCGTTGCCAAGCGCCTCGATCCGCTGCTGCCGATTCCGCGTAATGTCGCCGACGACACCGTCAAAGGCGAGTATGTGGTGCCACGCCCTCAGCCGATCGTGGCGGTGGCCGACGCCAGCGATTACAGCCTGCAAAAAAGCGGCGACAACCGCTGGGTCGTGGCTCAGCGCCCACCCGCCGAAGTCTGGCCGGTGGCGGTGCAGTTCTTCCAGGACAACGGTTTTCGTCTCGACCAACAGCGCCCGCAGACCGGTGAATTCACCACGGCTTGGCAACGCGGCAGCGAGCTGTCCGCCAACATGGCTCAGCGTCTGCAGGCCAGCGGCATAGCCGCCGATAGCGAAGCGCGTGTGCGTGTGCGTATCGAGCCTGGCGTGCAACGTAATACCAGTGAAGTCTATGTGGTCAGCGCCGAGCGTCCTGCCGGCAGCACGGCTGACGTCGACTTCACGCCGCGCTCGGTCAATACCGGTGTCGACGCCGCGTTGGTCGACGAGATGCTGGCCAGCATGAGCCGTATCTCCGAGAAGGGCGGTTCGGTTTCCCTGCTCGCCGCACGTGATTACGACACCCCTAGCCGCGTCAGCCTCACCGAAGACGGCAGCGGCAACGTGGTGCTGAACCTGGGTGAAGACCTGGACCGTGCCTGGGCCAGCGTAGGCCGTGCGTTGGAGCAGGGCCCTTGGCGCGTTGAAGACATCAACCGCAGCCTGGGCCTGTACTACATCAACGTGGCTGAAAAGGCTGAGAAAAAAGACGACGAGCCAGGTTTCTTCGGCAAATTGTTCGGCAGCCAGCCGACTAAGGAAGAAGTCGAGACCCGCGCCGAGCGGTACCAGGTTCGTTTGAGCAAGGTTGGCGAAAGCGTGCAAGTCACCGTCGAGAAGAACATCAACACCGTCGCGCCGGCTGAAACAGCGCGCAAAGTGTTGGGCGTGATTCAGGACAACCTGGGCTGATCCGATGCGTTTTGCTGTTCTCGGTAGCGGTAGCCAAGGGAACGGCACGCTGGTCGCCCACGACGACACGTATGTACTGGTGGACTGTGGTTTCTCGTTAAGAGAAACCGAGCGGCGCCTGCTGCGCCTGGGGGTTCACCCCGCGCAGCTGAGCGCGATTCTGGTGACCCACGAACATGCCGACCACGTGCATGGCGTGGGTTTGCTGTCTCGGCGCTACAATCTTCCGGTGTACTTGAGTCGCGGCACGTTGCGCGGGATGCGCAAACCCATTGAACCCGCAGGTTTCCTGGCTGGCGGCGAGCAACTGCAGATCGGTGCCCTGAGCATCAGTGTCGTCGCGGTCGCTCACGATGCCCAGGAACCCACGCAATATGTATTCAGTGACGGCGAGCGGCGCTTCGGTGTACTCACCGACCTGGGTTCCTACTGCGCCAAGGTGCTGGACGGTTACCGCGACCTCGATGCCTTGATGATCGAGTCCAATCACTGCCGAGACTTGCTGGCTCGCGGCCATTACCCCTACTTTCTCAAGCAGCGGGTGGGCGGCGAACTGGGACATTTGAATAACCATCAGGCGGCATACCTGGTGTATGAGTTGGGCTGGCAAGACCTGCAACACTTGGTCCTGGCCCACCTGAGCAGCAAGAACAACCTGCCGACGCTTGCCCGGCAATGTTTTGTCGACACCCTCGGGTGCGACCCGGACTGGCTGCAACTGGCCGATCAAGATTCAGGGCTCGACTGGCGACACATCGCCTAGCCCACCTCACTCAAAGCGGAGCCCATCATGGAAAAACGTGAAGAACTCTACCGCGGCAAAGCCAAGTCGGTATACAAGACCGACGACGCCAACCGCTTGATCCTGCTGTTTCGCAACGACACCTCGGCGTTCGACGGCAAGCGCATCGAACAGCTTGATCGCAAAGGCATGGTGAACAACAAGTTCAACGCCTTCATCATGCAGAAACTCGAAGAAGCCGGCGTTCCGACTCAATTCGACAAACTGCTGGGCGACAACGAGTGCCTGGTCAAGAAGCTCGACATGATCCCGGTGGAATGCGTCGTTCGTAACTACGCCGCCGGCAGCCTGGTCAAGCGCCTGGGCGTGGAAGAGGGGCTCAAGCTCAACCCTTACACCTTCGAACTGTTCCTGAAGGACGACGCCAAGGGCGATCCGTTCATCAACGAATCCCACGTCGTGGCCTTCGGCTGGGGCACCGCTGAACAGCTGGCGCGCATGAAAGAGTTGTCTCTCAAGGTCAACGACGTGTTGAGCAAGCTGTTCGACGACGCCGGCCTCCTGCTGGTGGACTTCAAGCTCGAATTCGGCGTATTCCACGACGGCTCCATCGTCCTGGGCGACGAATTCAGCCCCGACGGCTGCCGCCTGTGGGACAAGGACACCAAAAAGAAGATGGACAAAGACCGCTTCCGCCAGGGCCTCGGTGACGTCATCGAAGCCTACGAAGAAGTCGCCAAGCGCCTCGGCGTACCGCTGTAATCGACGCAAGCATCTGATAGCACGGAAAAAATCACCTTTTGGCTTTGCTTCCGTGAAACACACTGTTATGATGCGCGCCGTTGGAGAGATGCCAGAGTGGCCGAATGGGACGGATTCGAAATCCGTTGTACCTTCACCGGTACCTAGGGTTCGAATCCCTATCTCTCCGCCATATTTAAAGGCCCCGAGCGCGTAACTGCCTCGGGGCTTTTTTGTATTTGGGGG
>NZ_JASLAW010000226.1 GCF_030147005.1 Pseudomonas sp.
TCTGGAAACGCCTGGCCCGTAACAAGCCAGCACCGGTAGCCAACACCGAGACTGTAGGGGTAGACAGCACCGATGCGTAAACTGGCACTCGTTCCGATCCAGTTTTATCGCTATGCCATCAGTCCCCTGATGGCCAGCCACTGTCGTTTCTACCCCAGTTGTTCCTGCTACGCGTTAGAGGCCATAGAAAATCATGGTCTTCTGCGCGGTGGCTGGCTGACCTTTCGTCGTTTAGGTCGCTGTCATCCGTGGAATCCCGGTGGTTATGACCCGGTTCCGCCTATCCCTACCTCCCGTTCTTCTTCGATGGCCGAGTAATCATGGATATTAAACGCACGATCCTGATCGTCGCCCTGGCAATCGTGTCCTACGTCATGGTCCTGAAATGGAACCAAGACTATGGCCAGGCTGCCCTGCCGACTCAGAATGTTGCTAGCAATCAGGCTGCGCCGGCTATTCCGGACACCCCGCTGGGTAACAATGCGTCCGCGAGTGCCGATGTTCCCAGCGCGAATGGCGAGACAAGTGCCCCGTTAGAAACGCCAGTGGTCACAAACAAAGACCTCATCCACGTTAAAACGGATGTGCTCGACCTGGCTATCGACCCGCAGGGCGGTGATATCGCACAGCTGAAGCTGCCGCTTTATCCACGTCGCCAAGATCACCCGGATGTTCCGTTTCAGTTGTTCGATAACGGCGGTGAACGTACTTATCTGGCGCAAAGCGGCCTGACCGGCACCAATGGTCCGGATGCACGTGCTACCGGTCGTCCGATTTATTCGACCGAGCAGAAGACTTATCAACTGGCTGATGGCCAGAACCAGTTGAACGTCGACCTGAAATTCAGCCTCGACGGTGTCAATTACATCAAGCGTTTCAGCTTCACGCGTGGTTTGTACGATTTGAAGGTCACTTACCTGATCGACAACACCAGCGACAAGGCTTGGAGTGGCAACCTGTTTGCCCAGCTCAAGCGTGACGCCAGCTCCGACCCTTCTTCCAGCACCGCCACCGGCACTGCGACTTACCTGGGCGCCGCCCTGTGGACAAGTAACGAGCCGTACAAAAAAGTGTCGATGAAAGATATCGACAAGGGCGCGCTGAAAGAGACTGTTCAAGGTGGCTGGGTAGCGTGGCTGCAGCATTATTTCGTGACCGCGTGGATCCCGAACAAGGGTGAAGCGAACCTGGTTCAAACCCGCAAGGACAGCCAGGGCAATTACATCATTGGCTTCACTGGCCCGGCGTTGACCGTCGCGCCTGGTGCCAAGGCTGAAACCAGCGCCACGTTGTACGCCGGCCCGAAAAGCCAGGCGGTGCTGAAAGAGTTGTCCCCAGGTCTGGAACTGACTGTGGATTACGGCTTCCTGTGGTTCATTGCCCAGCCGATTTTCTGGCTGCTGCAACATATCCACAGCATTGTCGGTAACTGGGGTTGGTCGATTATCTTCCTGACCATGCTAATCAAAGGGATTTTCTTCCCGCTGTCGGCCGCCAGCTACAAGTCGATGGCGCGCATGCGTGCCGTGGCGCCGAAACTGGCAGCGCTCAAAGAGCAACATGGTGACGACCGGCAGAAAATGTCGCAGGCCATGATGGAGCTGTACAAGAAAGAGAAGATCAACCCGTTGGGTGGTTGCTTGCCGATTCTGGTGCAGATGCCGGTATTCCTGTCGCTTTACTGGGTGCTCCTGGAAAGTGTGGAAATGCGCCAGGCTCCGTTCATGCTGTGGATAACTGACCTGTCGATCAAAGACCCGTTCTTCATCCTGCCGATCATCATGGGCGCAACCATGTTTATCCAGCAGCGCCTGAACCCAACTCCGCCGGATCCGATGCAGGCCAAGGTGATGAAAATGATGCCAATCATCTTCACATTCTTCTTCCTGTGGTTCCCAGCGGGTTTGGTGCTGTACTGGGTAGTCAACAACGTGTTGTCGATCTCCCAACAGTGGTACATCACACGTAAAATCGAAGCTGCTACCAAAAAAGCCGAGGCGTAATTTGCTCTGTGGATAACCACTCAAGACGCCCCCTAGTGGGGCGTTTTGCTTTCCTACACTTTAATTTGGAACCTGTTGATGAGCGCTCCTCGTGAAACCATCGCTGCTGTCGCAACCGCTCAAGGTCGCGGCGGCGTTGGCATCGTTCGAATTTCCGGGCCGCTTGCCAGCGTGGCCGCCAAGGCGATCAGTGGGCGGGAGTTGAAACCACGGTTTGCTCATTACGGGCCGTTTCTGGATGTGGATGAAAGTGTGTTGGATGAGGGCCTGGCCCTCTATTTTCCAGGACCAAACTCCTTCACCGGTGAAGATGTGCTGGAACTGCAGGGGCACGGTGGCCCGGTTGTTTTGGACATGTTGCTGCAGCGTTGTCTGCAGTTGGGCTGCCGCCTGGCCCGTCCGGGTGAGTTCAGCGAGCGGGCATTCCTCAACGACAAACTCGACCTGGCCCAGGCCGAAGCCATTGCCGACCTGATCGAGGCCAGCTCTGCACAAGCTGCGCGTAACGCATTACGGTCGTTGCAGGGCGCCTTTTCGTTACGTGTGCATAACTTGACCGAGCAGTTGATCAGCCTGCGCATCTATGTCGAGGCGGCCATTGATTTCCCTGAGGAGGAAATTGACTTCTTGGCCGATGGCCACGTCCTGTCGATGCTGGATAAAGTCCGGGAGGAGTTATCCACAGTTTTGCGCGAAGCCGGGCAGGGCGCATTGCTACGCGACGGTATGACCGTTGTAATCGCAGGACGTCCCAATGCCGGCAAATCCAGCCTGCTGAACGCATTGGCGGGGCGTGAAGCAGCCATCGTTACCGAGATTGCGGGCACAACTCGCGACATCCTGCGCGAACATATCCACATCGATGGCATGCCGTTGCACGTGGTCGATACGGCGGGGCTGCGCGATACCGACGACCAGGTGGAGAAGATCGGCGTGGAACGTGCGCTCAAAGCCATCGGCGAAGCAGACCGTGTCCTGTTGGTGGTGGATGCAACGGCCCCCGAGGCCGTGGATCCTTTTGCATTGTGGCCGGAATTCCTCGAGCAACGGCCAGACCCGGCCAAAGTCACCTTGATCCGCAACAAGGCTGACCTGACCGGTGAAGCCATTGCGATGGAAACCAGCGAGGATGGCCATGTGACTATCAGCCTCAGCGCCAAATCAGCAGGCGAGGGCCTGGAGTTCCTACGTGATCATCTCAAAGCCTGCATGGGCTATGAGCAGACCTCCGAGAGCAGCTTCAGTGCCCGCCGCAGGCATTTGGAGGCGCTGCGCCACGCCAGCGCGGCACTGGAGCATGGGCGGGCACAGCTGACCCTGGCGGGCGCCGGGGAGCTGTTGGCTGAGGATTTGCGTCAAGCGCAACAGCTGTTAGGTGAGATTACCGGTGCGTTCAGCTCCGATGATTTGCTCGGGCGAATTTTTTCCAGCTTCTGTATCGGTAAATAGCCTAGGTTTTGTAGGAGCAAGCCTGCTCCTACGGAGGCTTTTCAGCACTTACCAGTTGTAGGACACCGTACCCAGCAAGGTGCGGCTGTCACCCCAATAGCAGCGCCCCGCATCGTTGCAGCCAGATACATATTCCTTGTCGAACAGGTTTTTGGCGTTCAAATCCACTGACCAGTGCGGATCGATCTGATACCCCACCGTGGCATCCACCAACGTGACACTTCCTGCATCCAGCTTTCCGTACAGCGTAGGCGCCGTGTAGGAAAAGGTGCTGTCGAAATAACGCACCCCACCGCCCACGGACAGGCCTTTGAGCTGACCGTCGAGGAAGCGATATTTGCTCCACAGCGAGGCCTGGTTGCGCGGCACGCCTGTCATCTGGCGCCCTTCAACCAAGGATGTGGCGGAGTCTTTGGTAATTCGTGCATCAGTGTAGGTGTAAGCCGCAGTCACATTCAGGTTTGGCGTGAGGTTGCTGTTTATTTCAACTTCCACACCCTTGGCACGGCTCTCACCCACCTGGCGATAGCTGTTGGTGGTGGCGTCGAGGTAGGTATCGTCCTGTTTGCGCAAGTCGTACACCGACAGTGTCATCGCTGTGTCCCAGCCGATCGGTTCGTACTTCACACCCACTTCATATTGGCTGCTGGTGATCGGCTTCAACGGCGAGCCGGCGTTGGAGATCTGCTGTACCGGAACGAACGCGGTGGAATAGCTGACATACGGCGTGAGGCCGTTGTCGAACTGGTACATCACGCCGCCCTGATAAGTGAACTTGCGGTCTTGAGTGCTGATATTGCTGGCCTTGTTCACTTTGTCGCGGAAATCGCTGTCGACCCAGTCCTGCCGCCCTCCGAGCAAGAACAACCAGTGGTCATACTTGCTCTGGATCTGGGCATACACGCCTTCCATCTGCTGCTCGAGCAACGTGTTCTGTACCGCGATCGGAGTGAGCGGGTCACGCAGATACACCGGATTAAACACATTGATGGTGCCGGCGAAACCGGCATTCCAATCCTGGTTGAACGAAGTGCGGTCGTAGCTGGCGCCGAACAACACGGTGTTTTCCAGTGTGCCGATATCGAATTTGCCTTCAAGCTGGTTATCCAGGGAATAAACCATGGATTTGTTGTAGCGGTCGTAGGCGGTCATGTTCAGTTGGGTACCGAAGCCCCGGTTGTTCAGCGCACCTGGCCAGGTTTCATGGCGGTTGATGCGTGACTGCATGTACCGCGAGTTCTGGCGGAACTGCCAATCGTCGTTGAAACTGTGGCTGAACTCGTAACCTGCGCTCCATGCTTCGCGCTCAAAAGTGTTCCAGTCCGGGTCGCCAAGCATGGTGTGCTTGGACAGTTTCCCGTTGGGATTAGTGAGTAAAGTGCCTGCTGCAGGTAGGCCGAGCTCCAGATTGGTGTGGTCCTTCTGGTAGTTGGCCAACAGCGTGAGGGTGTTGTAGTCGTCGAAATTCAGGGTCAGGGAGGGCGCGATGTAAAGGCGATCATCCGGTACATGGTCGGTCTGGGTATCGGATTTTCGGCAAAGCATCACCAGACGACCGAGAAGATTGTCGCTGTCATTGAGCGGCCCGGAGATATCCACACCCACCTGGCGTCGGTTATTCGAGCCATACCCCAGTTGCACCTCGCGCTGCGGGTCCACGGTCGGGTGTTTGCTCACCAGGTTAACCAAACCGCCTGGGGCGTTTTCACCGTAGAGCAGCGAAGAAGGGCCGCGGAAAACTTCGACTCGCTCCAAGCCATAAGGCTCACTGCTGGTATCGTACCGATTGCCTTGTACACGCAGTCCATCTCTAAGCAGGCCGTAGCCGTAGTCCGTAGCGTTGAAGCCTCGAATGAAAAAAAGATCGCCCGCCAGCCCGTCGCCTGCGGCAAAAGGCGGCGCGAAGATACCGGGTACGTAACCCAATACTTCGGTCAGTGTTTGCGATTTCTGATCCTTGATACGTTGCCCGGTCACCACCGATACCGAACGAGGCGTCTGCGAAAGCGGCGTACTGGTCTTGGTACCGATACGGCTGTTCTGCGCCCTGTAGCCCACATCCCCGCCAATATCCTGACTGAATCCATCCTGCCGATAAGCGCTCACGGTCGTCGGTGCAAGGGTGAGCTGGCCTGTCGGCATTACTTGCAATCCATAGCTGCCGGGGGCCTGGGCGACGGCTTGCAACCCGGAATTTTGCAGCAGCAGGGCAAAACCTTGATCCACCGAATAATCGCCATCCAGTCCTGAAGTAGTCAGACGTGAAGTCTGTTGAGGCGAGAAGGACAGAATCACATTAGCCCTGGCGGCGAACTGGCTCAGCGCACTGTCCAGCGGGCCCGCAGCGATCACGTAGTGCTGAGTTGCGCTGGTGGCCATGACCTCTGTGGATAACAACGCCCCGCCGGCAGTGGTGAGCAGCAGGCCGTAGGTAAAAGCGTGGCAGGAGAGTCGCTGGCGTAGCTGGGTAGGAAGGTACATAAATGGGTAAACCCTGAAGGTAGCGTCGTGATTACCTGAAGGGCCGCACGTGATAAAAAAAAGATAACCCCCCTGCGGATTATTTTTTCAATCACCCGATTCGGCTGACAGACACCCAATAACGCGTGAAGTACTTCACCTGGATCGGCAGGGTCGTTTGCAGGTTGGCCAGTACCGCATCCGTTGAGTCCAGGCGGAACGTTCCGGAAACACGCAGTCGAGCCGAATCCGGATCACATTGCAGCACCCCCGGCCGATAGCGCGCCAATTCATCGATTACATCGCCAAGTCTGGCATCGAGCACGATCAGTTGACCGTCGGCCCAGGCCGCTTGAATTCCGCCATAGGGACGGGTGGGGCTGATAGTGAGTCGATCAAAATTCGCGCTTTCACCCGCACCAAGGGTTTGACCGCGGTCGGGCCGATCGCCTGGAGACAGCATGACCCGGTCCTCAAGCACGCCAACCCGAGTGGAATCCGAGAATTGCCGAACGCTAAATCGTGTGCCCAACGCCTGGACACGGCCGTGGCGAGTCTCCACATACAAAGGCGTGGGCCAGCCGCGCTTCGCACTGTGGATAAGTACCTCTCCCTCGCGAAGGCGGATCAAGCGTTGGCGCGCGTCGAATATCACATCAATGGCTGTGTCGGTGTTGAGATCAACCCGAGTGCCATCGGCCAGTTCGATCCGTCGTCGTTTACCCACAGGCGTACGGTAGTCGGCCCATACGTTACCCAGAGACGTGTGTTGTTGAACATTCCAACCCAGATACCCGGTGCCGCCGAGTACCAGCATCCACTTGAGTACTTGGCGACGTCGTTGCGTGGTTGTTAATGCCCGGCGTGTGAATTCCTGTGGCAAGGCACCGAGGCTGCGCTGCAACTGCTCCAGTTGGTTCCACGCCGCCTGGTGGGAAGGGTCGTCATTGAGCCATTGCTGCCAGGCCAGCCGATCGGCGGGTGTCGGCGATTGCGCCTGAAACTGCACGTACCAACTGGCAGCCGCCTCAAATGTCTTGCGATCAGGGGCGGGCATTACAGACTGGCCATGATCAGTGAACACTCGGTCAAAGCGCGGACCATGTGCTTCTTCACCGTGGTCAATGACACCTGCAGATGATCGGCGATCTGTTGATAAGTCAGCCCGTCAATCTGCGACAGCATGAAAATCCGACGTGCCCGTTCGCCCAAACTGGACAGCGCCTTATCCACAGCTACCAGGGTTTCGATGATGATCGCCTTATCTTCTTCGCTGATGGCTGTGGCCTCAGGGCGCTCGGCCAACGCTTGTTTATAAGCCTGCTCGATGGCGTGCCGGCGATAGCGATCAATCACCAACCCCCTTGCAATGGTCGCCAGATAATCCCGTGGCTCAAGGATTTGCACCGCGTCTCGGCCGCCCAGAATACGCACGAACGTATCGTGGGCCACATCGGCCGCATCGCAGGCGTTATGCAATTTGCCTTTGAGCCAACCGTGCAACCACGAATGGTGTTGCTCGTAAATGCGCTGCACAGCGTTCATGTGTGAAGGAGGGGACATAAGGGCGACGGAGTAGGTTAATGATAATCGCTATTATTAACTGCCCTCGTGTTTTCCCACAATAGATGTCTTGCCTGTCGAATCTGCGCTGGATCCGTCGTTGGGCCGACGTCCAATCAGCTGTTTTTGTGGATTAAGCCCTGTGAATAACCGCCCTTGTGCCCAGTTGATAACCACGCCCGAAAGCTGAGCAAAAACCCGCCTGTGGATAACTAGTACTTTAACCCACAGGATTAACGCACTTATCCAAGCCCCTCATGGCCACATGACCACAACCTTTTGAATCTCTGTACATTAGGTAAACAAAGGGTTGTAGAGATCTATCCACAGAAAAGGTGCTCAGTAGAAATAAACATAAAAACAAAGATTTAATATATTTCTCTCTTTTAATTTCTATTGTCCTTGATTCATCCACAGCTGGTTAAATTTTGTGCAAAGGGTTCTTTAGAAGGGGCTAAGTCCCTATACTTGCCGCCAAAGCTCTAAAACTCTTTCAACAAACAATTCCTGATTACCTACATAAGCAGGCACGAGGTGCGTGGTGGATTTCCCTTCCCGTTTTGAAGTGATCGTCATCGGCGGCGGTCATGCCGGTACCGAGGCAGCACTGGCGTCAGCACGCATGGGTGTAAAAACCCTGCTGTTGACGCACAACGTGGAAACCCTCGGCGCCATGAGTTGCAACCCTGCCATTGGTGGCATCGGCAAAAGCCATCTGGTCAAGGAAATCGATGCCCTTGGCGGCGTGATGGCCACGGCTACCGACAAAGGTGGTATCCAGTTTCGCGTGCTCAACAGCCGCAAAGGCCCGGCCGTGCGTGCCACTCGGGCACAAGCGGATCGCATCCTGTACAAGGCCGCGGTACGTGAAACCCTGGAAAATCAGCCGAACCTGTGGATATTTCAACAGGCCGCAGACGACCTGATCGTCGAACAGGACCAGGTACGGGGTGTTGTCACGCAAATGGGTCTGCGTTTCTTCGCAGAAGCCGTGGTGTTGACCACCGGCACCTTCCTTGGCGGACTTATCCACATCGGCATGCAGAACTATTCCGGTGGTCGCGCCGGCGACCCGCCGTCGATTGCCCTGGCAAAACGCCTGCGTGAATTGCCATTGCGTGTCGGCCGCTTGAAAACCGGGACCCCGCCGCGAATCGACGGTCGTTCTGTGGATTTCTCGGTGATGGCCGAGCAAGCCGGCGACACACCGATCCCGGTCATGTCGTTCATGGGCTCCAAGGAACAGCACCCGAAACAGGTCAGTTGCTGGATCACCCACACCAATGCCCGTACCCACGAGATCATTGCCGCGAACCTCGACCGTTCGCCGATGTACTCCGGGGTGATCGAAGGTATTGGCCCGCGTTATTGTCCATCGATTGAAGACAAGATCCATCGCTTTGCCGACAAGGAAAGCCACCAGGTCTTCATCGAGCCTGAAGGTTTGACTACTCACGAGCTGTACCCGAACGGGATTTCCACCTCCCTGCCGTTCGACGTGCAAATCCAGATCGTGCAATCGATTCGCGGCATGGAAAATGCCCACATCGTTCGCCCTGGCTACGCCATTGAGTACGACTATTTCGATCCGCGTGACCTGAAGTACAGCCTTGAAACCAAAGTGATCGGCGGTTTGTTTTTCGCCGGGCAGATCAACGGCACCACCGGTTACGAAGAAGCCGGCGCCCAAGGTTTGCTGGCCGGTACCAACGCCGCATTGCGTGCGCAGGGCAAAGACAGCTGGTGCCCGCGTCGCGATGAGGCGTACATCGGCGTATTGGTCGATGACTTGATTACCCTGGGTACCCAGGAACCGTACCGGATGTTCACTTCCAGGGCGGAATATCGTCTGATCCTGCGCGAAGACAACGCCGATCTGCGCTTGACCGAAAAGGGTCGCGAGCTTGGTTTGGTCGATGACGCGCGCTGGGCGGCCTTCTGCAAAAAACGCGAGAGCATCACGCTCGAAGAGCAGCGCCTGAAAGGCACCTGGGTTCGCCCAGGCACTGAACAGGGTGATGCGATCGCCGAAAAATTCGGCACGCCGCTGACTCACGAATACAACCTGCTGAACTTGCTGTCTCGTCCGGAAATCGATTACGCCGGCCTGGTCGAAGTGACCGGCGGCGGCGCAGAAGACCCACAGGTCGCCGAGCAGGTAGAAATCAAGACCAAATACGCCGGTTACATTGACCGCCAGCAAGACGAGATCGCTCGCCTGCGCGCCAGTGAAAACACCAAGCTGCCTGTGGATATCGACTACACCGGGATTTCCGGCCTGTCGAAGGAAATTCAAAGCAAGTTGGGGATAACTCGGCCGGAAACACTTGGTCAGGCGTCACGTATACCTGGCGTTACGCCGGCAGCCATTTCGCTGTTGATGATTCATTTGAAAAAACGCGGCGCGGGCCGTCAGTTGGAGCAAAGCGCTTGAGTTCGTTGGTCACCTCGCAACACGCCGAAGAGTTATCCACAGGTGCGCGCCAGTTGGGCGTCGACCTGACCGAAGCCCAGCACGCTTTGCTGATGGGCTACCTGGCCCTGTTGATCAAATGGAACAAGGCCTACAACCTGACTGCCGTGCGTGATCCGGACGAAATGGTCTCGCGCCATTTGCTCGACAGCTTGAGCGTGATGCCGTTTATCGAAAACGGTCGCTGGTTGGACGTTGGCAGCGGCGGCGGCATGCCTGGCATCCCGCTGGCTATCCTGTTCCCTGAGTCACAAGTGACCTGTCTGGACAGCAACGGCAAGAAAACCCGCTTTCTGACCCAGGTCAAACTCGAACTCAAGCTGCACAACCTGCACGTTATCCACAGTCGCGTCGAAGCTTTTACGCCTGAGCAGCCCTTCAACGGAATTGTTTCCCGGGCGTTCAGCAGCATGGAGAACTTCAGCAACTGGACTCGCCACCTGGGCGACCACGACACCCGCTGGCTGGCAATGAAGGGCGTCCATCCAAGCGACGAGCTGTTAGCATTGCCCGCGGACTTCCACCTCGATAGCGAACACGCCTTGGCCGTACCCGGTTGCCAAGGCCAACGCCATCTGCTGATACTGCGCCGCACGGCATGATTGGGAACACAAGCAAGAATGGCTAAGGTATTCGCGATAGCGAACCAGAAAGGTGGCGTGGGTAAAACCACCACCTGCATCAACCTCGCAGCATCCCTGGTCGCTACCAAGCGTCGGGTGCTGTTGATCGACCTCGATCCACAGGGCAACGCCACCATGGGTAGCGGTGTGGATAAACACGGCTTGGAAAACTCGGTCTACGACTTGCTGATCGGCGAGTGCGACCTGGGCCAGGCCATGCACTATTCCGAGCACGGCGGTTATCAACTGCTGCCGGCCAACCGCGATCTGACCGCGGCGGAAGTGGTGCTGTTGGAAATGCAGATGAAAGAAAGCCGTCTGCGCAGCGCCCTGGCGCCCATTCGCGAGAATTACGACTACATTTTGATCGACTGCCCGCCATCGCTGTCGATGTTGACGCTCAACGCTCTGGTGGCTGCCGATGGGGTGATTATCCCCATGCAGTGCGAGTATTTCGCGCTCGAAGGCTTGAGCGACCTTGTGGATAACATCAAGCGTATCGCCGAATTGCTCAACCCGAATCTGAAGGTCGAAGGCCTGTTGCGAACCATGTATGACCCGCGTCTTAGCCTGATGAACGATGTCTCGGCGCAGCTCAAGGAACATTTTGGCGACCAGCTTTACGACACGGTGATTCCGCGCAACATTCGCCTGGCCGAAGCGCCAAGCTATGGCATGCCGGCGCTGGCCTACGACAAATCATCCCGTGGCGCCATCGCCTACCTGGCGCTCGCCGGCGAGATGGTGCGCCGCCAACGTCGCAATTCACGCACCGCTGCAGCCCAGCCAACTTAAGGAATCCCCATGGCCGTCAAAAAACGAGGTCTCGGACGTGGACTGGATGCACTCCTGAGTGGTCCTACCGTCACTTCGCTGGAAGAACAAGCGGTGCAGGCCGACGAACGCGAGCTGCAGCATTTGCCGCTTGACCTGATCCAGCGTGGCAAATACCAGCCACGCCGGGACATGGACCCTCAGGCACTGGAAGAGCTGGCCAACTCGATCAAGGCCCAGGGCGTGATGCAACCGATCGTGGTGCGCCCCATCGGCAGTGGCCGCTTTGAAATCATCGCCGGTGAACGTCGCTGGCGCGCGAGTCAGCAGGCCGGCAAAGAAACCATCCCGGCGATGGTGCGCGACGTGTCGGATGAAACCGCCATCGCCATGGCGCTGATCGAAAACATCCAGCGTGAAGACCTCAACCCGATCGAAGAAGCGATCGCGTTGCAACGGTTGCAGCAGGAATTCCAGTTGACCCAGCAACAAGTGGCCGAGGCGGTGGGTAAATCCCGTGTGACCGTGTCCAACTTGCTGCGCTTGATCGCGCTGCCGGAAGTCATCAAGACCATGTTGTCCCATGGCGACCTTGAAATGGGACACGCCCGTGCATTGCTCGGTTTACCGGAAAATCAACAGGTTGAAGGGGCGCGACACGTTGTCGCACGCGGGCTTACCGTTCGTCAGACGGAAGCCTTGGTTCGCCAGTGGTTGAGTGGCAAACCTGCACCGGTCGAAGCCGCCAAACCTGATCCGGATATCGCGCGCCTTGAGCAGCGCCTGGCCGAGCGGCTAGGCTCTGCGGTGCAAATTCGCCACGGTAAGAAAGGCAAAGGGCAATTGGTCATCGGATATAACTCCCTCGACGAGCTTCAAGGTGTCCTTGCCCACATCCGTTGAAACATTCGCTGAAACATTTACTCATGTAGCGTGTGATCGGAAATCACTACCCGGCAGTTGAATAGGGGCAGAACCGCCCCTATACTCTGCGCGCATTTTGTCGGCACAAAGTATGCCAAGTTAGTGATTTCCGGCAGCCGACTATTGAGGAGCAAGAGTGATGGAAACCCGCACGCCAAACACGTTGCCGTTCCATCGTTTGGCTGTTTTTCCGGTTCTACTGGCGCAACTTGTCACTCTGCTGATCGCCGCATTGGCGCTTTGGTACTGGCATGGAGTCGTAGCCGGATATTCGGGACTCTGCGGAGGCCTGATAGCCTTGCTGCCCAATATGTATTTTGCTCACAGGGCCTTTCGGTTTTCCGGCGCCCGAGCAGCCCAGGCTATTGTCCGGTCTTTTTATGCCGGCGAGGCGGGGAAACTGATTTTGACGGCAGTGCTGTTCGCACTGACCTTTGCAGGTGTGAAGCCATTGGCGCCGCTGGCTGTATTCGGCGTCTTCGTGTTGACCCAATTGGTCAGCTGGTTCGCTCCCCTGCTAATGAAAACAAGACTTTCGAAACCTTAGGGCGTTTGAGGCAACCATGGCAGAAACAACCGCTTCGGGCTATATCCAGCACCACTTGCAGAACCTGACTTTCGGTCAGCTTCCCAACGGCGGCTGGGGCTTCGCCCACACCGCAGCAGAAGCCAAGGAAATGGGCTTCTGGGCTTTCCACCTGGATACTCTGGGCTGGTCGGTCGCATTGGGTCTGATCTTCGTCCTGATTTTCCGCATGGCGGCAAAAAAGGCGACTTCCGGTCAGCCAGGTGCTTTGCAGAACTTCGTTGAAGTATTGGTCGAATTCGTCGATGGCAGCGTGAAAGACAGCTTCCATGGCCGTAGCCCGGTGATTGCACCGCTGGCACTGACCATCTTCGTTTGGGTGTTCCTGATGAACGCCGTCGACCTGATCCCGGTGGACTGGATTCCTCAGTTGGCCATCCTGATCTCCGGCGATGCTCATATCCCATTCCGTGCCGTATCGACCACTGACCCGAACGCTACCCTGGGCATGGCTCTGTCGGTATTCGCGTTGATCATTTTCTACAGCATCAAGGTCAAGGGCATCGGCGGTTTCATCGGCGAGCTGACCCTGCACCCGTTCGGCAGCAAGAACATCTTCGTTCAAGCCCTGCTGATCCCGGTGAACTTCCTGCTGGAGTTCGTGACCCTGGTTGCCAAGCCGATTTCCCTGGCCCTGCGACTGTTCGGCAACATGTATGCCGGCGAGCTGGTGTTCATTCTGATCGCTGTGATGTTCGGCAGCGGCCTGCTCTGGCTTAGCGGCCTGGGCATCGTTCTGCAGTGGGCGTGGGCTGTGTTCCACATCCTGATCATCACCCTGCAGGCCTTCATCTTCATGATGCTGACCATCGTCTACCTGTCGATGGCGCACGAAGAGAACCATTAAGACCAGTCTCGACTAGTCTGATGTCCTTCCCGGTGAAACGGGAAGGTGGCCCTTCAGGGCTATGAAACGATTTGTTTTACCGCTTTAAAATCTAAAAAACCTAAACCATACGACGTAAAAGTCGGGAGGAAAGATGGAAACTGTAGTTGGTCTAACCGCTATCGCTGTTGCACTGTTGATCGGCCTGGGCGCCCTGGGTACTGCCATTGGTTTCGGCCTGCTGGGCGGCAAGTTCCTGGAAGGCGCAGCGCGTCAGCCAGAAATGGTTCCAATGCTGCAAGTTAAAATGTTCATCGTTGCCGGCCTGCTCGACGCCGTAACCATGATCGGCGTTGGTATCGCCCTGTTCTTCACCTTCGCGAACCCCTTCGTTGGTCAACTCGCTGGCTGATCACTCGACTTTTCGAGTGATTAGGGTGATGGACAACGAATGAGCGAGGTGTTGGCGTGAACATTAATGCAACCCTGATTGGCCAATCCGTTGCGTTCTTCATTTTTGTAGTGTTTTGCATGAAGTTCGTGTGGCCTCCGGTCATCGCGGCTTTGCACGAACGTCAGAAGAAGATCGCGGATGGTTTGGACGCTGCCAGCCGTGCAGCTCGCGACCTGGAGTTGGCCCACGAGAAAGTGGGTCAGCAACTGCGCGAAGCTAAAGCACAGGCAGCTGAGATCATTGAGCAAGCCAAGAAGCGCGGTAATCAGATCGTCGAAGAGGCTGTTGAAAAAGCCCGCGTCGAAGCTGACCGTGTGAAGGCTTCGGCTCATGCCGAGATCGAACAGGAACTGAACGGCGTCAAAGACGCGCTGCGTGCCCAATTGGGTGCTCTGGCGGTCGGCGGTGCTGAGAAGATCCTCGGTGCCACAATCGATCAAAACGCGCACGCGGAGCTGGTTAACAAACTGGCTGCTGAAATTTAAGCGAGGGCGATCATGGCAGAACTGACCACGTTGGCCCGACCTTACGCTAAGGCAGCCTTCGAGCACGCCCAGGCCCACCAGCAGCTGGCCTCTTGGTCAGCCATGCTCGGCCTGGCTGCAGCAGTGTCGCAAGACGACACCATGCAGCGCGTGCTCAAGGCCCCGCGCCTGACGAGCGCAAATAAGGCCGCCACTTTTATTGAAGTGTGCGGCGACAAGTTTGATGTGAAAGTGCAGAACTTCATCCACGTCGTTGCCGAAAACGACCGTCTCCCGCTGTTACCGGAGATCGCCGCTCTGTTCGACCTGTACAAGGCCGAAGCAGAGAAATCGGTAGACGTAGAAGTGACCAGTGCTTTTGCATTGAACCAAGAACAGCAAGACAAACTCGCCAAGGTTCTCAGTGCACGACTCAATCGGGAAGTGCGCCTGCAAGCTTCGGAGGACGCATCCCTGATTGGTGGTGTCGTTATCCGTGCCGGCGACCTGGTTATCGATGGCTCGATTCGCGGAAAAATCGCGAAACTTGCCGAAGCATTGAAATCTTGAGTTTGAAGGGGCAGCAGAGCAATGCAGCAACTCAATCCTTCCGAAATAAGTGAAATTATCAAGGGCCGCATCGACAAGCTCGATGTGACCTCCCAAGCCCGTAACGAAGGCACTGTCGTCAGCGTATCTGACGGCATCGTGCGGATTCACGGTCTGGCCGACGTTATGTACGGCGAGATGATCGAGTTTCCGGGCGGCGTCTACGGTATGGCCCTCAACCTGGAGCAAGACTCCGTAGGTGCCGTTGTATTGGGCGCTTACACCAGTCTGGCCGAAGGCATGAGCGCCAAGTGCACAGGCCGCATCCTGGAAGTTCCGGTTGGTAAGGAACTGCTGGGTCGCGTTGTCGACGCACTGGGTAACCCTGTTGACGGTAAAGGTCCACTGGGCAACACCGAGACCGACGCGGTCGAGAAAGTTGCTCCAGGCGTGATCTGGCGTAAGTCGGTAGACCAGCCTGTACAGACTGGCTACAAGGCTGTCGATGCCATGATCCCAGTCGGCCGTGGCCAGCGTGAGCTGATCATCGGTGACCGTCAGATCGGTAAAACCGCTCTGGCGATCGACGCGATCATCAACCAGAAAGACAGCGGCATTTTCTGCGTCTACGTAGCCATCG
>NZ_JASLAW010000215.1 GCF_030147005.1 Pseudomonas sp.
CACTTGCGCTTGCGATCTCTCGTAAGCGGGAGGCGAATTCTACAGCGTTACACGCTGCTGTCAACACCTCTTTTTCAACTTCCTTTTGGCTTCGATGAACTGAAGCGACCTGCTGCCGAAACCTACTTAACCCATTGTTTATCAAGGAGTTTTCCGTTTCGACTGCGCCGGAAGTGGGGCGAATTATAGACTTCCAGAATCTGCCGTCAACCATCTTTTTCACATTTCTGTCATATAGGTCAAAAAGCCCCGAAAAGACAAAGGCCGGCCCCAAGGGGCCGGCCTTCTGCTTACCCACCTTTACAAGCTTGGGAAAGCAAACTGAGAGGCTTCGTGGCTGGCCCGTTGCGGCCAGCGTTGGGTGATCGCCTTGCGACGGGTGTAGAAACGCACCCCATCCGGCCCATAAGCATGCAAGTCGCCAAACAGCGAACGCTTCCAGCCACCAAAGCTGTGATAAGCCACCGGCACCGGTAGTGGAACATTCACCCCCACCATGCCCACTTCGATTTCATCACAGAACAGACGCGCCGCCTCACCGTCGCGGGTGAAGATGCAGGTACCGTTGCCGTATTCATGGTCGTTGATCAATTGCATCGCCGCTTCCAGGCTATCCACCCGCACCACGCACAACACCGGGCCGAAGATTTCTTCTTTATAGATGCGCATCTCAGGAGTCACACGATCAAACAGGCTACCACCGAGGAAGAACCCGTTTTCATGCCCGGCAACGCTCAAACCACGACCGTCAACAACCAACTCAGCCCCAGCCGACACCCCGTCTTCTATATAACCACTGACTTTGTCCCGCGCCTGCCCCGTCACCAGCGGTCCCATATCCAGGCCACAGGTCGTGCCCGCGCCGATCTTCAACGCCTTGACCTGCGGCACCAGCTTGGCAATCAACGCATCCGCTACCTGGTCACCCACGCACACCGCCACCGAGATAGCCATGCAACGTTCACCGCAGGAACCATACGCCGCGCCCATCAAGGCACTGACGGCGTTGTCCAGATCAGCGTCAGGCATCAGCACGGCATGGTTCTTCGCCCCGCCCAGTGCCTGCACACGCTTGCCGCGCTTGGTTGCTTCGGAATAGATGTACTCAGCAATCGGCGTCGATCCTACAAAGCTCAGCGCTTTTACTTCGGGCGCTTCGATCAACGCATCCACCGCGCCCTTATCACCATGTACAACGCTCAGCACACCTTTAGGCAGCCCCGCTTCCTGCAACAATTGCGCGATCAGCAGCGTTGAGCTCGGGTCACGCTCAGACGGTTTGAGGATGAAACAGTTACCGCACACAATCGCCAGCGGATACATCCACAACGGCACCATCGCCGGAAAGTTGAACGGCGTAATACCCGCCACCACGCCCAGCGGCTGGAAATCCGACCAGGCATCAATGTTCGGGCCCACGTTGCGGCTGTATTCACCCTTGAGAATCTCCGGCGCCGAGCACGCGTACTCCACGTTTTCGATACCACGCTTCAACTCACCGGCGGCATCTTCCAGCGTCTTGCCGTGCTCTTCGCTGATCAACTGCGAGATACGTGCTTCGTTCTGTTCCAGCAACTGCTTGAAACGGAACATTACCTGCGCACGTTTGGCCGGCGGCGTATTACGCCAGGCCGGGAACGCCGCCTTGGCCGAGTCGATCGCCTGTTGAATGGTTTCGCGACTGGCCAGCGGCACATGGTGAATCACCTGGCCAGTGGATGGGTTGTACACGTCGGCACTGCGACCGCTGTCATTAACCAATTCACCGTTGATCAAATGCTGGATGAGACTCATGCAGGGCTCCGGAAAAGGTGTTCTATATAGAAGGAGAAATCAGTCGATCTTGTTCAGCACTTCACCGACCGCATCGAACAGGCGATCCAGATCCTGTGGCTTGCTGTTGAAGGTTGGCCCGAACTGCAGGGTGTCACCGCCGAAGCGCACGTAGAAACCGGCTTTCCAGAGCGCCATTCCGGCCTCGAACGGACGCACGATGGCATCACCGTCACGTGGGGCAATCTGGATGGCTCCGGCCAGGCCGTAGTTACGGATATCAATCACGTTCTTGCTGCCCTTCAAGCCATGCAGTGCATTCTCAAAGTGCGGTGCGACTTCGGCTACGCTCTGCACGAGGTTTTCCTTCAGCAGCAGGTCCAGCGCTGCGAGGCCGGCCGCGCAGGCCACCGGATGCGCCGAATAGGTGTAGCCGTGGGGGAACTCCACTGCGTACTCCGGCGTCGCCTGGTTCATGAAGGTCTGATAGATCTCGCTGCTGGCAATCACCGCGCCCATTGGGATCGCGCCGTTGGTGACTTGCTTGGCGATGCACATCAAGTCCGGAGTCACGCCAAAGCTGTCGGCGCCGAACATCGAACCGGTGCGGCCGAAACCGGTGATCACCTCGTCGAACACCAGCAAAATGTTGTGCTGATCGCAGATCTCGCGCAGGCGCTTGAGGTAGCCCTGCGGCGGCACCAACACGCCGGCGGAACCGGCCATCGGTTCGACAAACACCGCAGCGATGTTCGACGCGTCGTGCAGCTCAATCAGCTTGAGCAGCTCTTCGGCCAACGCGACACCGCCCTGCTCCGGCATGCCCCGGGAGAAAGCATTGCTCGCCAGCAACGTATGCGGCAGATGGTCGACATCCATCATGGCCTGACCAAACATCTTACGGTTACCGTTGACGCCACCAAGGCTGGTCCCGGCAATGTTTACACCGTGGTAACCACGGGCGCGGCCGATCATCTTGGTTTTGGTGGCCTGGCCCTTCAGGCGCCAGTAGGCGCGCACCATCTTCACCGCGGTATCCGCGCACTCGGAACCGGAGTCGGTGAAAAACACATGGTTCAGGTTGCCCGGAGTCAGGTAGGTGATTTTTTCCGCGAGCTGAAAGGACAACGGATGGCCGTATTGGAAGGCCGGTGAGTAGTCCAAAGTGCCCAATTGCTTGGCCACCGCTTCCTGAATTTCCTTGCGCGTATGCCCGGCACCGCAGGTCCACAGGCCCGACAGCGAATCATAGACCTTGCGCCCCTTGTCATCGGTCAACCAACTGCCCTCGGCGGCCACGATTAAACGTGGATCGCGCTGAAAGTTACGGTTGGCGGTGTAAGGCATCCAGTGGGCGTCCAGCTTGAGCTGGCTGGCCAGGGAGAATGGGGCGTTTTCCGGCATGTTCATCAGCAAAACCTCGCAAGGCAAAAGGCAGCGTCGGGAATGAAAAAGCATTGTTGCAGCTAAGTTGCCACGGAGATAAAGTCTGTGAAATTCAACTCTTCTAACCTTCATTCAGGACTTCACTAAACTATGAGCAGCCGTCGGCCCGACCCCCTGGCTCAGGTCAGCGACTTCGATATCCGCTTGCTGCGCATCTTTCGTAGCGTGGTGGAGAGCGGTGGGTTTTCGGCGGCGGAAACCGTACTGGGGATTGGCCGTTCGGCCATCAGCCAGCAAATGGGCGACCTGGAACAACGCCTCGGGCTCAGACTTTGCCAACGTGGGCGCGCCGGGTTCTCGCTGACTGAAGAGGGCCGCGAGGTCTATCAGTCGGCATTGCAACTGTTGAGCGCTTTGGAAAGTTTTCGCACCGAAGTCAACGGCCTGCACCAGCACTTGCGCGGAGAGCTGATCATCGGCCTCACCGACAATCTCGTCACCCTGCCTCATATGCGTATCACCCACGCCCTGGCGCAATTGAAGGAACGTGGCCCGGATGTGCAGATTCAGATCCGCATGATCGCGCCCAACGAAGTAGAGCAAGGTGTACTCGACGGCCGTTTGCACGTTGGCGTGGTGCCCCAGGCCAGCGCTTTGTCCGGCCTGGAATACCAGCCGTTGTACAGTGAGCGCTCGCTGCTTTATTGCGCAGTTGGCCATCCGCTATTTTATGTCGATGACAAACAACTGGACGATGCACGCCTCGACAGCCAGGACGCCATCGCGCCCACCTTCCGCTTGCCCGCCGATATCCAGGCCCATTACCAGGCGCTCACTTGCACGGCCAGCGCCTCGGACCGCGAAGGCATGGCGTTTCTGATCCTCACCGGCCGCTATATCGGCTACTTGCCCGACCACTACGCCAGCCTGTGGGTACAGCAGGGCCGACTGCGCGCGCTGAAACCGGCTACACGCTTTTACGATTTAAGCCTGGCATCGGTCACGCGCAAGGGGCGTCGCCCCCATTTGGTGCTGGAAAGTTTTCTGGAAAGCCTGGCGGCAACACGCTGACTCGGGCCTCACAGAAAAAGCTGAGCAGGTGGACAGTTTTTTGCAAGGCACATGGACCTTGAACCGTCCGCCCCGAGTCGACCCGCCATGCCACCAGAATCCTCCAGCCCCAACGACCTGATTTACGGCCTCAACGACCGCCCCAAACCACTGCCCGCCCTGCTGGCCGCCCTGCAACATGTGCTGGCCGCGTTCGTCGGCATTATCACTCCGCCATTGATCATCGGCTCCACCCTGGGCCTCACCGCACACCTGCCCTACTTGATCAGCATGGCGCTGATGGTTTCCGGCGTCGGCACGTTCATCCAGGCGCGCAGGCCGTTTGGTATCGGCGCGGGCATGATCTGCCTGCAGGGCACCAGCTTTGCGTTCCTGGGCGCGGTGCTGTCAGCCGGCTTTCTGGTCAAGCAACGCGGCGGCAGCCCCGAGGACATCCTGGCGATGATCTTCGGCGTGTGCTTTTTCGGCGCCTTGGTGCAAATGGTGCTGAGCCGCTTTATCGGCCAACTGCGGCGGGTCATCACGCCCTTGGTGACCGGGATTGTGATTACGCTGATCGGCATCAGCCTGATCAAAGTGGGCATTACCGACCTTGGCGGCGGGTTCAACGCCCCGGACTTCGGCGCCCCCGCCAACTTGGCCCTCGGCCTGTTCGTGGTATTGACGATCATTCTGCTCAACCGCTCGAACACGCCCTGGGTACGCCTTTGCGCCATTATCATCGGCCTGGCCTTCGGCAGCCTGGCCGCCTGGTTCAGCGGCAAGCTGGTGCCCCAAGCGTTGCCGGACTTGCCGTTGATCAGCCTGCCTGTACCGTTTCGCTTTGGTTTCAACTTCGACTGGAGCGCTTTCCTGCCAATCGCGCTGATTTATCTGATCAGCAGCATCGAAACCGTCGGCGACCTCACCGCCAACTGCATGATCGCCCGCCAACCCATCAGCGGTGCGTCTTATATAAGCCGACTCAAAGGCGGCGTACTGGGTGATGGCGTCAGTTGTATGATCGCCGCCACCTTCAGCGCCTTCCCCAATACCACGTTCGCGCAAAACAACGGCGTGATCCAACTCACCGGCGTGGCCAGCCGTTATGTCGGTTTGTACATCGGCGTGGTGTTGGTTTGTCTTGGGTTGTTTCCCATGATCGGCGCGGTACTGCAGCAAATCCCCAAACCGGTGCTGGGCGGTGCAACGCTGGTCATGTTCGGCAGCGTCGCCGCAGCCGGCGTGCGCATCCTGGCCCAGGCGCCGCTGGACCGACGCAGCATGCTGATCATCGCCACTTCGTTCGGGGTCGGCTTGGGCATCGCCGCCCAGCCCAACCTGCTGCACCTGATGCCGACACTGGTGCAGAACCTGTTCGACTCCGCCATCACCAGCGGTGGCCTGACCGCCATCGTGCTGTGCCTGCTACTACCCGAAGCCAAAACCACCCACACCGCTGCAAATCACACGCCCGAAAGCGACTCCCTGGAATCGCTTTGACGGTTTTATTGCATCAACACTTGTCTGAGGCTTGAGGGTGGGTTATCTGTGCACACGTCGCCTCTATCGATCAGCACGGAAACCTCCATGAGCCTCGAAGTTCCTGCCCATAGCAACCACGCCGGTAAACCCGCCAGCCGCATTCGGCAAAAGAACGAACAAGCGATTCTCCAGGCTGCTGAAGATGAGTTCGCGCGCCACGGCTACAAGGGCACCAGCATGAACACCATCGCTGCCAGTGCCGGGCTGCCCAAAGCCAACTTGCACTATTACTTCACCAACAAGTTGGGCCTGTACATTGCGGTGCTCAGCAATATTCTCGAATTGTGGGACAGCACGTTCAACGCGCTGACCGCCGAGGACGACCCGGCCGTGGCCCTCTCCCGTTATATCCGCACCAAGATGGAGTTCTCACGCCGCCAGCCGCAGGCCTCGCGAATCTTCGCCATGGAGATCATCAGCGGCGGCGAATGCCTCACCGAATATTTCAGCCAGGACTACCGCGCCTGGTTCAGCGGCCGTGCGGCAGTGTTCCAGGCCTGGATCGATGCCGGCAAGATGGACCCCATCGACCCGGTGCATTTGATTTTCCTGCTGTGGGGCAGCACTCAGCACTACGCCGACTTCGCCACTCAGATCTGCCGCGTCACGGGTCGCACCAAGCTGACCAAGCAGGATATGGAAGACGCCGGCACCAATCTGATCCACATCATTCTCAAAGGCTGTGGCATCAAGCCGGCCCAATAAACGAAGCGACTTATGCCTTTCACGCTGACTGGCCTTTGCGAATTTCGTGAAGAAATACGCAAAAGCCGCTTTATCACCCTGGCGACGCCGATTACCAGCCCGCACGACGCCCAGGCGTTTTTCGAGCAGCACAGCGACCTCGACGCCACGCATAACTGCTGGGCCTGGAAACTGGGCGATCAATACCGCAGCAACGACGATGGCGAACCCGGCGGTACTGCCGGGCGGCCGATCCTTGCAGCCATCGAAGCCCAGGGCTTTGATCTGGTCGCGGTGCTGGTCATTCGCTGGTACGGCGGGATTCAACTAGGCACCGGTGGCCTCGCCCGTGCCTACGGCGGCGGCGCGAACAAATGCCTGCAGAATGCCGAGCGCATCGAGCTGATCAGTCGTGTACCACTGCGGTGCGCCTGCGGTTTTTCCGAGTTGAACCTGTTGAAGCTGCGCGTTGCCGAACTGGACGGGTTGGTTGTAGAAGAAACCTTCACCGCCAACGGCGTGGAGTTGCAACTGGCCCTGGGCGAAGCACACATCGACACGTTGCAAACCCAGCTCGCCGACCTGAGCCGGGGACGCATCCTGCTGCAACGCTGAAACTGCTACTGTTGCTCACCGCAACTCCCTGAACCGCGACTCCAAAGGAAGCTTTTCATGTCTACGCCAAAAACCGCACTGATCATCGGCGCCTCGCGCGGGCTGGGCCTTGGCCTGGTCAAGCAACTGCTGCAGGACGGCTGGGACGTGACCGCCACCGTGCGCGATCCGAACAACGCCGACGCCCTGAAAGCCGTGGGCCCGGTGCAGATCGAAAAACTCGACATGGACGATCAACAAGCCGTGATCGCCCTGGCCCAGCGCCTGAAAGAGCGCACCTTCGACCTGCTGTTCGTCAACGCCGGCGTCAAGGGCCCCGCGAACCAGGAGCCAGGCCACGCGACCCTGGCGGAAGTCGGCCAGCTGTTCTTCACCAACGCCGTGGCCCCGATCAACCTGGCCCAGCGTTTTGTCGGGCAGATCCGCAAGGACACCGGCGTGCTGGCCTTCATGAGTTCGGTGCTGGGCAGCGTAACCATTCCCGACGGTTCGGACATGGCGCTGTACAAGGCCAGCAAGGCGGCGCTCAACTCCATGACCAACAGCTTTGTCACCCAACTGGGCGAGCACAAACCGACGGTGTTATCGCTGCACCCAGGCTGGGTAAAAACCGACATGGGCGGCGAAAGCGCGCACATCGATGTCGAGACCAGCGTGCGCGGCCTGGTGGATCAGGTAAATGCCTACACCGGCAAAGGCGGTCATCATTTCGTGGACTACAAGGGCGACACCATCGCTTGGTAAAAGACTACCCATAAAAATGTGGGAGGGGGAAAGCCCCCTTCCACACTGGCCCGTCCGCTTGCCTGCACGTGGACCAACACGTAATCTACCCGCCTCGCCTTTACCGGCGACCCTGGATCAGCAGACAGGGCAACACTGAGCTGGCAAACCTGAACCCATCATTCAGAGGAGCCGGCCAATGCCTGCGACCCGTATCTGGTTAAAAAACCCGCTTGCTATTTTTACTGCCAATGGCCTCGATGCCCGTGGCGGCCTGGTGCTGCAAGACGGTGTCATCACCGAAGTGCTGGCCCAGGGGCAACAACCCGCACAGCCCTGTGCCCACGTGTTCGATGCCCGCGAACATGTCGTCCTGCCCGGCCTGATCAACACACACCATCACTTCTATCAGACCCTGACCCGCGCCTGGGCGCCGGTGGTCAACCAGCCGCTGTTTCCCTGGCTGAAAACCCTGTATCCGGTCTGGGCCCGACTGACCCCGCAAAAACTTGCCCTGGCATCGAAGGTGGCCCTCGCGGAGTTGCTGCTCTCCGGTTGTACCACCGCGGCGGATCATCACTACCTGTTCCCGGACGGTCTGGGAAACGCCATCGATGTGCAGGTCGAGAGCGTACGTGAACTGGGCATGCGCGCCATGCTCACCCGCGGTTCCATGAGCCTGGGCGAAGCCGATGGCGGCCTGCCGCCGCAGCAGACCGTGCAACAAGGCCAAGTGATCCTCGACGACAGCCAGCGGCTGATCCGCGAATACCACGAGCGGGGCGACGGGGCGCACATCCAGATTGCCCTGGCACCCTGCTCGCCGTTCTCCGTTACGCCCGAAATCATGCAAGCCAGCGCCGAATTGGCCAATACGCTTGACGTGCGCCTGCACACGCACCTGGCGGAAACCCTCGACGAGGAAGACTTCTGCCTGCAACGCTTTGGCCTGCGCACCGTGGATTATCTCGACAGCGTAGGTTGGCTTGGCCCGCGCACCTGGCTGGCCCATGGCATTCATTTCAATCCGGATGAAATCGCACGCCTGGGCGCAGCCGGCACGGGCATCTGCCACTGCCCGAGTTCGAACATGCGCCTGGCCTCCGGTATCTGCCCGACCCTCGACCTGCTCGCCGCCGGCGCCCCTATCGGCCTGGGCGTGGACGGTTCCGCGTCCAACGACGCCTCGAACATGATCCTTGAAACGCGCCAGGCCCTGTACATCCAGCGTTTGCGATACGGTGCGCAAAAGATCACCCCCGAAGGGGTGCTGGGTTGGGCGACCCAGGGTTCGGCGCAGTTGCTGGGGCGTAAGGACATCGGTGAGTTGGCCGTAGGCAAACAGGCGGACCTGGCGTTGTTCAAGCTCGATGAACTGCGCTTCTCCGGCAGCCATGATCCGATTTCGGCGCTGCTGCTGTGCGGTGCAGATCGGGCGGACCGGGTGATGATCGGCGGTAAATGGCGGGTCATCGACGGGCAAGTGGAAGGCCTGGATCTGAAAGGCTTGATCGCCGATCACAGCCAGGCGGCCCGACAGCTGATCGCCGGAACCTAAGCCGCCCACAGTCCAAAATGTGGGAGGGGGCTTGCCCTAATGCCAGTCAGTTAAGACAGAACCGGTCCCTGTGGCGAGGGAGCTTGCTCCCGCTGGACTGCGTAGCAGTCCCATTTTTGGGGCCGCTTCGCGCCCCAACGGGAGCAAGCTCCCTCGC
>NZ_JASLAW010000216.1 GCF_030147005.1 Pseudomonas sp.
GCCCTAATGCCAGTCAGTTAAGGAGGAGCGCTTTACCGTGGCGAGGGAGCTTGCTCCCGCTGGACTGCGCAGCAGTCCCATTTTCTGGGGTCGCTTCGCGGCCCAGCGGGAGCAAGCTCCCTCGCCACGGTAAAGCGCTCCTCCTTAACTGACTGGCATTAAGGCAAGCCCGCGCCCACATTTGAAGGTGTTCGCAAATCCAAAGGTGGGAGCTGCGTCAGCCATCACAGAGCGTAGTTATCAGCGCTGGCATTTGGGGCAAAACACACTCGCCCGCTGCCCCAGCACCACATTGCGCAACTCGGTCCCGCAGAGCTTGCACGCCTCGCCACCCCGGCCATAAACGAACAGTTCCTGCTGGAAGTACCCCGGCTGCCCGTCGCCACCGATAAAATCGCGCAATGTGGTGCCACCCCGCTCAATCGCCGCGGCCAGCACGCGCTTGATCTCGATCGCCAGCCTCAGATAGCGCGCCCGCGAAATACCGCCCGCCGCGCGACGCGGATCGATCCCCGCCGCAAACAGCGCTTCCGTCGCATAGATATTGCCCACGCCCACCACCACCGCGTTATCCATGATGAACGGTTTCACCGCCATCGCCCGTCCACGGGACAGCTGGAACAAGCGCTCGCCATCAAACAGCGCGGTCAACGGTTCCGGCCCCAGGCGGAGCAGCAGTTCGTGGTTGTGCGGGTCCTGGCTCCAGAGCATCGCGCCAAACCGCCGAGGGTCGGTGTAGCGCAACGCCAGGCCGGACTCCAGCTCGATGTCCACATGTTCATGCTTGGCTGCGGGCGTGCCGGCTTCCACCAGCCGCAGGTTGCCCGACATGCCCAGGTGACTGATCAAGGTGCCCACTTCGGCGTTGATCAGCAGGTACTTGGCCCTGCGCTCCACCAGCACGATGCGCTGCCCGGACAGGCGCACATCGAGGTCTTCCGGGATCGGCCAGCGCAGGCGGCGCTCACGCACCACCACACGGCTGACGCGCTGACCCTCCAAATGAGGGGCAATCCCGCGGCGGGTGGTTTCGACTTCTGGTAACTCAGGCATGTGTACCTCGGGAGGAAAGGCTCAGTGCGCGCCCAGTTCGCGGATCGACAACTTCATGCTTTCGAAGTCGTAGTCCGACAGGCCTACGTAATCCAGCACCAGGTGACCGATCGCATCCCATTCATGGTCAATGCTCTGGTTGCCCAGCACGCGATAGGACGAACAGATGTGCTCGGCCATCTTCAGGATCGCCAGCAGGTTTTTCAGAACAGGGTTACGCGACGACTCATCGCTGAAAATCGCCAGGGCGTTGTGGTGATTGGCGATGGCGTCGGTCACATGCTCCGGCAGGCGCCAGGACTTGGCGGTGTAGTAACCCACCACCGCATGGTTGGTGTTGAACGCGTTGTTCTCGGTGTCGACCACGCGGCAATCCGGGCCGGCATTGGCATAGGCCTGTTCCAGAACCGTCATGTAATCCGGGAACCGCTTGAGCATCAGCGGTACACCACAATCGTGGAACAGGCCCAGGGCATAGGCTTCGTCAATTGCCTGGGAGCCGGTGCGCTTGGCCAGGGTCAGGCAGGTCATCGCCACATCCTGGGCGGTGTCCCAAAAGCGGTTGAGCGTGACGATAGTGTCATCGTTCATCTCGCCCTTGATCGATAACGCATTGATCAGGTTGATGACCGAGCGGCTGCCCAGCAGGTTCACCGCGCGCTGGATCGAGGCGATCTTGTTGCTCAGGCCGTAATACGACGAGTTGACGATCTTCAACAGCGCGCCGGACAGGCCCGGGTCCTGGGCGATCAGCCGGGCGATCACTTCCAGGTCCGGGTCGGGCATGTACTGCTCCATCTGCAAATCCACCATGATTTGCGGCTGGGGCGGCACGCTGATGCCTTGCAGAACCTGCTGGATTTGCTCGGCGGAAAGCTCTTGGGACATAAGTACACACTCTGGGCTAAGCGGGGATTCTACCCTGTAGGAGCGAGCTTGCCCGCGAAAAACCTGAGCGCCGCGTCAATTCAGAATACCCGCGTTATCGTTAACGTTTTTCGCGAGCACGCTCGCTCCTGCAGCCCATCAGGCTAAGCCACGAAAGGTCATACAACACGGTATACTCCCGCTCTTTTTTCCGGAGCGACGTCATGTCCCTGCCAAGCCTGCGTCTCAAAGCCAACGCCGATCGTCGTTTGCGCAACGGCCACCTGTGGGTCTACAGCAACGAAATCGACGTGGCTGCCACCCCACTCCACGGCTTCCAGGCAGGCGACCAGGCTATCCTGGAAGCAGCCGGCGGCAAGACCCTGGGCATCGTGGCCATGAGCCCGAACAACCTGATCTGCGCCCGCCTGCTGTCGCGCGACATCAAGTTGCCACTGGACAAGTCGCTGTTGGTGCACCGCATCAACGTCGCGCTGTCGCTGCGCGACCGCCTGTTCGACAAGCCGTTCTACCGCCTGGTCTACGGCGATTCCGATCTGCTGCCGGGCCTGGTGGTCGACCGTTTCGGCGATATCCTCGTCGTGCAGATCGCCTCGGCGACCATGGAAGCCCATAAAGAAGACGTGATCGCCGCGCTGACCCAAGTGCTCAAGCCGAGCGGCATTCTATTCAAGAACGACTCCGCCGCGCGCGACGCCGAAGGCCTCAACCGCTACGTCGAAACCGTGTTCGGCCTGGTGCCGGAGTGGGTGGCGCTGGAAGAAAACGGCGTGAAATTCGAAGCCCCGGTCATCCAGGGCCAGAAAACCGGCTGGTTCTACGACCACCGCATGAACCGCGCCCGGCTGGCCCCGTATGCCAAGGGCAAGCGCGTTCTGGACCTGTACAGCTACATCGGCGGCTGGGGCGTGCAAGCCGCCGCCTTTGGCGCCAGTGAAGTGTTCTGCGTCGACGCCTCCGCCTTCGCCCTCGACGGCGTTGAACGCAACGCCGCGCTGAACGGCGTCGCCGAGAAAATGACCTGCATCGAAGGCGATGTCTTCGAAGCGCTCAAAGAACTGAAAGCCAGCGAAGAACGCTTTGACGTGATCGTCGCCGACCCACCGGCCTTCATCAAACGCAAAAAAGACATGAAGAACGGCGAAGGCGCCTACCGTCGCCTGAACGAGCAAGCCATGCGCCTGCTCAGCAAGGACGGCATCCTGGTCAGCGCCTCGTGCTCCATGCACCTGCCGGAAGACGACCTGCAAAACATCCTGCTGACCAGCGCCCGCCACCTGGACCGCAATATCCAGATGCTCGAACGCGGTGGCCAGGGTCCGGACCACCCGGTGCACCCGGCGATTGTCGAGACGCGGTATATCAAGAGCATTACGTGCCGGTTGTTGCCCAATAGCTAAGTAACACCGCGCTGTCCGAGTGAGCGCGGACCAAAATGTGGGAGCGGGCTTGCTCGCGAATGCGGTGTATCAGCCAACAGATCCGGCGACTGAGCTCTGCATTCGCGGGCAAGCCCTAATGCCAGTCAGTTAAGGAGGAGCGCTTTACCGTGGCGAGGGAGCTTGCTCCCGCTGGACTGCGCAGCAGTCCCATTTTCTGGGGTCGCTTCGCGGCCCAGCGGGAGCAAGCTCCCTCGC
>NZ_JASLAW010000220.1 GCF_030147005.1 Pseudomonas sp.
AGCTTGCTCCCGCTGGACTGCGTAGCAGTCCCATTTTCTGGGGCCGCATCGCGACCCGGCGGGAGCAAGCTCCCTCGCCACAGGTTACTGGTGTCGGCTTTAACGCTTAACTGACCGGCATTAGGGCAAGCCCCACCCCACATTTGAATCACCGGCAGCCCGATAACCTGGCTTAGCCTGTGGTTTTTACCGCATTTTCAGCCGCCACTTCGGCCTTGGTCTTCAAGTTCTTCAGCTCTTCGCCCGCCCGCTCGATCTTCGTGCGCACGCTGTTCATTTCCTGGCGGCCTTGCTCCAGCTTGTCCTTGAGTGAACTGTGCCCGGTGAAGCCACGTACCAGCGCCACGCCACCAATTGCCACCTGGATCAGCCCAAAAATCCCGCCACGGCGCAGGCCTTTGCCTACCATCATCGCGCCACCGGCTACCGAGCCGATGCGTTCCCAACCGTGCACATTCTGCGTGCGCTGGGTGTCTGGTTGCAGGTGTTCAATGACAGGTCGCAGGGTTTTGCTGTCGCTCATGATCGGTCTCCAACAGAGGCAAGTGTAAATAGCTGACTGTTCCCGAGGGCCGGATGTTCCCGATATTTCAGTACTTGGGGCCGGAGCGGGTGTTGTTGCCCTTGGCCAGGCGGTCGTAAAGCACCACGTTGACGGTGGCGGCGAGGTTCATGCAGCCGGTGGTTGGGATGTAGACCACGTCTTCGCACCAGTCGCGAATCTCTTTATCCAGCGAGCCGTCTTCGGGGCCGAAGATATACAGGGCGCGGTCGGGGTGGGTGTATTCGGGCAGCGGGCGGGCGCCTTCCACCAGTTCCACGGCGACAGGGATGCAGCCCAGGGGCAGGATCTTTTTCAGGTCATCGATGCCGATCAGCGGAATGTCGTGGTGAACCTTCTTGGTGTCGGTGATGAAATCCCGCGCGCGCTCGTAACGCACGCCGGTATAGAACACCGAAGCCACGCCGTAGCAGCCGGCGGCGCGCATTACCGAACCGACGTTTTCCGGGGATTTTGGGTTATACAGACCGATGCAGCTGTAACGTTTATTGCCCACGGGGAAAGGTGCCTTGCAGGAAAAACCGGGATTATACGGTCTCGGGCACTGTGGTGCTTGGGCGATCGCTATCGGGGGCAAGCCCTAATGCCAGTCAGTTAAGACAGAACCGGTCCCTGTGGCGAGGGAGCTTGCTCCCGCTGGACTGCGTAGCAGTCCCATTTTTGGGGCCGCTTCGCGCCCCAACTGGAGCAAGCTCCCTCGCCACAGGTCGCAGGTTTTTCTGCTTTAGCGCTTAACTGACCGGCATTGGGGCAAGCCCCCTCCCACGGGATGATGGATTGCAAAGGTGGGAGGGGCTTGCCGCCGATGAGCGGGTACTGACAACAAAATCTTCAGTCGTCTTTCTTCATCAACCCGGCCAACGCAGCAAACGGGTTGTGCGTGGCCTTGGCAATCGTCGGGCTGCTGGTGGAGCCTTCGCCGAAATACTGCTGGTCGGTATAGCGCGAATGCTCGTTGTCATGGCAGTACAGGCAGAGCAATTCCCAGTTGGAGCCGTCCTGGGGATTGTCGTCATGATTGTGGTTGCGGTGATGCACGGTCAGTTCGCTCAGGCGCTTGCCGGCGAATTCACGGGCGCAGCGGCCGCACACATGGGGGTACATTTTCAGGGCTTTGTCGCGGTAGCCCATTTCCCGGTCGCGCTGGGCATCGGCGAGGATGCGGTCCAGCTTGGCGGTGTGGGAGGGCGGGTTAGTCGAGCTCATCATGGCTCCTGGCTATTGGGTGGTCACGGTCAGGTTGATTCTAGCTAATCACAGCGCAATTAGCCCTTGAGCTTTTCCGCAATCCAGATGGTGTGTCGCGTGCCTTTGTTGCCATGGGCAAACACCTGCACTTCTTCAGCCTTGAAACCGGCCTTGCGCAGTTTGTCGCTGAACAGTTTGTCGGCGCTGGCTGACCACACGGCAAGCACGCCCTTGGGGCGCAGGGCCTTGGCGCAGGCGGCCAGGCCACCGGCGGAATACAACCAGCTGTTGGCTTTTTGCGTAAGGCCCTCAGGGCCGTTATCGACATCGAGCATGATCGCATCAAACCCCTGGGGCTCGGCCTGCAGCACCTTGGCCACGTCTTCCAGGCGGATCACCGTGCGCGGGTCGAGCAAGGGGCGGCCGGACTTTTCACCCAGCGGCCCACGATTCCACTCCACCACGCCCGGCACCAATTCGGCCACCACCACTTCGGCGCTCTTGCCCAAATGCTTGAGCGCCGAGGTCAGGGTAAACCCCATGCCCAAGCCGCCAATCAACACCCGCGAGCCGGGCCGACCGGCGACTTTGCGGCACGGAATTTCCGCCAGGGCGTCTTCGGAGCCGTGCATGCGCGTGTTCATCAACTGGCCACCGTCACCGCCCTGGATCTTGATGACAAAATCCTCGCCGTATTCGAACAGGCACAAGGCACCGCCGTTGTCGGGGATCGGGGTGGTGTCCAGCAGAACGAAACGTTTCATGGAAATCTCATTGGGAAGGGCATTCTTGCGCGGTTGGGAGTAGCCTTACGACATTACGGTCAGGCCATGGAGCCATCGATGAAGTGCAGCATTCTAACGGTCATTGTGCTTGGCGCGCTCACATTGGGCGCGGCGCAGGCGCAGGAGTTGCAAACCGTGCCGGTCGCACCCGCGCCAACCCCCGGTGCGCCGGGCACGCCGACGCCGACGTTGTACCCGCAGGTCACTCCGCCCGTCGTGCCCAAAACCAACGGTTCGCCGCCGCTGGCGCCCATCGTGCTGCCGGCGCCGCCAAAGGACCAGACCGTCCCCGGCTTGCAACAGAACGACAGCAAGCCGAAGACCCCAGGCGGTTAGAACTGCTGCGCGAGTAATTGCCCATCAGCCATGCGCAGGCGCTTGGACAGGGCGATGGCAATTGCGCGGATGATCTTGGCCGCCACCCTGGGCGCTTCGTTGAGCATTTTCTCCAGGGCGTCCTTGCCCAGGTTCAGCAGCACGCAGTCGGTGGCCGCAATGCAGCTGGCTGAACGCCGTTCGCCGTCGAGCACCGCCATTTCGCCAAAGGCCCGGCCGCTGCGCAGGGTGGCGATGGTCAAGGGTTGCCCTGTGTGGTTGGTTTTCTGCACCGCCACCTGGCCGCTGTGGAGGATGCACATGAAGGTGCCGGCATCGCCCTCGAGGAAAATCACCTCATCCTGGGCAATGCTGCTGATATTGAAGTAGCCCGCGGCGATATGAAAATCTTCTGGCAGCAGCGGGTCGAACAGGCCGCAGTCCATCAGCATGTCGCGGATTTCGTCGTTAAGCAGGGTAGGTTGTGACATAGCTGCAATCTTGGTCCATCAAAAGGTAGGCGGTCCTGTGTTCAGACAGGGCCGCGCCACTAAGTTCTCAAATCAAGCCCAGCGCCTTGAACACAAATGCATATTCGAGCGCTACGTCACGTAATCCCTGGTAACGACCGCTCATGCCCCCGTGACCGGCGCCCAGCTCGGTCTTGAGCAGCAGCAGGTTATCGTCCGTCTTCGTGTCGCGCAGTTTGGCCACCCATTTGGCTGCTTCCCAGTACTGCACGCGGCTGTCGTTGTAACCGGCGATCACCAGCATGTGCGGGTAGGCCTGGGCTCGCACGTTTTCGTATGGCGCATACGCTTTGATGCGCGCATGCACTTCTGGCTCCTGCGGGTTGCCCCACTCGTCGTATTCGGTGACGGTCAGTGGCAGTTCCGGGTCGAGCATGGTGTTGAGCACATCCACAAACGGCACTTCGGCAATCGCCGCCTGGAACAGCTCCGGGCGCTGATTGAGCACGGCGCCGATCAACAGGCCGCCGGCGCTGCCGCCGCTGATGACCAGTTGACGCGACGTGGTCAGGCCCTGGGCGATGAGGTGTTCGGCGCAGGCAATAAAATCGCTGAAGGTGTTCTGTTTGTGTTCCTGCTTGCCATTGCGGTACCAGGCTTCGCCCAGTTCGCCGCCGCCGCGTACATGCGCGATGGCAAATGCCACGCCCCGGTCGAGCAGGCTCAGGCGCGCATGGGAGAACCAAGGGTCAAGGCTCGATCCGTACGCGCCGTAGCCATACAGGTACAGCGGCGTCGGCTTGCCGAGCTGGTCACGCTTGACCACCAGGCTGATCGGCACCTGGGTGCCGTCGGCGGACGTGGCCCACAGACGCTGGCTGACATAATCGTCGGCGTTGAACACACCGAGTACCGGGGTCTCCTTGAGCACCTGCTGTGCACCGCTGGCCAGTTCCAACTGACGCACCTGGGCCGGACGGTTGAGTGCTTCATAGCGCAGGCGAATCTTGTCGCTGGCAAATTCCAGGCTGTTTTGTACGTAAAGGCTGTAAGCCGCGTCAGGCAGTTCCACGCGATAGGCCGGTACGCCCTGGGGGTGCACTTCGATCACCGGCAGGCCACCCATGCGCAGGCTCAAGGTCATGGCGCTGGCATTCAGGCTGACGCCGTCAAGCATCACTTCGTCGCTGTGAGGGATCAGGTTCTGCCAGTCGGCTTCGGTGGGTACCGTGCCGGTGTCAGGGGCGACGAACAGCGCGTAGTTGATACCGTCGCGGTTGCTGCGGATAAACCAGGTCCACTGGCCGTTCAATTGGCCGTGGTCGACATCGTATTCATGGTCTTCCACCCGCGGCGCCAGGCAGGTGAAGCCCAGGTGCGGCTGGTCGGCGTCCAGCGCCCAGATTTCGCTGGTGGTCTTGCTGCCCAGGGCCAGCAGCAACTGGCGCTCGGAGCTGGAGCGGTAGCAATGCAGGAAGAAGCGTCCGTCGGGTTCGTGGAACACTTCCTGCGCCGCCGTACCATCCAGGCGGTAACGGTAGAGTTTGTGCGGGCGGTGGGTGTCGTCCAGTTCGCCGAAGAACAGCGTGAGGCTGTCATTGGCCCAGGTCATGCTGCCGTCGCAATTGTCGAATACCAGTTCACTGACCTTGTCGGTCGCCAATTCCTTCACGTACAGGGTGTAGATCTCTTCACCGCTGGTGTCGAGGCTGTAGGCCAGGCGCTGGTGGTCGGGGCTGATGCTGAACGCGCCGAGGGAAAAAAAGCCGCCATTGGCCAGCACGTTCGGGTCCAGCAGCAGCTCTTCGCTGCTGTCATCCACCTGGTTGCTGTCATCGGCCGGGCGGCGGCAGCGGTAGTGACGCGCGTATTCGTCACCGGCGGTGGTGCGGGTGTAGTACAGATACGGGCCCCAGGGGGAGGGCAGGGACAAGTCGGTTTCCAGGATACGGCCCTTGATCTCTTCGAACAGGGTCTCGCGCAGCGCCTGCTGGTCGGCGAGCTGCGCTTGCTGCCAGGCATTTTCCGCCTTGAGGTAATCGAGCACCTCTGTGCTGTCTCGTTCTTGCAGCCAGGCGTATGGGTCTGGGCCTGGGGCTTTGCGGGCAATCGGTGCGGATGAAATAGGCATGGATAATTCTCTATCTGGCGGACGGTGGCCGGCATTGCAGCCGCCACACGCAAAAGCCGTTATCATAGCCGCCTCTTTGCCAGCCTTGCCATGGACACCATGACCGAGAACGACTATCTGACCGCTTGGGGCCTTTACGCCTTCGCCGCTTTGGGCTGCCTGTTGGTGTGGTGGCGCATGACCCGCTGGATCTGGCGCTGGCTGCGTGAGCCGTTGCAGTTGCTGATGGCGGTGCTGTTGCTCAGCCCCACCATCGTCGACCCGATCAAGACCCAGTTCGCGCCGGCCGTGGCGATCACCGCCCTGGACCTGCTGCTCAAGGTCGGCAACAACGCCTGGCGCGCCATCTCCGATCTGTTCATGTACACGATGATCGTGTTCGCGCTGTACATCGTGTTCGTGCTGATCCGCTGGCCCATCGAGCGCGGCGCCAAGGCCCGCCGCGAACGCGAGGCCGCCAGGGATGCCGCGTTGGCCGTCGAACCGGAAGAAGACGAACCGTTCCGTCGCCCGGCGCCTGTGGGTGGCATGCGGGTCGAACCGCGCCTTTAACGTTGTCCGTCCTGCTGCGAGAGCCCTGGCATGTGTGAATTATTGGGCATGAGTGCCAACGTCCCCACCGATATCGTGTTCAGCTTCACCGGGCTGATGCAGCGGGGCGGGCGTACCGGCCCCCACCGCGACGGTTGGGGCATCGCCTTCTACGAAGGCCGTGGCCTGCGACTGTTCCAGGACCCGGCCGCGAGCAGCGAGTCGGAAGTCGCGCTGCTGGTGCAGCGTTATCCCATCAAGAGCGAAGTGGTGATCGGCCATATCCGCCAGGCCAATGTGGGCAAGGTCAGCCTGGCCAATACCCACCCGTTCGTGCGCGAACTGTGGGGCCGCAACTGGTGTTTTGCGCACAATGGCCAACTGGCGGACTTCAACCCCCGCGCCATCTTCTATCGACCGGTCGGCGACACCGACAGCGAAGCGGCGTTTTGCGACCTGCTCAACCGCGTGCGCGAAGCCTTCCCGGAGCCGGTGGACATCGAGCAGATGCTGCCGGACCTGATCGCCGCCTGTGCCGAATACCGCAGCAAAGGCGTGTTCAACTGCCTGCTCAGCGATGGCGACTGGCTGTTTTGCTATTGCTCGACCAAACTGGCACAGATTACCCGGCGCGCGCCGTTTGGCCCGGCCCGCTTGAAAGATGTCGACGTGATCGTCGATTTTCAGGCCGAAACCACCCCCAACGACGTGGTAACGGTGATCGCCACCGAGCCGCTGACCGACAACGAAAACTGGACCCGCTACGAACCGGGCCAATGGAGCCTGTGGCGACGCGGTGAATGCGTCAGCCAGGGCGTTACCAAGTAAGGAATCGACCATGTTGCTCAGCTATCTGCGGTTGGTGCTGTTTGCCATTGGCTTGTTGGTCGGCGTGCAAGTGCCGGGGTTTATCAACGATTACGCCAAGCGCGTCGAAGCCCACCTGATCGAGGCCGGGACGGGCCTGCGCGGGTTTGAGTCCACCGCGCAGCAGTTCTTCAACGGTGACATGCAAGCCCTGGTGGCGCATTACCGGGCCAGCGATGACCCGGTGTTCCAGAGCGACGCCAGCAGCCTGGGCGCGATGCTCGATCGCCAGTTGGCGTTGGACAAGCAATTCCAGGCCATGCAAGGCCCCTGGTACATCCGCGCCCTGCAAGTGGCGGTGGCCGCCGATCCGGATATCCGCCTGGAAACCTGGAATGGCTACAGCTACCAGATCCTGCTGACGCCCGAAGCCATGGGCTGGGGCCTGGGTGGGGCGATGCTGTTGTCGTTCGGCATCGAATGCCTGTTCCGACTGATTGACTGGGTGGTGCTGGGCGGCCGGCGCTTGCGCCAGAGCCGGCCGATTGAAGAGCGCGACTTGAAAGGCCTCTAAAACGGGCTCGGGCAACTGTGAGAGGCCATAGGTTTCTACACAACCCTGGAAGCGACGCTGAACCTGTGGCGAGGGAGCTTGCTCCCGTGTCGGCCTTACAGCCCATAACTATCTGCCTGACACCCCGCAATCCAAATGTGGCCTGCCTGCAAAGGCGGCCTGGCAGCCAGGTTAATCGGTCCGGCTGAGAACCATGTGCTCTTTGCCGACTTCCTCGGCATACCTGGCAACCACCTTCTGACACAATCCCACAATTTCCTCCACCAGCTCCACCCCCACCCGCCACGACACCACCACCTGCAGATTCGGCAGTTGCTGCGCCATCGGCAGCATCACCAGCTCCCCCCGTGCCAGCTCTTCGCTGACCAGCACCGGCGGCAGCGCGCCGATGCCAAACCCATCGCGCAATAAGCGAGTGATCGCCGATACCGAATTCACACAGTTCATGCGCGGTGCGGCGACGCCATTGGCCTGCATCAAACTCAACACATCCTGATGGGGGCAGGAGTTTTTCGAGTAGGTGATGATGCGCTCCTGAGCCAATTCGGCGAGGGAGGCGTAGTCGCGGTTGTAGATCGAGTGGCTGGCGACAATCCAGGCCATGGGGTGGCTGCCCAATTCCAGGCTGCGTACGGTTTCATGGCGCAGCAGGTCGGTTTGCAGGATCAGGTCGAGGAAGCCTTTTTGCAGTTGATCGCTGAGGTTCAGCGCGGTATCGGCGACCAGCTCGATTTCCACTCGCGGGAAGAGCTCCATCAGCTCAGCCACCAACGGACTGAGCCATGTGTGGATCACCGTGTCCATCGCGCCGATTCGAATCCGTCCGACTTTGCTGCTGGTGGTTTCCAGGGACTGCTTCAAGCCCTGCATGGTCACCATCATCTGCTCGGCATAATCGAGCACCTTCACGCCTTCGGGGGTCAGGCTCACGCCACGCGAATCGCGCAGGAACAGCTTCACCCCCAACTCGCTTTCCAACACGGCGATGCGGCTGGAGATCGACGCCTGGGTGGTGAACAGCTTTTCGGCGGTCAGGCGGAAACTCTTGAGCTTGGCCACCCAGACGAAGGTTTCGAGGAACTTCAAATTCATGGGATCAACTTTTTCTTATGCATGGATCGGTTTTTATTAGTTGGACGCCGCACCGTGCCGGCGCCAAAAATCGAGCCGTTCCACGATAAGCGTCGTTGGGTTTCAGGACAACATCGTTGCGAGATGTTGGTAAAAGATCCCACACTACAAAAAAACAAAGCCTACAGGAGCGACCCCGTGAGCCGCCTGCTATTGAATTGCGACATCGGCGAAAGCTTCGGCAACTGGACCCTGGGTCTGGACGCCGAAGTCATGCCGTTCATCGATTGCGCCAACGTGGCCTGCGGTTTCCATGCCGGCGACCCGAGCATCATGCGCAAAACCGTCAGCCTGGCGCTCAAGCACGGCGTGCAAGTGGGCGCACACCCGGCTTATCAGGACCTGCAAGGCTTCGGCCGGCGCTCCATGCAGTACACGGCCCAGGAAATCCAGGACCTGTTGCATTACCAGATCGGTGCGCTGGATGGGATCTGCCGGGCACAGGGTGGCCGCGTCAGTTACGTCAAACCCCATGGCGCGATGTACAACGACATGATGGCCAACCCCGCCCAGCTGCGCGCGGTGGTTCAGGCCGTGGCCGCGTACGGCGACCTGCCGCTGATGGTGCTGGCCACTCGCGACAACAGCGCGGCCCAGGCCTTGGGTGACGAATACGGCGTGACCCTGTGGTTCGAAGCTTTTGCCGACCGCGCCTATGACAGCCAGGGCCATCTGGTTTCCCGCCAATTGCCCGGTGCGGTGCACCACGACACCGACACCATCCTCAATCAGGCGATGACCCTCTCCCGAGGCGAGCCCCTGACCGCCAGCGACGGCAGCGCCCTGGTCTTGCAGGCCAACACGCTGTGTGTGCACGGTGATAACGCCAGCTCGGTGGCCGCGGTGCAGCGTATCCGCGAGGCGTTGAAGCCAGCATGAAGCCACGGATTGAAGTGGTGGCCATCGACTGCTTGATGGTGCGGCTGTTCGATGTGATTGCCGAAGCCAACATGCCATGGATGCTCGCCGCCACCCAGCGTTTGCGCAGCGGGTTCGGCAGTGCATTGGTTGATCTGGTGCCGTCCTATACCACCTTGATGGTGCATTACGACCTCGCCACGCTGGCCCCGGCCCAGGCACGGGCACTGATCGACCAGGCCCTGACCGACCTGCAGCCCCAGGCTCAGGGCGGCGGCCGCTGCCATGTGCTGCCGGTATGGTACGACCTGAGCGTCGGGCCGGAACTGAGCTTGCTGTCACAGCGCAGTGGGCTTGCGGTGGCTGAGGTGATTCGTCGCCACAGCACCCATCCTTATCAAGTGTTCGCCCTCGGTTTCGCCCCCGGCTTTGCCTTTATGGGGCTGGTGGACGAAAGCCTTGCCACGCCGCGCCTCGGCACCCCGCGTAAACGCGTGACGGCCGGCAGCGTGGGCATTGCCGAGCGGCAAACCGCCGCCTACCCGGTGATGTCCCCCGGTGGCTGGAACCTGATCGGGCGCACCCCGGCCAAACTGTTCGACCGCGAACGCGACGGCTACAGCCTGATGCAGCCGGGCGACACGGTGCGCTTCGAGGCGGTCGACCACGCTGAGTTCGTCAACCTGGGGGGCGATGACACGCCATTGGAGGCACAGGCATGAGTCGCTTGATGATCGAGGCCAGCACGCCGCTGTGCCTGTTGCAGGATGCCGGGCGTTTTGGCGTACGCCACCTGGGCGTAACCCAGGGCGGTGCGTTGGATTGGGTGTCGATGTCGTGGGCCAACTGGCTGCTGGGCAATGCGCTGGATGCGCCCGTGGTGGAAATCACCCTGGGCGGCTTTACCGTGCAGGCCGAGGACTATTGCCTGTTGGCCCTGGCCGGCGCCGACCTGGGCGCCTGTATCGATGAGCGTGCAATCAGCCCAGGGCGCAGCTTTATCCTGCAAAAAGGCCAGCGCTTGCGCTTTACCCAACCGTTCAAGGGCGCGCGGGCTTACCTCGCGGCGCCGGGTGGCTTTGACGCGCCGCAGGTGCTCGGCAGTTGTGCGACGGTGGTGCGCGAGGAACTGGGCGGCGTGGATGGTTTCGGCAAGGCGTTGGCCGAAGGCGGGCGCTTGGCCTATTCCGGGACGGGCGGGGCGATGAAAGTGCTGAGTGAGCCGGGTTTGCAATCCGCTGCCTCGCTGGACGTGATCGTCGGCGCACAGATCGGCCAGTTCAGCGGCCAAAGCCTGTTCGACGCATTCAATACCGACTGGGCCCTCGACAGCCGCGCCGACCGCATGGGCATGCGCCTGCTGGGCACGCCGTTGCAGTACCAGGGCCCGTCGTTGATTTCCGAAGGCATTCCCCTGGGCGCCGTCCAGGTGCCACCGGATGGGCAGCCGATCGTATTGCTCAATGATCGGCAGACCATCGGTGGCTATCCACGCTTAGGAGCGTTGACGCCGTTATCGCTGGCGCGCTTGGCGCAGTGCCTGCCAGGGGAGAAGGTGCGCCTGGCTCCGGTGGTGCAGGAGACGGCGCATCGGCAGCATGTCGAGTATTTGCGCCGGTTCAAATAACGCCGCAGTCCAAAAAGTGTGGGAGCGGGCTTGCTCGCGAAGGCGGTGCTTCAGTCTGCCAATTCGGCGACCGGTACACCGCATTCGTGAGCAAGCCCGCTCCCACATGGGTTTTTATTTGGAGAGAAAGCGCATGCCTTCTTCCAGGCCGCGCAAGGTCAGCGGATACATCTGATCCTCCACCAACTCCCGCACGATTCCCGTCGACGCCGTGTACCCCCAGGTATCCCTGGGGTACGGGTTTATCCAGATCAGCTTCTTGTACTTGGCCATGAACCGCTGCATCCACACATACCCAGGCTCCTCGTTCCAGTGCTCGACGCTGCCGCCGGCCTGGGTGATTTCATAGGGTGCCATGGACGCATCGCCGATAAAGATCACTTTGTAGTCGGCGCCGTACTTGTGCAGTAAATCCTGGGTGGAGGTGCGCTCCGAGGTGCGGCGCTGGTTGTTCTTCCAGACCGACTCGTACACGAAGTTATGGAAGTAGAAGTACTCCAGGTGCTTGAACTCGGTCTTGCACGCAGAGAACAGTTCTTCGCAGATCTTCACATGGGCGTCCATCGAGCCGCCGATATCGAACAGCAGCAACAGCTTGATGGTGTTGCGCCGCTCGGGGCGCATCTGGATATTCAGCAGCCCGGCGTCGCGGGCGGTGTGGTCGATGGTGCCGTCAATGTCCAGCTCTTCGGCCGCGCCCTGGCGGGCAAACTTGCGCAGGCGGCGCAGGGCGATCTTGATATTGCGCGTGCCCAGTTCCACTTGATCGTCGAGGTTCTTGTACTCGCGTTGGTCCCAAACTTTCACCGCCTTGCCCTGGCGCTTGCCCGCATCGCCGACGCGGATGCCTTCCGGGTTGTAGCCGCCGGAACCGAAGGGGCTGGTGCCGCCGGTGCCGATCCACTTGTTGCCCCCGGCGTGGCGTTCTTTCTGTTCTTCCAGGCGTTTCTTGAATTCCTCGATCAGTTTATCGAGGCCGCCGAGGGACTGGATCTGCGCGCGTTCTTCCTCGCTCAGCGAGCGTTCGAATTCCTTGCGCAGCCACTCTTCGGGGATCAACGCCTGCAGATGGTCGTCGAGCTTTTCCAGGCCGTTGAAGTAGGCGCCGAAGGCTCGGTCGAACTTGTCGAAATGCCGTTCGTCCTTGACCAGGATCGCCCGCGCCAAATAGTAGAACTCGTCCATGTCGGCGAAGGTCACGCGCTGTTTCAGCGCGTTGATCAGGTCGAGCAGCTCACGCACCGACACCGGCACCTTGGCGGCACGCATTTCATTGAACAGGTTGAGCAACATTATCGATTACCGCGACGGCTCATGAATGCCAGACGTTCCAGCAGTTGGACGTCTTGCTCGTTCTTGACCAGCGCACCGGCCAGCGGCGGGATGGCTTTAGTCGGGTCACGCTCGCGCAGCACGGCTTCGCCGATATTGTCGGCCATCAGCAACTTGAGCCAGTCCACCAGCTCGGAGGTGGAGGGTTTTTTCTTCAAGCCCGGCACCTTGCGCACGTCGAAGAACACGTCCAGCGCTTCGCTGACCAGGTCTTTCTTGATGTCCGGATAGTGCACATCGACAATTTTTTGCAGGGTAGTGCGGTCGGGGAAGGCGATGTAGTGGAAGAAGCAACGACGCAGGAACGCGTCCGGCAACTCTTTCTCGTTGTTGGAAGTAATGATGATGATCGGGCGTTTTTTGGCCTTGATGGTCTCGTCGATTTCGTAGACGTAGAACTCCATCTTGTCGAGTTCTTGCAACAGGTCGTTGGGGAACTCGATGTCAGCCTTGTCGATTTCGTCGATCAGCAGGATCACCCGCTCTTCAGACTCGAAGGCTTCCCAGAGCTTGCCCTTCTTCAGGTAGTTGCGCACATCGTGCACCTTGTCCACACCCAGCTGCGAGTCGCGCAGACGGCTGACCGCGTCATACTCGTAGAGGCCCTGGTGAGCCTTGGTGGTCGACTTGATGTGCCAAGTGATCAACTTGGCGCCGAAGGACTCGGCCAGTTGCTCGGCGAGCATGGTCTTGCCGGTGCCCGGTTCGCCCTTGACCAGCAGTGGCCGCTCCAGGGTGATGGCGGCGTTGACGGCCAGTTTCAGGTCATCGGTAGCCACATAGGCCTGGGTGCCTTCGAACTTCATCGGTCATTCCTCGAATTCATCAATGCCCGACTATACCGCGCAGCCCCGGCGACTGTGAACGCAGACGGGTTATTCAGTCTCTGAATGGCCGGTCACGATCCCGCTGTAGGCGCGAGCTTGCTCGCGAAAAACGTCAACGATAACGCGCTCATCATGATTTAACGCGGCGTCTTCGAGTTTTTCGCGAGCAAGCTCGCTCCTACAGGGAGCAGGTTCAACAGGGAGCAGGTTCAATCGGCGCTAGGCTTGGGTTGTTCGTAGCGGGCATTGAAGGCCTGGATGAAGCCGTTGCGCAAAATCGCGATAACCGCTGAAAACGCACTGACGTTTTGCTGATGCACGCTGCCGCTCAGCTCCACGCGGGTGGCGAACTGGTTTTTCCGTTGGTTCTTCAACACCGTCTCGCTGGCGCCGACCACGGCCTCCCAGATCGAGCGGAAGATGTTCTTGTCTTTGTTTTCCACGTCCTGCTGCCAGTCGAATACCTCGACATCGCGCAGCAGCGGCTTGATATAGCCGCTCAGCTGGCCTTTTTCCGCCTGGGCTTCGACCACCACGTCGCCGGTGCCGGCCTTGAAGTCGAACTTGCCGTAGGCCGAGGCAAAGTCATTCATGCGCTTGAGTTGCAGGTCGCGGGCGCGGAAGCGGAACTCGAACTCTTCGAAATCACTCAGCGGGTCAAAGGTGGCGCTGGCTTCCAGCGGCGCCTGGCCTTGCAGCAGCGCCTTGCCCTCGAAGCGCGCGTCGCGCTTGCCCTGGACGTCCACCACGTTGGTCAGGTTGTATAAACTGGCGTTGACCTCGGTGGCGTTGATATTCACCTCAGGCTTGGAACTGAAGTTATGAAAGGCGATCTTGCCGTCTTCGATGCGCACTTCGTTGAGGGTGATCGGCAGCAGCTTGCTCAGTTGTGCCTGCCAGTCGGTGCCTTTACCGGTCTGGGACGCCTGCTTGTTGGCGCCGCCGTCGACGAAGTTTATCTCTGGCCGTACGAAATGCCCTTCGGCCACGACGGCATGGTCGTACCACAGTGAATGCCAGCTTACCGCGAACTCGATCAGCGGCGCCTTGACGAACGGCACCGGTACCTTGCCGTCCACCTTGACGATTTGCAGACCGTTGATCCGGTAGGCGCCGCGCCACAAGGCCAGGTCCACATCGGCGATTTCGCCACGGTAATCGCCCATGTCGGCGAGCTTTTCATTCAGGTAATTACGCACCAGGTAAGGCAGCGCGATGTGTACGGCAACCAGCACCAGCACCAACCCGGCGATGGTCCAGAGCGGCCAGCTGTAGCGACGTTTCATGGGGCAGTTCTCCTTGCTCGTAGGAGATTGACTGCGGCAAGAGGCGCAACGTTCCCGACTGGACGCCTTGTGGCACGAGGCATACCCTTGGGACCTTTCTGAACATTGCCAAACAGGACCCGTCATGAGCCGCATTTTTGCAGACAACGCGCACTCCATCGGTAATACGCCCCTGGTGCAGATCAACCGCATCGCGCCGCGCGGGGTCACCATCCTCGCCAAAATTGAAGGGCGTAACCCCGGCTACTCGGTGAAGTGCCGCATTGGCGCCAACATGATCTGGGACGCGGAAAGCAGCGGCAAACTCAAGCCGGGCATGACCATTGTCGAACCCACCTCCGGCAATACCGGTATCGGCCTGGCGTTCGTGGCGGCGGCGCGGGGCTACAAACTGCTGCTGACCATGCCCGCGTCGATGAGCATCGAGCGCCGTAAAGTGCTCAAGGCTCTGGGCGCCGAGCTGGTGCTGACCGAACCGGCCAAGGGCATGAAAGGCGCCATTGAGAAAGCCGGGGAAATCGTTGCCGGTGACCCGGGCACCTACTTTATGCCGGCCCAGTTCGAAAACCCGGCCAACCCTGCCATCCACGAAAAAACCACCGGCCCGGAAATCTGGAACGACACCGATGGCGCGGTGGACGTGCTGGTGGCGGGCGTGGGCACCGGCGGCACCCTCACCGGCGTGTCGCGTTATATCAAGAACACCGCGGGCAAACCGATCCTGTCGGTGGCAGTGGAGCCGGCCGTGTCGCCGGTGATCACTCAGGCGCTGGCCGGCGAAGAGATCAAGCCCAGCCCGCACAAGATCCAGGGCATTGGTGCCGGTTTCGTGCCGAAAAACCTCGACCTGTCGATGGTCGACCGCGTGGAGTTGGTCACCGACGAAGAATCCAAGGCCATGGCCCGGCGCTTGATGCAGGAAGAAGGCATTTTGTGCGGCATCTCATGCGGTGCCGCCATGGCGGTGGCGGTGCGCCTGGCCGAGAAACCGGAAATGCAGGGCAAGACCATCGTGGTGATCCTGCCGGATTCGGGTGAGCGCTACCTGTCGAGCATGCTGTTCAGCGATTTGTTCACCGAGCACGAAACCCAGGCTTGATGAAGCCATGTGGCGAGGGAGCCGGCTCCCGCTGGAGTGCGTAGCGCTCCCGTTTTTTCAGGGCTGCGGCGCGGCCCAATGGGAGCAAGCTCCCTCGCCACAGGCTTGATATGTGTCAGATGATCGGCCAAGGCCTTCTGCATAATGGCCCAAATGTTTATCATGGCCGGCTGCTACGTCTGCTGTTGGCCAGGCGCTTATTTCCAGGAGTTGCTGCATGACCTTTTCTTTGGCCGCCAAACTGTCGGTGTTGCTGCTGTTTATCGGCAGCACGCTGTATGTGCACCTGCGCGGCAAGGCCCGCTTGCCGATGCTGCGCCAGTTCGTCAACCATTCGGCGCTGTTCGCCCCTTATAACGCCTTGATGTACCTGTTCTCCGCGGTACCGTCCAAGCCCTACCTGGACCGCAGCAAGTTCCCGGAACTGGACGTGCTCAAGGACAACTGGGAAGTGATCCGCGAAGAGGCCATGCACCTGTTCGACGAGGGCTACATCCGCGCCGCCGAAAAGAACAATGATGCGGGTTTCGGCTCGTTCTTCAAAAAAGGCTGGAAGCGTTTCTACCTCAAGTGGTACGACAAACCCCTGCCATCGGCCGAAGCCCTGTGCCCGAAAACCGTGGCGCTGGTCAGCAGCATCCCTAACGTCAAGGGCGCGATGTTCGCGCTGTTGCCGGGCGGCAGCCATTTGAACCCGCACCGCGACCCGTTCGCCGGCTCCCTTCGTTATCACCTGGGGCTGTCCACGCCGAACTCCGACGACTGCCGCATCTTCGTCGACGGTCAGGTCTATGCCTGGCGCGACGGTGAGGACGTGATGTTCGACGAAACCTACGTGCACTGGGTGAAAAACGAGACTGAAAAGACCCGTGTGATTCTGTTCTGCGACATTGAACGCCCGCTGAGCAATCGCCTGATGACCGGCATCAACCGCTGGGTCAGCAAGCAGTTGGGGCGTGCTACCGCGCCGCAGAACCTGGACGATGAGCGCGTGGGTGGGATCAACCAGGCGTATGCCTGGAGCAAGACCTTCAGCGACAAATTCAGCGGCCAGGTCAAGCAATGGAAGCGCAAGCATCCCAAGGCCTACCGCATTGCGCGGCCGGTATTGGCGGTGGTGGTGCTGGTGTTGCTGTGGAAGTGGTTGTTCTGATCCGAACACGATAGAAATTGTGGGAGCGAGCAAGCCCGCTCCCACTTTTGCTCTACGTCGTTTTTAAGAGGCGATCAGCTGGCGCAATACATAGTGCAGAATGCCGCCCGCCTTGAAGTACTCCACTTCGTTCAACGTATCAATCCGGCACAGCACCTCGAGCTTCTCGTTGCTGCCATCTTCCCGGGTAATCACCAGCGTCAGGCTCATCCTTGGCTCGATCTGGGCATCGGTCAGCCCGAGGATATCGATCTTTTCCTTGCCGGTGAGCTTGAGTGATTTGCGGTTCTGGTCCAGCTTGAACTGCAAGGGCAGCACGCCCATGCCCACCAGGTTGGAACGGTGGATGCGCTCGAAGCTTTCGGCGATTACCGCCTTGACCCCCAACAGGTTGGTGCCCTTGGCCGCCCAGTCGCGGCTTGAGCCGGTGCCGTACTCTTGGCCGGCGATCACCACCAACGGGGTGCCCGACGCCTGATATTTCATGGCGGCATCGTAAATCGCCATCTTTTCGCCAGTCGGGATGTACAGCGTATTGCCGCCTTCTTCGCCGCCGAGCATTTCATTGCGGATACGGATATTGGCAAAGGTGCCGCGCATCATCACTTCATGGTTGCCCCGGCGTGAGCCGTAGGAGTTGAAGTCCCGTGGGTCCACGCCTTGCTCGCGCAGGTAGCGGCCGGCGGGGCTGTCGGTCTTGATGTTGCCGGCGGGGGAGATGTGGTCGGTGGTCACCGAGTCGCCCAGCAGGGCCAGCACATTGGCGCCCTTGACGTCTTCGATCACCGGCAGCGGGCCGGCAATGTCGTCAAAGAATGGCGGATGCTGGATATAAGTGGAATCTTCCTGCCACACATAGGTTGCCGCCTGCGGCACTTCAATCGCTTGCCACTGTTCGTCGCCGGCAAATACCTCGGCGTATTCCTTGTGGAACATGCCTGTGCTGACCTGGGCCACCGCGTCGGCGATCTCCTGGCTGCTTGGCCAGATGTCTCTGAGGTACACCGGGTTGCCTTGCTGATCGTTACCCAGCGGCTCGCTGCTGATATCGATACGCACCGTACCGGCCAGCGCGTAGGCCACAACCAGGGGCGGCGAGGCCAGCCAGTTGGTTTTCACCAGCGGATGCACGCGGCCTTCGAAGTTGCGGTTGCCGGACAGCACCGATGCGACGGTGAGGTCGGCTTTCTGGATGGCTTTTTCAATCGGTTCGGGCAACGGCCCGGAGTTGCCGATGCAGGTGGTGCAGCCGTAGCCCACCAGGTCGAAGCCAAGTTTGTCCAGGTATTGGGTGAGGTCGGCCGCCTTGTAATAGTCGGTGACCACTTTCGAACCTGGCGCCAGCGAGCTTTTGACCCACGGTTTGCGCGTCAGGCCTTTCTCAACGGCCTTCTTCGCCAACAGCCCGGCCGCCATCATCACGCTGGGGTTGGACGTGTTGGTGCAGGAGGTAATGGCGGCGATCACCACGGCCCCGTTTTTCAGGCGATAGGTGCTGCCTTCGTATTCGTAATCGGTTTCGCCCACCAGGTCGGCATTGCCCACGGCGACGCCGCCACCGCCTTCGCTTTCCAGGCGGCCTTCTTCCTTGCTGGTGGGTTTGAATTGCAGGTCGAGGAAGTCACTGAACGCCTGGCCTACGTTGGGCAGGGCGACGCGGTCTTGTGGGCGTTTCGGCCCGGCGAGGCTGGCTTCGACGCTGCCCATGTCCAGGGCCAGGGTGTCGGTGAATATCGGCTCCTGGCCAGCGTTGCGCCATAGGCCCTGGGCCTTGGTGTAGGCCTCGACCAGTTTGACGGTTTCTGCCGGGCGACCGGACAGGCGCAGGTAATCCAGCGTCACCTCGTCTACCGGGAAAAAACCGCAGGTGGCGCCGTATTCAGGCGCCATGTTGGCGATGGTGGCGCGGTCGGCCAGGGGCAGATCGGCCAGGCCGTCGCCATAAAATTCGACGAATTTACCCACCACGCCTTTTTTGCGCAGCATCTGGGTCACGGTCAGCACCAGGTCGGTGGCGGTGATGCCTTCTTTCAATTTACCCGTTAGCTTGAAGCCGATCACTTCCGGGATCAGCATCGACACCGGTTGGCCGAGCATCGCCGCTTCCGCTTCGATTCCGCCCACGCCCCAGCCGAGCACGCCGAGGCCGTTGATCATGGTGGTGTGGGAATCGGTGCCTACCAACGTATCGGGGAAGGCGTAGGTGCGGCCGTCTTCATCCTTGGTCCACACGGTGCGGCCAAGGTATTCCAGATTGACCTGGTGGCAGATGCCGGTGCCGGGCGGCACGACGCTGAAGTTGTCAAAGGCGCTTTGGCCCCAGCGCAGGAAGGCGTAGCGTTCGCCGTTGCGCTGCATTTCGATGTCGACGTTCTGCTCGAAGGCGTCGGCGTTGCCGAACTTGTCGACCATCACCGAGTGGTCGATCACCAGGTCGACCGGCGACAGCGGGTTGATGCGCTGCGGGTCGCCCCCGGCCTTGGCCACGGCGGCGCGCATGGCGGCCAGGTCGACCACGGCGGGCACGCCGGTGAAGTCCTGCATCAGCACGCGGGCGGGGCGGTATTGGATCTCACGATCGGACTGGCGTTCTTTGAGCCAGGCGGCAATGGCCTTGAGGTCGGTGCCCGTGACGGTTTTGTTGTCCTCCCAGCGCAGCAGGTTTTCCAGCAGCACTTTGAGCGACATCGGCAGCTTGTCCAGGTCACCCAGGCTCTTGGCGGCTTCGGGCAGGCTGAAGTAGTGGTAGGTTTTGCTGTCTATTTGCAGTGTCTTAAGGGTTCTCAGGCTATCGAGGGATGACATTACATGACTCCTTTTGGATCCGCACGGCCACGGACCTGACGGGACGAACAGAGCGTTCAACTTAGCGCTGTTTTCATTAGCAGGCTAATAACTGGACTCTATCGCTAAGTCCAAGGTTCCGAACTCGGCTATCATGCGCGCGTTTTCATGACAGGTATTGCGATAGAGCAATCCAGTTGCCAGGAGATTCAATTGAACACCCTTTTTATGCACTGCCGCCCGGGTTTTGAAGGCGAAGTCTGTTCCGAGATCGCGGAACACGCCGCGCGCTTGAACGTTTCCGGCTACGCCAAGGCCAAGACCGGCAGCGCTTGCGCCGAATTTGTCTGCACTGAGGAAGACGGCGCGCAGCGCCTGATGCACGGCCAGCGCTTCGCCGAGCTGATCTTCCCAAGGCAGTGGGCGCGCGGGGTGTTTATCGACCTGCCGGAAACCGACCGCATCAGCGTGATCCTCGCCCACCTGCGTGAATTCCCGGTGTGCGGCAGCCTGTGGCTGGAGATGGTGGATACCAACGACGGCAAGGAACTGTCGAACTTCTGCAAGAAATTCGAAGTGCACCTGCGCAAAGCCTTGCTTAACGCCGGCAAGCTGGTGGACGACCCGAGCAAGCCGCGCCTGCTGCTGACGTTCAAGAGCGGCCGCGAAGTGTTCATGGGCCTGGCCGAGTCGAACAACTCGGCGATGTGGCCCATGGGCATCCCGCGCTTGAAATTCCCGCGCGACGCGCCGAGCCGCTCAACCTTGAAGCTGGAAGAGGCCTGGCACCACTTCATCCCCCGCGAGCAGTGGGACGAGCGCCTGCACGGCGACATGACCGGTGTCGACCTCGGCGCGGCCCCCGGTGGCTGGACGTGGCAGTTGGTCAACCGGGGCATGCTGGTGACCGCCATCGATAACGGCCCCATGGCCGAGAGCCTGATGGACACTGGCCTGGTGCAACACCTGATGGCCGACGGTTTCACCTTCGTGCCCAAGCAGCCCGTGGACTGGATGGTGTGCGACATCGTCGAGAAACCCGCGCGCAACGCAGCCTTGCTGGAAACCTGGATCGGCGAGGGGCATTGCCGCGAGGCGGTGGTCAACCTCAAGCTGCCGATGAAGCAGCGTTACGCCGAAGTGAAGCGTTTGCTGGAGCGGATCGAGGAAGGCTTCAAGGCACGCGGCATTCGTGTGGAGATCGGCTGCAAGCAGCTGTATCACGACCGCGAGGAAGTGACGTGCCACTTGCGCCGGCTGGTAGATGTAAAGAAACCCAAAAGACACTGATATCAACTGTGGGAGCGGGCTTGCTCGCGAACGCGGTGTAACAGTCGAAATGTATGTTGAATGTGCCCGCGTCTTCGCGAGCACGCCCGCTTCCGCACTGGGGCGGGTGTTTCTCAGGAGTGAAGTATGAGTGACTTACCCGTCGACGGCACCCTTGATGCCACCGGCCTCAACTGCCCCGAACCGGTGATGATGCTGCACCAGCACATCCGCGACCTGCCTGCGGGCGGCCTGCTCAAGGTGATCGCGACCGACCCGTCGACCCGCCGCGATATTCCCAAATTCTGCGTGTTCCTGGACCATGAACTGGTGGATCAGCAGGAGCAGGCCGGTACGTACCTGTACTGGATTCGCAAGAAAGCCGATTAACCCCGTGCCTTGTCGGCGTGGATACGCCGGCGCGCACTGCGCGCCAGGCGCACCAGCAGCATGCCTGCCGCGCAGCTCAGGCCTACGATCAGGCCTTGCCACAAACCGCTTGGGCCGCTGGGTTCGCCCAGCCAGTCGGTAAGCCCCAGGGCATAACCCACCGGCAAGCCCACGCCCCAGTAGGCAAGCAGGGTCAGCAGCATGGTGACCCGGGTGTCCTGATAGCCGCGCAGCGCGCCGGCGGCTGTCACCTGGATCGAGTCGGAGAACTGGAACAACGCCGAAAACACGATCAGCATCGATGCCAGGTGGATGACCACAGGGTCAGGGGTGTAGATCGCCGCAATCTGCTCGCGAAACATCAGCATCAGGCTGCAGGAGAAGCAGGCATAGGCCAGCGCGGTGCCCATGCCGACCCCGGCGGCGAAGCGGGCTTCACGCGGTTCGCCGCGGCCCAGGGCCTGGCCGACGCGCACGGTGACGGCCATGCTCAGGGAGTAGGGGATCATGAATACCAGTGAGCTGACATTCAGCGCGATCTGATGGCCGGACACCACGGTGGCCCCCAGGCTGCCGAGCAGCAGGGCGATCACCGCAAAGATGCTCGACTCGGCAAAGATCGCCACGCCAATCGGCAGGCCGATCCCCAGCACACGCTTGATCACCGCCCATTGCGGCCAGTCGAAGCGCTTGAACAATTCACTGCTCTGATAGGCCTGCCCCCAGCGCGTCCACCCGGCCATGCCGAGCATCATCACCCACATCGCGATCGCCGTGGCCCAGCCGCAGCCTGCGCCGCCCATGGCCGGCAGGCCGAGGTGACCGTAGATGAAGATGTAGTTCAGCGGAATGTTCAGCGCTAACCCGCACAACCCCATGACCATGCTCGGCCGCGTACGGCCCAGGCCATCACTGAAGCAGCGAAACACGTAATACAGCGCAACGGCCGGCATCCCGGCTGCGATGCCGTACAGGTAGCCCATGGAAGGCTCGATCAAGTCGGGCTCGACTTTCATCGCGTGCAGCACCGGCTCTGCGCAAAGCAGCAACAGTGCGCCGCACAGGCCGACCACCACGGCCAACCACAGTGACTGGCGCACCAATGGCCCGATTTCGTTGTACTTGCCCGCGCCGTAGCGCTGCGCGACTTTCGGCGTGGTGGCCAGCAGGGTGCCGGTCATCAACAGGTATACCGGGATCCAGATCGAGTTACCCAGGCCGACCGCCGCCAGGTCTTTGGGGCTGACGCGTCCGGCCATCACCGCATCGACGAAGCTCATCGCGGTGGTCGCCAGTTGGCCGATGATGATCGGCAGGGCGAGTGTCAGCAGGCCGCGCACTTCCCGGCTGATGCGGGCGGGGCGGGTGAGGGTAGCGGTGGCAGTGTTCACGTACAGGTGTCCCGTAAAGAGGCAATCACAAGGACCGCGGATTCTACGCCTTGACACAGTGGTCAGGAAAAAACCTGTGTTGGGGATTTGTAAGCAACACTCCTATCCCTTGTGGCAGCCCGCTCCAACATTGGCTCTGCGGTGTCGTCCGGATCTTCTGTACACTGCTGGTCCGCCAAAGGAGCCTGCCATGCTGATTGTTGCCGACGAAAATATTCCGCTGCTCGATGCATTCTTCCAGGGATTTGGCGAGATTCGCCGCGTGCCCGGCCGTTCCATTGACCGCGCCACGGTCGAGCAGGCCGATGTGCTGCTGGTGCGCTCGGTAACCAACGTCAACCGGGCCTTGCTCGAAGGTACGAAGGTGGGTTTTGTCGGCACTTGCACCATCGGCACCGATCATCTGGACCTCGATTATTTCAGGCAGGCCGGTATCCAGTGGGCCAGCGCACCCGGCTGCAATGCTCGGGGCGTGGTGGATTACGTGCTGGGCAGCTTGCAGACGCTGGCCGAAATCGAAGGCGCCGACCTCGCCCGGCGCACCTATGGCATCGTTGGCGCCGGCGAGGTCGGTGGGCGGCTGGTCAAGGTGCTCAAGGGCCTGGGTTGGAACGTGCTGGTGTGTGACCCGCCACGGCAGATCGCTGAAGACGGCGATTACGTGAGCCTGCCGCAGATCATCGAACAATGCGATGTCATCAGCGTGCACACGCCGCTGACCAAGTCCGGCAATGGTTCCACCTGGCATCTGTTCGATCGCCAGCGCCTTGAGCGGCTCAAGCCCGGCACCTGGCTGATCAACGCCAGCCGAGGCGCGGTAGTGGACAACGCCGCCCTGCGCGAAGTGTTGCTGGAGCGCGAAGACCTGCAAGCGGTACTGGATGTGTGGGAGGGCGAGCCGCAGGTGGATGCCGACCTGGCTGACCTGTGCGTGCTGGCCACGCCGCATATCGCCGGCTACAGCCTGGACGGCAAGCAGCGCGGCACCGCGCAGATCTATCAAGCCTTTTGTGCGCACCTGGGCCAGGAACCGAGCATTCAGTTGAGCGATTTGTTGCCCGCGCCGTGGCTGGCCGAGGTGCACCTGAACGCCTCGACCGACCCGGCCTGGGCGTTGGCGACGCTATGCCGCAGCGTGTACGACCCGCGCCGGGACGATGCGGATTTCCGTCGCAGCCTGGTGGGAACGGTAGAAGAGCAGCGCAAGGCTTTTGACCTGTTGCGCAAGCATTACCCGGAGCGTCGTGAAATTGATGGTTTGAAAGTGCGGATCCATGGCGAGTCCGCAGCCCTTTCCCGCATTGTCGCCGCCCTTGGCGCCGAAGCGGTTTAGCACCCATAAAAAACCCGGCCACCTGGGCCGGGTTTGCAAGAGCGTCGGCGCTTCAGCCTTGCTGTGCAGGCTTGACCAGGCGCTGTTCCAGTTCGCTGCACGCTTGCTGGATCATGTCTTCGGTAATCTGCACTTCGCGGCCCTTGGCATCTATGTAAGAGCAAGGCAGCTGCTGCGGTTGGCGGATCACTTCAATCTGGGCACTGCTGCTGTGTTGCAAGGTCATGGCCTGTCTCCTCCTCAGGTTGTGTACCTACTTTAATTCCCCCGCGTGACCGAGCTGTTACAACTCCTTACACGATCATCGGTTCGAACACCCAGTCCACCAGAAACCGGCACATATTTCCAGATCAGTCTTAGACCGATAGCCTCTAGCGGCATCTATCGGCGGGCATAATTAACCTGACTCATTGTTATTCTCCCAAGTTCCCCCAATGTTGATGGATAGACTCCGTCAGTGGTGAATCCCTTATGTTCTCAACCCGTCAACGCCGCGCAATCCGCTTGGCCAGCCGCTTTATCGCGCCCTACCGCTGGCAGGCGCTGGGTGCCCTGTTGGCGCTGATCGTTACCGCCGGCATCACCTTGTCCATGGGGCAGGGGATCCGCCTGCTGGTCGACCAGGGTTTCATGACCCAGTCGCCGCACCTGCTCAATCAGTCCATCGCACTGTTCATGGTGCTGGTGCTGGGCCTGGCGGTGGGCACGTTCACGCGTTTCTACCTGGTGTCGTGGATTGGCGAGCGGGTGGTGGCGGACATTCGCCGGCAGGTGTTCAACCACCTGATCTACCTGCACCCAGGCTTCTACGAGAACAACCGCAGCTCGGAAATCCAGTCACGCCTGACCACCGATACCACTTTGCTGCAATCGGTGATCGGTTCATCGCTGTCGCTGTTCCTGCGCAATGCCTTGATGGTCATCGGCGGTATCGTGCTGCTGTTCATCACCAACCCCAAGCTCACCAGCATTGTCGTGGTGGCGTTGCCTCTGGTGCTGGCGCCGATCCTCATTTTTGGCCGACGCGTGCGCAGCCTGTCGCGCCAGAGCCAGGACCGCATCGCCGATGTCGGCAGCTATGTGTCCGAGACATTGGGCCAGATCAAGACGGTGCAGGCCTATAACCATCAGGTCCAGGACGAACAACGTTTCGCCGTGACCGTGGAAGAAGCGTTCACCACCGCGCGCAAACGCATCCTGCAACGTTCCTGGCTGATTACCCTGGTGATCATGCTGGTGCTCGGTGCCGTGGGCGTGATGCTGTGGGTCGGCGGGATGGACGTGATCAGCGGGCGCATTTCCGGCGGCGAGCTGGCGGCGTTTGTGTTCTACAGCCTGATCGTCGGCAGCGCTGTCGGCACCTTGAGCGAAGTGCTCGGCGAGTTGCAGCGGGCCGCCGGTGCGGCGGAGCGGATCGGCGAGCTGTTGCAGTCGAGCAACGAAATCACGGCGCCGGCCAGCGGCGGCGTGCGCTTGCCGGAGCGTGTCAGCGGGCGCATGGAACTTCAGGACCTGCGCTTTTCCTACCCGTCACGGCCCGACAGCTACGCCATCGACGGCCTGAACCTGACCGTCAACCCCGGTGAAACCCTCGCGTTGGTGGGGCCTTCCGGCGCGGGCAAGTCGACGATCTTCGACCTGCTGCTGCGCTTCTACGACCCCCGGCAAGGCCGTATCCTGCTCGAAGGCCAACCGCTGACCGACCTCGACCCGCTCGACCTGCGCCGCCATTTTGCTCTGGTATCCCAGAGCCCGGCGCTGTTTTTCGGCAGTGTCGAAGACAACATCCGCTACGGTAACCCGACGGCCTCCCGCGAGCAGGTCGAAGCCGCGGCGCGCATCGCCCATGCCCACGACTTCATCCTGCAAATGCCCGACGGCTACCAGACCCACCTGGGCGACGGTGGCCTGGGCCTCTCCGGTGGTCAGCGTCAACGCCTGGCCATCGCCCGCGCGTTGCTGGTAGACGCGCCCATCCTGCTGCTGGACGAAGCCACCAGCGCCCTCGATGCCCAGAGCGAACACCTGATCCAGCAAGCCCTGCCGCAGTTGATGCAAGGCCGTACCACCCTGGTGATTGCGCATCGCCTGGCCACAGTGAAAAACGCCGATCGGATTGCGGTGATGGACCAGGGCAAGCTGGTGGCGGTGGGCACGCATCAGCAGTTGATTGCGAGCAATCCGCTGTATGCGCGGTTGGCGGCGTTGCAGTTCAGTGATGGGGATAACGTGGAATGAAGCTGCGGTGTGCCTGTGCGTCAGGGCAGTCTGGCGTTGGCCGAGGCAGTGTAAAAATAAAGCCGCTGCTGACTAATGCAGTCAGTTAAGACAGAACCGATCCCTGTGGCGAGGGAGCTTGCTCCCGCTGGGGCGCGAAGCGGCCCCAAAAATGGGACTGCTACGCAGTCCAACGGGAGCAAGCTCCCTCGCCACAGGTCGCAGGTTTTTCTGCTTTAGCGCTTAACTGACCGGCATTAGCCGCTGCTGACCTCATAAAAAATGCCCGCATTTTTCAATGCGGGCATTTTTTCGCTTCACACTTGCCGCTTGAAGCCTCTTTGCTTATTGATCATCAAAGTACCGCTCATGCCAATCCACCAGCGGCTGCGGTGAATTGAGCTTTTGCCCGTAGATCACCGAGTAAGACAGCACGTTCTGCACATACTGACGGGTTTCGTCGAACGGGATGCTTTCCACCCACACGTCGAAACTCAGGTGGTCGGCGCCGCGTAGCCACTGGCGCACGCGACCGGGGCCGGCGTTGTAAGCGGCGGAGGCAAGCACGCGGTTGCCGTTGAACTGGCTGTGCACCTGGCTCAGGTAGGCTGCGCCGAGCTGGATGTTTTTGTCCGGGTCCAGCACCTGAGCCGGGGAGGCCAGGGGAATGCTGAACTTGCGCGCGGTTTCCTTGGCGGTGCCGGGCATCAGTTGCATCAGGCCGCTGGCGCCGACGCCGGAGCGGGCGTCGTCCATGAAGGCGCTTTCCTGGCGGGTAATCGCGAACACCCAGCTTGAATGCAGGCCGCGTACCTTGGCTTCGCGCACGAGGGTGTCGCGATGGGCCATCGGGAAGCGGATGTCCAGGTCGTCCCAGTATTGCGCCTGGCTGATGGTGCGGATCGCCGGGAAGTACCACTTCATGTCGTAGGCCAGCTTCGCCTGCGCGACCATTTCATCGCGGTTGAAGTGACGGCTGACGTGGTACCACTCGCGGCGGCCATCGACAATCTGGCCACGGGCATAGAACTCCAGGGCACGGCGTACGCCTGGGGTATTGCGCACTTTATTGAGCAGCGCCTGGCTCATCACCAGCGGCTTGTTGTTCAACTGGTAAGGGGTCTTGGAGCGGTCAGCGGCGAGGAAGCCATAGAAGTCGCGCTCCTTGGCCACGTTTTTATACAGCACCAACGCTTGAGGGTTTTTCGGTTCGGCCAGCTCCAGGCTGCGCGCCTGCCAGTAGCGCCAGCGGTTGGTGGTGGCCAAATCCTGCGGCAGCTTGCGGGTCAACTGGTACGCATCTTCCCAGCGTGCCAGGCGCAACAGCAGGCGCAGGCGCCATTCGGAGACGGTATTGTCACGTAGCTCCGGGTCGTACTTCGTCATCACGTCCAAGGCGCGAGGGTCGTAGCGACGTGCCAGGGTCAGGCCGATTTCCCGGGCGATCGACACTTTTTCGTCGCGGGAGAAGCGCATGCTGCTCGCGTAGCCGTCGAGCAGGGCCATGGCCTTGTCAGGGTCCTGGCGTGCCAGCCGGCGCAGGCCCAGGCCCACGGCGTCAGACATGGCCTCGGTGGCCGGCAAAAAGCGCGACGGGTCGCTGAGCATATCGGGCTTTTGCGCCACGTCGATCATCAGGCGGCCCTGGGCGCCGAGCGTTGGCAGGGTTTTTACCAGGCTGTTGGCCAGTGCGTAGTTGCGTGCTTCGGCGGCGAGCTTGGTGCGGTCCCAGATTTTTTGTTCGGTCAGCTGGCCGTCAGCCGCCCACTGGCTGAAGGTCGTGTCACAGGCGGCCGGCTGGGATTTACCGGTCATCCACAGCTTTTCGCTGGTCTTGTAGCCTTCGGCCTTGAGGTTGTGGGCCAATTGGAACTGGCCGTGCAGGCAGTCCAGCTCGACGAAATTGAGCTTGGTATCGTAGTACTTTTCAAAGGTCTGCCAGTCACCCCGCTCGGCCAGCCAGCGCAACCAGCGCAGCTTCATCCAGTTGGCCTGGGGCAGGTCGCCGTTTTTGGCGAGAAACTGCTCGATTTCCTGGTTGCTCGCGGTTTTAAGGCGCGCGGTCAGTTCGTCATAGGCCAGGTACGGCGTCAACGGGTAGTCGGCCAGCGCCTGGCTGTATTGCATGTACGGGCCGCTGTCACCCCTGGCCAGGGCGCGCTTGGCTTCATCGTAATATTGACGTTGGGTGGTGAGGTCCACGGCCTGGGCAGATTGAACGGCGGTGGCGGAGAGAAGCAGGCAGGATAAAAAGTTGAAAAGGCGACTGCGCATGAGACGTCCGTGCAGAGAAATCACGACTAGCACCGGCATCGCCGACACTGATTGCCCCTAGCTTAGCCTTTTGCCAGCGGCCGGCGAAAGCTTTGCCGGCCGGTTGGTTCAAGTTCGCGGAAAATGTCTTGAAGAACGTGCCTGCAGCGAAAATGCTGGCCGCATCCCACTCTCAACTCAGGTAGAATGCGCGCCCAGTTTTTGGAGAAGCGTATGACCCTGCTCAAATTCAGCGATGTGTCCCTTGCTTTCGGCGCTATGCCGTTGTTGGACAAGGTGTCCTGGCAGATCGCCCGTGGTGAGCGGGTGTGCATCATCGGCCGCAACGGTACCGGCAAATCCAGCATGATGAAGTTGGTCAAGGGCGACCAGAAGCCCGACGAAGGCTCTGTTTGGCGCGCCCCGGGCCTCAAGATTGGCGAATTGCCCCAGGAATTGCCGGTGGCCGACGAGCGGACAGTGTTCGACGTGGTTGCCGAAGGCCTGGACGGCGTTGGCGAATTGCTTGCGCAATACCATCACCTGGCGCAGAACTGTGTCACCGAGGAAGATCTGGACAAGCTGATGCACGTCCAGCAAGACCTCGAAGCCCGCGACGGCTGGCGCTTGCAGCAACTGGTCGACAGCACCCTGAGCCGCCTGCAACTGCCGGCCGACAAGACCCTCGCCCAGTTGTCCGGCGGCTGGCGTCGACGCGTGCTGCTGGCCCAGGCCCTGGTGTCCGAGCCGGATCTGCTGCTGCTCGACGAGCCGACCAACCACCTGGATATCGGCGCCATCGCCTGGCTGGAAGAAGCCCTCAAGGATTTCCAGGGCGCCGTGTTGTTCATCACGCACGACCGCTCCTTCCTGCAAAACCTGGCCACCCGCATCCTCGAACTGGACCGTGGCGGCCTGATCGACTGGAACGGCGACTACGCCAGCTTCCTGGTGCACAAGGAAGCCGCGCTCTCGGCTGAAGAGACCGCCAATGCCCTGTTCGACAAGAAACTGGCCCAGGAAGAAGTCTGGATCCGCCAGGGCATCAAGGCACGTCGCACCCGTAACGAAGGCCGTGTGCGTGCGTTGAAAGCGTTGCGCGTTGAGCGCAGCGAACGTCGCGAACGCACCGGCAAGGCCAATATCCAGCTGGACACCGCTGACAAGTCGGGCAAGCAGGTGATGGTGCTGGAGAACGTCAGCTTCCATCACCCGGACGGCCCGTTCCTGATCAAGGACTTCTCCATGGTCCTGGCGCGAGGCGACCGTATCGGCCTGCTGGGCGCCAACGGCACCGGCAAGACCACTTTGCTCAAGCTGATGCTTGGCGGTTTGCAGCCGACCAGCGGCACGGTGGAAGAGGGCACGCGTATCGACGTGGCCTACTTCGATCAGCTGCGCCACCAGTTGGACCTGGAAAAAACCGTGATCGACAACGTCGCCGAAGGCCGCGACTTTATCGACATCGACGGCCAGAGCCGCCACGTCCTCAGCTACCTGGGCGACTTCCTGTTCAGCCCGCAACGTGCACGTACGCCGGTAAAAGCCTTGTCCGGTGGCGAGCGCGCCCGCCTGCTGCTGGCCAAGTTGTTCAGCAAACCGGCAAACCTGCTGGTGCTCGACGAACCGACCAACGACCTCGACGTGGAAACCCTCGAGCTGCTTGAAGAGGTCTTGCTGACCTTCAACGGCACCGTACTGATGGTCAGCCACGACCGGGCATTCCTCGACAACGTGGTTACCAGCACCCTGGTCTTCGAAGGCGAAGGCAAGGTGCGCGAGTACGTTGGTGGTTATCAGGACTGGCTGCGCCAGGGCGGCTCGCCGCGTCTGTTGGGCGTGACCGAGAGCAAGTCCGGCAAGGCCGACCTGACCTCCGCAGTCGTCGCCCCCGTGGCCGCCGCTGCTCCGGTACAGGAAGCCGCACCCTCCACCAAGAAAAAACTCAGCTACAAGCTGCAGCGCGAGTTGGAAGCCTTGCCGGGTGATATCGACGCCAAGGAACAGCAGATCGCCGCGGTAGAAGCGGAAATGGCAGACGCGGGTTTCTACCAGCGCCCGGCAGCGGAGACGGCCAAGGTTATTGCTTCCCTCGAGAAGCTGAACCATGAGCTGGAAGTGCTGGTTGAGCGTTGGGCCGAGTTGGATGGCTGATTGATTCGGGGACAATAAAAAGCCCGGCGCTCGTTTTATGAGCGCCGGGCTTTTTTATAGAAAACGCGATTCAAAATGTAGGAACTGGCTTGCCTGCGATAGCGGCGTATCAGCCACCGGATGCATCAACTGACCGATTACTATCGCAATCCAGCTCCCACATTTGACCCTCAGTGCCTTACGGAGCCTTTACCAGCTTCACGGCCAACACATCGCACGGCGCGCCATGCAGGACGTCATTGGCGGTAGAACCCAGCAGCAGCGCCAGCCCATGTCGGCCATGGCTGCCGACCACGATCAGGTCGCAGCCTTGTTCCTTGGCCAGATGATGGATTTCCTGGCGCGGTTGGCCGTAGGTAAGGTGGGAGTTTTCCTTGCTCACTTCAGGGTATTTGAGGATCAATCGGTCAAGGCGCTCTTTGGCCTGGTCAAATTGCTGTTGCTGCAACTGGGAAAGGTCCATCGGCACGTCGCCACCAAAGGCCATGGCCATGGGCTCGACGATATGCACCAGTGACAGTTTGGCGCCATTGGCTACCGCAGAGTCCCTCGCGCGCTTGATCACTGGGTCGCACTCTTCGGTCAGGTCGACGGCGACCAGAATATGTTCGTAGGACATGGGGCGTTCCTCCAGGGGACTGCAATAGATTCAGTATGGCTGCTTTCAAGCGGATCGGCTTGCGTCAGATCAAAACCGCTCATCAGGAAATTCGGGAGTACACATATGACGGTCTGGATAGTGGTGTCAATCCTTGTTGTGGTTCTGAGCCCTCTGGCATGGCTGCGCCCTTCGCGCCATCAGAGCGGGCGCATGGCCCTGCGCATGGAGGCGCGCCGCATCGGGCTGGCGATGCAGCTGGCGCCCCAGGAATGGCCGCACTGGCTCAAACAGGAGCCGCCCAGCCCCTGCGCGCAATACTGCCGGCCACGACGCGGCAGCACGCCGGCCATCTGGAGTTACTGGCAGTTGGAGCCGGGAGTATGGGTCAATCAATGGCGCGAGGTGTGCGTGGATGAGAAGTTGTTGCCGCATTTTTCAACGCTGCCTGCCAACGTCTACAAGGTTGAGGCCGACAAACAAATGATCGCCTTGTATTGGGGGGAGAAGGGCGAGGCGAGCGTGTTGAAGGATATTGATGCGCTGCTCAAGGCATTGGCCTGACGGCTCGCTTCTACAAAATCACCGCCAATAAAAAGCCCGACATAGCATCGGGCTGGAGTTGGCCAGGCAGGCCGGTAACTCGATATATCCCGCCGCAGGTATTCTTCGCAAGGCATTAGTGTTGCAGCGAGCCTGGCCGCTTATTCCTTCCTGTGCAGTCCTTTCCCTACGCTTGTTCATTATTGATCTTGTGAATAGTTGAATATTGACGGCTGGCGGGCTTAGGGTTGGGGTTCTGAAATGACTGGAAAGTCGCGTTTTTCCTAGCCTTTGGAGCGATTGACAATTGCCCGGAATTGGATGAAGGTGGCGTACCCAAATCAAACGGGCGTATGAATTGAGCGTTTGTCCTACAGGCGACTCTGACATAACCCCGACTCTCGCACTGGCGGGTGTGCCTGGCGGATTGGTGTGAGCATTGATGCAGCTATCAATGTCCAGCCAGAGGCCAGCGTCCGGTGTGTACTGTTCAGCTTCCATATCGTGGAGATCAGTTGATGATTTACGAAGGTAAAGCCATCACGGTTAAGGCTCTTGAAAGTGGCATCGTCGAATTGAAATTCGACCTCAAGGGTGAGTCCGTCAACAAGTTCAACCGTCTAACCCTGAACGAACTGCGTCAGGCCGTAGACACCATCAAAGCAGATGCTTCGGTCAAGGGCGTGATCGTCTCCAGCGGCAAGGACGTGTTTATCGTCGGCGCTGACATCACCGAATTCGTCGACAACTTCAAGCTGCCCGATGCCGAGCTGGTGGCTGGCAACCTCGAAGCCAACAAGATTTTCAGCGATTTCGAAGACCTCAACGTACCCACCGTTGCTGCGATCAACGGCATCGCCCTGGGCGGCGGCCTGGAAATGTGCCTGGCGGCAGACTTCCGTGTCATGGCCGCTTCCGCCAAGGTCGGCCTGCCTGAAGTCAAGCTGGGCATCTACCCGGGTTTTGGCGGCACTGTGCGTCTGCCGCGCCTGATCGGTGCCGACAACGCCATCGAGTGGATCGCCGCCGGCAAGGAAAACAGCGCTGAAGACGCGCTGAAAGTCGGTGCCGTCGACGCTGTGGTTGCTCTGGACAAACTGGCCGAAGCCGCGCTCAACCTGATCAAGGGCGCCATCAGCGGCGAATTTGACTACAAGGCCAAGCGTCAGCCGAAGCTGGAAAAACTCAAGCTCAACGCCATCGAACAAATGATGTCGTTCGAAACCGCCAAAGGTTTCGTGGCGGGCCAGGCCGGCCCGAACTACCCGGCGCCGGTCGAAGCGATCAAGACCATCCAGAAGGCCGCGAACTTCGGTCGCGACAAAGCCCTGGAAGTGGAAGCGGCAGGCTTCGTCAAACTGGCGAAAACCTCGGCGGCCCAGAGCCTGATCGGCTTGTTCCTGAACGATCAGGAACTCAAGAAAAAGGCCAAGGCTTACGACGAAATCGCCAAGGACGTGAAACAGGCCGCCGTACTGGGCGCCGGTATCATGGGCGGCGGTATCGCTTATCAGTCGGCGTCCAAAGGCACGCCGATCCTGATGAAAGACATCAACGAGCACGGTATCGAGCAGGGGCTGGCTGAAGCCGCCAAACTGCTGGTGGGCCGCGTTGATAAAGGTCGTATGACCGCTGCGAAAATGGCTGAAGTGCTTAACGGCATTCGTCCTACGCTGTCCTACGGTGATTTCGGCCATGTCGACCTGGTGGTTGAAGCCGTTGTCGAGAACCCGAAGGTCAAGCAGGCGGTACTGGCTGAAGTCGAAGCCCAGGTCAAAGACGACACCATCCTGGCGTCCAACACCTCGACCATTTCCATCAGCTTGCTGGCTAAAGCCCTCAAGCGTCCGGAAAATTTTGTCGGCATGCACTTTTTCAACCCGGTGCACATGATGCCGCTGGTGGAAGTGATCCGTGGTGAGAAGTCCAGCGAGCTGGCCGTGGCCACCACCGTTGCCTACGCCAAGAAAATGGGCAAGAACCCGATCGTGGTCAATGACTGCCCGGGCTTCTTGGTCAACCGCGTGCTGTTCCCTTACTTCGGCGGTTTCGCCAAGCTGGTCAGCGCCGGTGTGGACTTCGTGCGCATCGACAAGGTGATGGAAAAGTTCGGCTGGCCGATGGGCCCGGCGTACCTGATGGACGTGGTCGGCATCGACACCGGCCACCACGGTCGCGACGTCATGGCTGAAGGCTTCCCGGACCGCATGAAAGACGACCGTCGCTCGGCCGTCGACGCACTCTACGAAGCCAAGCGCCTGGGCCAGAAGAACGGCAAAGGCTTCTACGCCTACGAGACCGATAAGAAGGGCAAGCAAAAGAAAGTCGCCGACCCGTCGGTACTGGAAGTGCTCAAGCCGATCGTCTACGAACAGCGTGAGGTATCCGACGAGGACATCATCAACTGGATGATGATCGCCCTGTGCCTGGAAACCGTACGTTGCCTCGAAGACGGCATCGTCGAGACCGCCGCCGAAGCCGATATGGGCCTGGTGTACGGTATTGGTTTCCCTCCATTCCGTGGCGGTGCGCTGCGTTACATCGATTCGATCGGTGTTGCCGAGTTCGTTGCCCTGGCTGACAAATACGCTGATTTGGGCCCGCTGTACCACCCGACCGCGAAGCTGCGTGAAATGGCCAAGAACGGCCAGAGCTTCTTCGGTTAAGCGCCCATCGACTAGAGCGAGAATATTTATGAGCTTGAATCCAAGAGACGTCGTGATTGTCGACTTCGGTCGTACGCCGATGGGCCGCTCCAAGGGCGGCATGCACCGCAACACCCGCGCCGAAGATATGTCGGCGCACCTGATCAGCAAGCTGCTGGAACGCAACGTCAAGGTTGACCCGAACGAAGTCGAAGACGTGATCTGGGGCTGCGTTAACCAGACCCTGGAGCAGGGCTGGAACATTGCGCGCATGGCGTCGTTGATGACCCAGATCCCGCACACCGCGGCCGGCCAGACCGTAAGCCGCCTGTGCGGTTCGTCGATGAGCGCGCTGCACACCGCCGCCCAGGCGATCATGACCGGTAACGGCGATGTGTTCGTGGTCGGTGGCGTGGAGCACATGGGCCACGTCAGCATGATGCACGGCGTCGACCCTAACCCGCATATGTCGCTGTACGCGGCAAAAGCTTCCGGCATGATGGGCCTGACCGCGGAAATGCTCGGCAAGATGCACGGCATCACCCGTGAAGCCCAGGACGCGTTCGGCCTGCGCTCCCACCAGCTCGCTCACAAAGCGACCGTGGAAGGCAAGTTCAAGGATGAAATTATCCCGATGAACGGCTACGACGAGAACGGTTTCCTGAAACTGTTCGACTACGACGAAACCATTCGTCCGGACACTACCCTGGAAAGCCTGGCGGCGCTCAAGCCGGCCTTCAATCCAAAGGGCGGCACCGTGACTGCCGGTACGTCGTCGCAAATCACCGACGGTGCTTCGTGCATGATCGTGATGTCGGCGCAGCGTGCCCAGGACCTCGGTATCCAGCCGCTGGCGGTGATCCGTTCGATGGCCGTGGCGGGTGTGGACCCGGCGATCATGGGCTATGGTCCAGTACCGGCCACACAAAAAGCCTTGAAGCGCGCGGGCCTGACCATCTCCGATATCGACTTCTTCGAGCTCAACGAAGCTTTCGCCGCACAGGCCTTGCCAGTGCTGAAAGATCTGAAAGTACTCGACAAGATGAATGAGAAGGTTAACCTGCACGGCGGCGCGATTGCCCTGGGCCACCCATTCGGTTGCTCCGGTGCACGCATCTCCGGCACATTGCTTAACGTGATGAAGCAAAATGGTGGCAACCTTGGGGTTGCAACCATGTGCATTGGTCTCGGCCAAGGCATTTCCACCGTCTTCGAACGCGTCTAAGCGCTGAGTTGACGGAAGCCGGGGCCCAGTGCCCCGGTTTTTGTTTTTTGGAATTTTTAATTTTTTTTCAACAAATTTTGTAAGAGGGCCAGAACATGAAAGTCGAACCAGGGCTCTACCAGCATTACAAAGGTCCGCAGTACCGCGTTTTCAGTGTGGCGCGGCACTCCGAGACCGAAGAAGAAGTAGTGTTTTACCAAGCACTGTATGGCGATTACGGCTTTTGGGTGCGCCCCTTGAGCATGTTCCTGGAGACCGTCGAAGTTGACGGCGAGCACGTCCCGCGCTTTGCTTTGGTCCAGGCCGAACCCAGTCTTTTTAAAGGGCAATAACGGCAGGTCGCGCAGAATGCTGCGCTTGACCTCACCCGGTTGCCACTATATATAGCGTTGCCGCGACAGGCGCCAACTGCCTCTCACTTCTCGAATTCAGGAATTTTCCGATCCATGGGCAAATCGCTGGTCATTGTGGAATCCCCGGCTAAGGCCAAGACCATCAACAAGTACTTGGGCAATGAGTACGTGGTGAAGTCGAGTATCGGCCATATCCGAGACCTGCCCACCAGCGGTTCGGCTAGCGCCAGCAAGGAGCCTGCCGCCAAGCGCGGCAAGGCGGCCGCGGGCGAAGGTCCGGTGCTCACCCCTAAAGAGAAAGCGCGCAAGCAGCTGGTCTCACGCATGGGGGTAGACCCGGACCATGGCTGGAAGGCCAAGTACGAAATCCTTCCGGGCAAGGAAAAGGTCATCGAAGAGCTGCGCCGGCTCGCCAAAGATGCCGACACCATCTATCTCGCAACGGACTTGGACCGCGAAGGGGAAGCCATTGCCTGGCACCTGCGGGAAGCCATCGGCGGTGATGACAGCCGCTACAAGCGTGTGGTGTTCAACGAAATCACCAAGAAAGCCATTCAGGAAGCCTTCTCCAAGCCGGGCGAACTGGACATCGATCGCGTCAACGCCCAGCAGGCCAGGCGTTTCCTCGATCGCGTGGTGGGTTACATGGTTTCGCCACTGCTGTGGGCGAAAATCGCCCGTGGCCTGTCCGCCGGCCGTGTGCAATCGGTAGCGGTAAAGCTGGTGGTGGAGCGTGAGCGCGAGATTCGTGCGTTCAACCCTGAAGAATACTGGGAAGTCCACGCCGATCTGGGCACCGCCAAGGGCGCCAACGTGCGCTTTGAAGTGGCCCGCGAAAAAGGCGAGGCCTTCAAGCCGCTGAATGAAGCCCAGGCCATGGCCGCGCTGGAGAAGCTCAAGGCCTCCAGCTACAGCATCGTCAAGCGTGAAGACAAGCCGACCAGCAGCAAACCGTCGGCGCCGTTCATCACCTCCACCCTGCAGCAGGCCGCGAGTAACCGCCTGGGCTTTGGTGTGAAGAAAACCATGATGATGGCCCAGCGTCTGTACGAAGCCGGCTACATCACTTACATGCGTACCGACTCCACCAACCTGTCGCAAGACGCGGTGGCGATGGCGCGTACTTATATTGAAAGCGAATTCGGCAAGAAGTACCTGCCGGAAAAGCCAAACGTCTACAGCAGCAAGGAAGGCGCGCAGGAGGCTCACGAAGCGATTCGTCCGTCTGACGCCAACACCGAGCCAAGCAAGCTGAGCGGCATGGAGCGCGACGCCGAGCGCCTCTACGAGCTGATCTGGCGCCAGTTCCTGGCCTGCCAGATGCTGCCGGCGCAATACCTGTCCACCACCGTCAGCGTGGGGGCGGGTGACTTCGAGCTGCGTGCCAAGGGCCGCATCCTCAAGTTCGACGGTTATACCCGTGTGATGCCGCAAATCGCCAAGCCGGGCGACGACGATGTGCTGCCGGATATGGCTCAGGGCGATACGTTGAAGCTGATCAAGCTTGACCCGTCCCAACACTTCACCAAGCCACCGGCGCGTTATTCGGAAGCCAGTTTGGTCAAAGAGATGGAGAAGCGCGGTATCGGTCGTCCTTCGACCTATGCGGCGATCATCTCCACCATTCAGGACCGTGGCTACGTAGCGCTGCACAACCGTCGTTTCTATTCGGAAAAAATGGGTGACATCGTTACCGAGCGCCTGTCCGAGAGCTTCTCCAACCTGATGGACTACGGCTTCACCGCCGGCATGGAAGAGAACCTCGATGACGTGGCGCAGGGCGAGCGCGACTGGAAGAGCGTGCTGGACGAGTTCTACGGCGACTTCAAGAAAAAACTCGAAGTGGCCGAGAGCCCTGAGAGCGGCATGCGTGCCAACCAGCCGGTAATGACCGACATTCCGTGCCTCACCTGCGGCCGGCCGATGCAGATTCGTACAGCGTCCACCGGCGTGTTCCTGGGTTGCTCGGGGTACAGCCTGCCACCCAAAGAGCGCTGCAAGGCCACCGTTAACCTGGTGCCGGGCGATGAAATCGCGGCCGATGACGAGGGTGAATCCGAGTCGCTGGTATTGCGTGGCAAGCACCGTTGCCCGATTTGCAGCACGGCGATGGACGCTTATCTGCTGGATGAAAAGCACAAGCTGCACATCTGCGGTAACAACCCGGATTGCAACGGCTACGAGATTGAAGAGGGCACCTACCGCATCAAGGGTTACGAAGGTCCGAGCCTGGAGTGCGACAAGTGCGGCAGCGAGATGCAGCTCAAGACCGGCCGTTTCGGCAAGTTCTTCGGTTGCACCAACCCGACGTGCAAGAACACCCGCAAACTGCTGAAAAGCGGTGATGCGGCGCCGCCGAAGATGGACCCGGTGAAGATGCCCGAGCTCAAGTGCGAGAAGGTCAACGACACTTACATCCTGCGCGACGGTGCTTCGGGCCTGTTCCTGGCCGCCAGCCAGTTCCCGAAAAACCGCGAGACTCGTGCACCGCTGGTGATGGAAATCGTGCCGCACAAGGACGAGATCGATCCGAAGTACCACTTCCTGTGCGAAGCGCCGAAGAAGGACCCGGATGGTCGCCCAGCCGTGATCCGCTACAGCCGCAAAACCAAGGAGCAGTACGTGCAGACCGAAGTCGACGGCAAGCCTACCGGCTGGAAAGCCTTCTACGACGGCGGCAAGTGGAAGGTCGAGGACAAGCGTCAGGGCGCTTGATCGACTAATCCTGGAAACACAAAGGCCGCCTTTTCAGGCGGCCTTTTCTTGGTGCAGGAGCGAGCTCGCTCGCGAAGGTCGTTAACGATGACGCGAGAAATCTGATACACAGTGGTGCTCTAACGTTTTTCGTGAGCAAGCTCGCTCCTGCAAGCCAGCATCAGGCCTAATTCGTTGTGGAGATTGCCGTCATGGCCAACGAACTCTATACCCGTACCAATCAGAAAATTTACTTTGCGGGTTTGTCCCTGGAGGCTCTTGGCCGTGCCGAGGCGGGCAAGGAGCTGAATGCCATCGGGCTGGTCCAGGCGGGGCGTGAAGCCGCTCTGTTTCACCTGTACGGCGCCTTGTTGGGGCTATGCCATGAAATCGCCGGGTTCTATCGTTTGCCCCAGGCAGGTTCGCCCCGTGCGGAAATGATCATGGCTCGGGAAGTGCTGGAAACCATGGCGATCCCGGAGTTGGCCGAACTGGTGGAAATGGCCCAGAGCCCGGACAGTTGGGTGGCACGCCTGCTCAAGGCGCATGCCGACATGTTCCAGCCGCCTCGCGTTCCCCATGTACCCAAGGGGGATGTGACGCAGCCATTGATCGTGGCGGTTACATTGGAAGCGGATGAACCCAAGCCTCTGAGCCGGGAAGAGCTGGAAAGCTGGCGTCAGGAGCTGAAAAAGCTGGCACTGCGCTTTCGTGAAGGCTTGAGCGAGTGCTGAGCGGGCAAGTCTGCGCGCGACAACACTGATATAATCCCTCGCTTTCGTGGAGAACAGACTTTTATGCCAACGTCCTTTCTGGAAATTGTTGAACTGCCTGACGGCCGAATCGAGCTGCGTCGGGCTGAGGACGAAGGTTCTCTGGTCATCCTGGACTTTTCCGAAGACGCGAAAGCGTTCCTGCAAGGCCAGCATGTTGAAGTGGCTAAAGCCATGTTGAGTGTTGGGGTGCAAATGGCCGGTCGCCTGGCTGAAGGCGAGCCGGAAAAGGAAGACGGGCCGAAGGTTCTTCACTGAGCCCTGTGTAACCCGCTTACCCCTTATCCCAGTCGAATATTCAAGCTCTGCGCATCACCTGTATGTGCGGCACTGATCAGCTGCTGCTTGGCCGTCGCATTCAAAGGGTTCAGCCAGCTCACCACCGTATGGCTACGACCCAGGCGCAAGGCTTCACAGGTTAATTGCTGGGCACTTTGCGCCCCCCGTGGCTGCAGCAACAGAATACGTTCACGGTTCAGGCCTGCATCGCGCAGCCAAGCCTGGGTCAGGCTGGCGGGCGGGGCGATCAGCGTCAACCAGCGCGCATCCTGCTCCTCGCTCAGTTCGCGCAGAATCGGCGCCAGCAGGCTCAAGCAGCTCCCGGCAGCACCACGCAACGACAATTCACTGAATACCTCGGGTTCGCAGCTCCACGGAGCTTCGACCGTTTCCTTGAGGGCGGGCGCAAGGGGCTGAGCCAGGAAGGCCTCGAACAGCGACAGTTGTGTGTGTTGTGGGGTGTGCACGAGCTGCATGATGTCTCCTTTAGCGGCGTATGACGCCGACACTCAAGCCTTCGATCATCAGGTCCTGGTCTTTCAGGTTCACTTCAATCGGCGCGAACTCGGGGTTTTCGGCCAGCAGCCAGACCTTGCTGCCTTCACGCTTGAAGCGCTTGACGGTGACTTCATCGCCGATCCGGGCCACGACGATCTGGCCATTGCGGGCTTCTCGGGTGGTGTGAACGGCCAGCAGGTCGCCGTCGAAAATACCCACGTCCTTCATGCTCATGCCATGTACCCGCAACAGGTAATCGGCGCGTGGATGAAAGAAGGTCGGGTTGATATTGCAGGATTCCTCGACGTGCTGTTGCGCCAGGATCGGCGCACCGGCGGCCACTCGACCAATGATCGGCAGTGTCGATTCGTCGGCCTTGGCTTCGAAGCCAGGAATGCGGATACCGCGTGACGCCCCAGGGGTCATCTCGATCGCGCCTTTGCGAGCAAGGGCCTTGAGGTGTTCTTCGGCGGCATTGGGAGACTTGAAACCCAGCTCCAGCGCAATTTCGGCGCGTGTTGGCGGGTAACCGTTGTCATCAAGGCATCGCTTGATAAAAGCCAGAATCTCAGCTTGGCGTGGCGTCAGTTTTAGCATGTTGATCGCTCTGTCTTTTTATACAGTGACTGGGATTATATACAGTGAATCGCGCTTGGCAATCATCCTTTTGCACGACTCCGCTGGGCGGTCATTTATCACCTGTACTACAAGGCAGAGACAGCGCTGCCTACAGACCGTGAAGGATGTGATTAAATAGCGACGAATGAGATGACTGCCCGGCCGGAAAACAAACCCGCAGGCTTGACAAGACATACCCTGAAACGTATGTTTCAAACAAGTGTTTGTCAGGCGGAGTAGCCATGGCCCAGTCGGAAACCGTTGAACGCATTCTCGATGCTGCCGAGCAATTGTTCGCGGAAAAAGGATTTGCTGAAACTTCATTGCGGCTGATCACCAGCAAGGCTGGGGTTAACCTCGCCGCCGTGAACTACCATTTCGGCTCAAAAAAAGCTTTGATTCAGGCGGTGTTTTCACGCTTCCTGGGGCCGTTCTGTGCCAGTCTCGATCGCGAGCTGGAGCGTCGCCAGGCCAAGGCCGATAACAAGCCAAGCCTGGAAGAACTGTTGGAAATCCTGGTTGAGCAAGCCCTGGTGGTTCAGCCGCGCAGCGGCAATGACCTGTCTATTTTCATGCGCCTTCTGGGCTTGGCGTTCAGCCAGAGCCAGGGCCACCTGCGCCGTTACCTGGAAGACATGTACGGCAAGGTGTTCCGCCGCTATATGTTGTTGGTCAATGAAGCCGCTCCGCGTATCCCGCCCATCGAGCTGTTCTGGCGCGTGCATTTCATGCTCGGCGCGGCTGCCTTCAGCATGTCCGGGATCAAAGCGTTGCGCGCGATTGCCGAGACCGATTTCGGCGTCAACACGTCCATCGAGCAGGTGATGCGCCTGATGGTGCCGTTCCTCGCTGCGGGCATGCGCGCTGAAACCGGTGTGACCGATCAGGCGATGGTCGCGGCACAATTGCGCCCGCGCAGCAAATCCACGCCGCCCCTCGCCAAGGTTTGACCGCAGCGGGTGTCCGCGGCCGCTTGCATCCGCTAAGCTAGCCGCCATGCCGATTTCAGCTCTTTACGCACAACCCGTCGTGCTTACCGTGCCTGGTAGGGATGACGGGTTGTGCGCGTTATTTAAGGAAGGTTTATGACTGCTGCCCTGCAAGGTTCTTTGATGGTCGACGTTGCCGGTACCTGGCTGACGGCCGAGGATCGCCATCTGTTACGCCAACCTGAAGTGGGCGGCTTGATTATCTTTGCGCGCAATATCGAACACCCGCGCCAGGTGCGCGAGCTGAGCGCGGCGATCCGTGCGGTGCGCCCGGACTTGCTGCTGGCGGTCGACCAGGAAGGCGGACGCGTGCAGCGCCTGCGCCAGGGTTTCGTGCGCCTGCCGGCCATGCGCGCGCTGGCGGATAACCCCAACGCCGAGTGCCTGGCCGAACACTGCGGCTGGATCATGGCCACCGAAGTTTTGGCCGTGGGCCTGGACCTGAGTTTTGCGCCGGTGTTGGACCTGGATTACCAGCGTAGCGCCGTGGTCGGTACCCGTGCGTTCGAAGGCGACCCCGAGCGCGCTGCCGTACTCGCCGGTGCTTTTATGCGTGGGATGAACAGCGCCGGCATGGCCGCTACCGGTAAACATTTTCCGGGCCACGGTTGGGCCGAGGCCGATTCCCACGTCGCGATTCCCAATGACGAGCGCAGCCTTGAACAGATTCGCGCCAATGACTTGGTGCCTTTCGCACGCCTGAGCAAGCAATTGGCTGCGGTGATGCCCGCGCACGTGATCTACCCACAGGTCGACAGCCAGCCGGCCGGCTTCTCACGCCGCTGGTTGCAAGACATCCTGCGCGGTGAGCTGCAGTTCGACGGCGTAATCTTCAGCGATGACCTGTCCATGGCCGGTGCCCATGTGGTCGGCGATGCGGCCAGTCGCATTGAAGCGGCGCTGACCGCCGGGTGCGACATGGGGCTGGTGTGCAATGACCGCGCGGCGGCCGAGCTGGCGCTCACCGCAGCGCAGCGCATGAAGGTCACGCCGTCGGCGCGCATTGGGCGTATGCGGGCTCAGACGATAGCCTCAACGGAATACAAACAGGATCCGCGTTGGCTGACAGCGCTTACTGCGTTACGCGATGCGCAGCTGGTCGACTGAGCGAACGCTGCGGCGTACCCTTCGCGAGCAAGCCCGCTCCCACATTTGATTTGTGAATACATTCAAGTGTGGGAGCGGGCTTGCTCGCGAAGGCGGCCTGACTGTCAGCGCTTTTCTTGCTTATTGGGCAACGGCGCAAACAACGCTTCAATATCCTCATTGCCCAACTGCCAGTCCCCGGTGCTGCGCCCATCCAGCACGCCCGCCGCCAAGTCGGACTTCTCCTTTTGCAGGTGCTGGATTTTTTCCTCCACCGTGCCTCGCGCAATCATCTTGTACACGAACACCGGCTTCTCTTGCCCGATGCGATACGCACGGTCGGTGGCCTGGTTCTCCGTGGCCGGGTTCCACCACGGGTCGTAGTGGATCACTGTATCGGCTTCGGTCAGGTTCAGGCCGACGCCGCCGGCCTTCAGGCTGATCAGAAAAATCTGCAGCTTGCCGCTCTGGAAGTCCTTCACGGGAGTGCGTCGATCACGGGTTTGACCGGTCAGCAGTGCGTAAGCGATTTCGCGTTTCTTCAGTTCTGCCTCAATCAAACTCAGCATCGAGGTGAACTGCGAGAACAGTAGGATCCTGCGCCCCTCGGCAAACAATTCTTCAAGCATCTGCATCAAGCTGTCGAGCTTGCCCGAGCTGCTGCCGCGGGCGGGTAGGGCGGCGCCGTTGACCAGTCGCAAATCGCAGCACACCTGACGCAGCTTGAGCAGAGCTTCAAGAATGATGATCTGGCTGCGCGCCACGCCCTTGCGGGTAATCTCGTCGCGGACCTTTTTGTCCATGGCCAGGCGCATGGTTTCGTACACGTCGCGCTGTGCTTCATTAAGGTCGACCCAGTGGATGATCTCGGTCTTGGGCGGCAGTTCCGTTGCCACCTGTTCCTTGGTACGGCGCAGCAGGAACGGCTTGATCCGGCCATTGAGGTGCTGCAATCGCACCTCACTGGCGCGTTTTTCGATGGGGACGCGGTAATCTCGGTTGAAGCTTTTCACATCGCCCAGCCAGCCCGGCAGCAGGAAATGGAATAGCGACCACAACTCACCCAGATGGTTTTCCAGCGGCGTACCGCTCAGGCACAGGCGTTGCCGCGCATTCAGTTCGCGGGCCGCTTGAGCCGCCTTGCTGGTAGGGTTTTTGATGTACTGGGCTTCATCGAGGATCAGCACATGCAAGGGCAGGGTGGCGAGCGTGTCGATGTCCTTGGGCAGCAGTGCGTAGGTGGTCAACAGCAGGTCATAATCCGACAGATTGGCGAAATGTTTCTTGCGCCCGGCGCCGTACAGCGCCTGCACCCTCAGTTGCGGAGTGAAATGCGCGGCTTCATCGAGCCAATTGGGGATCAGACTGGTGGGCATGACGACCATGCACGGTCGATCCAGACGCCCTGCATTTTTTTCCGCAAGAATATGCGCGAGGGTCTGCAAGGTTTTACCCAGGCCCATGTCGTCCGCGAGAATCCCGCCCACCTCCAGTTGGCGCAACGACTGCATCCAGCTCAGGCCTTCCAGTTGGTAAGGGCGCAAGGTCGCGTTCAAGCCTTCGGGCGCCGCGCAGGTAAAACCCTTGATATCCCGCAGGCGCTGGGCAAAGTTGCGGATTTTTTCGCCGCCTTCCCATTGCAGCGGCAGATCTTCCAGCGGGTTCAAGCGGATCGCATCGGCCTTGGCCATGCGCAACGTGGTGGTGCCGGTTTCCTGCAGGTAGAACTCGCCGAGGGTCGCCAGTACCGGCTTCAACCGCCCGTAGGGCAGCGCCACTTGCAGCGGACCATGGCCGTTGGGCAGGCCGGGGATATTCACCAGGATCAGTTCATCATCGCGGCGCCGTGCGAGTTTCTCCGGATAGAGGATTTCGGTGTGGGAGCGCATCAGGTTCAGCAGGATCGGCAGCAGGCTCAGCCGTTCGCCGTTGACGATAATCCCCAGCTCCAGGTCGAACCAGTCACGCTCGGGCGCTTCATCGACACTGGCGTACCAGTCGTCCACCGGGCTGAGGTCAAAACCGAAGTCTTCGTCGATTTGCAGCTCCCAACCCTCGGCCCGCAGCGCGGGGGAAGCGTTGAGGGTGAAATTCAACCAGGCGCTGTCATTGACCATCTCGAACAGCTCGCCGGCGCTTTCCGGCAGGGCTTTGCTCTGGCGCGTGGCGATCTTGAAGCCGAGCATGCGCAGGTGCTCGCGATAGGGCTGTTCCAGCTCGGGATGGCGCTTGATGCGCAGGCTTTGGGTTTCCTGGCGCACGATGATATCGGCGTTCTTCTGCCCGCTGACATAATTGCCCAGGTAGTTGAACGACAGCGCCGCGCGATGCTGAATGTAGCGCTGCATCTTGCCATTGCGCGGCTCGAACGCGCTGAACTCCACACTGGCCAGCCACAGGCGCGGCACGGGGTGTACATCCTCCATGACCACCTGCGGCAGTACCACGCGGTGATCCAGCACCGCCTGAAGTTTCCCCAGCAGCTCGGCGTCCTGGGCCGCGGCCGGAAAGGCCAGGGTTTCCTGAACCTTGAGCAGTACCGCGGCGATATGTTTGCAATTGGTGTGCACCGGGCAGGTACAGCGGCTGTCTACTAGAATCAGCATGCCCTTGGCCGATTCGCGCAACGAGATGGTCTGCCGGTAAACGTTGCCGCCCGACCCTTCGCAGCTGGCCGTGATGGTGCTGTCGCCGGATTCGACGATGCGCACGCGATTTTCCAGCGCGTAACGTCGCCCGCGCTCCAGGCTTTGCTCTTTGAAGCGGTTGGCCCAGGAAGGGGCCAGAGGTTTGGTCAGCGGTGACATCAGGGGCATGGCGCTGGATCAGTCCTGCAGGTCAGGCGGTGGTGCGCTGGGGGGCTTGGCGGTCAGCGAGGTGATCTTGATCAGCAGCGCCAAGTGACCACCATCCAGATAGTTGAGCTGGTTGTTCTTGGTGCGCACGTCCTTCTGGCTCAAGTGTTCGCTGGCGATCACGCTGCCGTTGCCGTCGAACTGGTTGATCCAGAAATCGGCGTCGATGTTCGTGAAACGACCCAGTTGCAGGTTCAATACGCCTTCGATAGGGAACTGGCCGAATTGCTCCTGGCCGTCGGTGATCGCGATCTTCACCGGTTGTTCGCCCAGGCTTTGTTCCCAGGCCTTGTGCGCGAGCACGGTGTAATTGTAATCGGCGCGCAGCTTGTCGACGATGTTGCCCAGGCGCGGCGGGCTCATGCGTTCGCCCAGGCGCTGCGCGCCGCCATCCCAGTTTTCCGGGGCGGCGCGGCTGTTGATCACCGGCTCTGCATTCTGGCGCACCAGGATCATTTCCACCTGGTAAAGGCTGTCGGCAAAGGCCGAAGGCGCGAGTACCACCAACAACAGGCTCAGAATGCGGAACACGCGCATAGAGGCGTCCTTCAAGCAGATTTCGGAATGAGGCGCTCAAACAGCGCCTCCAAGGTATTGAAGCGTTCTTCGGCGCGTTCCATCGGCACCATGAACTTGAACAGCGTAGCCCCTTCGAACTTGTAGCGGTTGGGCTGGCCCTGGATCAACTTGATCAGCACCAACGGGTCAACCGGCGTCTGCGCTTCGAATTCGATACGCCCACCTTGCGGCCCGGCGTCGACTTTTTTGATACCCAACTGCTCGGCCTGCAATTTGAGCAGGGTCAGGCGCACCAGGTTCTTGGTCGGCTCCGGCAACAGGCCGAAGCGGTCGATCATTTCCACCTGCAAATCCTTCAGGCCTTCTTCGTCGGTGGCGGAGGCGATGCGCTTGTACAGGATCAGCCGCGCGTGCACGTCCGGCAGGTAGGCTTCGGGGATCAACGCCGGCAGGCGCAGGTTGATTTCCGGGCCACCGCCCAACGGTTGGTCGAGGTTCGGCTGCTCGCCCTTGCGGATGGCTTTCACCGCGCGCTCGAGCATTTCCATGTACAGGGTGAACCCCACCGCCTGGATCTGCCCGCTTTGGCCGTCGCCGAGCAGCTCGCCCGCACCCCGGATCTCCAGATCGTTGGTGGCCAGCACAAAGCCGGCGCCGAGGTCCTGGGTGTTGGCGATCGCCTCAAGGCGTTTTTCCGCGTCGGAGGTGATCTGCTGGCGCGGCGGCGTGAGCAGGTAGGCATACGCCTGGTGGTGGCTGCGCCCGACCCGGCCGCGCAGTTGATGCAGTTGGGCCAGGCCGAACTTGTCGGCGCGCTCGATGATGATGGTGTTGGCGCTGGGTACGTCGATACCGGTCTCGATGATGGTCGAGGCGATCAGCACGTTGAAGCGCTTGTGGTAGAAGTCGCTCATTACCTGTTCGAGTTCGCGCTCGCGCATCTGCCCGTGGCCGATGGCGATGCGGGCTTCCGGCACCAGTTCAGCGAGGTCGGCGGCGCATTTTTCGATGGTCTTCACGTCGTTGTGCAGGTAATACACCTGGCCACCGCGCAGCAATTCGCGCAGCAGCGCCTCCTTGACCGTGCTTTTGTTCTGCTCCATCACGAACGTGCGCACCGACAGGCGACGCGCCGGCGGCGTGGCGATGATCGACAGGTCGCGCATGCCTGACACCGCCATGTTCAGCGTACGTGGAATCGGCGTGGCGGTGAGGGTGAGGATGTCGACTTCGCTGCGCAGGGCCTTGAGCTGTTCTTTCTGGCGCACGCCGAAGCGGTGCTCTTCGTCGATGATGACCAGGCCCAGGTTCTTGACTTTCACGTCGTCCGACAGCAGCTTGTGCGTGCCGATCACGATATCAATCTTGCCTTCGGCGAGGTCGGCGATGGCGGCATTCACTTCCTTGGCGGACTTGAAGCGGCTCATCACTTCCACGCTCACCGGCCAGTCGGCAAAGCGGTCGCGGAAGCTGTTGTAATGCTGCTGGGCGAGCAGGGTGGTGGGCACCAGGATAGCCACCTGACGGCCACCGTGTACGGCAATGAACGCGGCGCGCATTGCCACTTCGGTCTTGCCGAAGCCGACGTCGCCACACACCAGGCGGTCCATCGGCTTGGGCGCGAGCATGTCGGCGCGTACGGCTTCGATGGTGGTTTGCTGATCCGGGGTTTCTTCGAAGGCGAAGCCGGCGCTGAAGGTGGCGTAGTCGGCTTTCGGGTCGGCGAACGCATAACCTTCGCGCGCCGCACGCCGGGCATAGATGTCGAGGAGTTCGGCGGCCACGTCGCGCACCTGCTCGGCGGCCTTGCGCTTGGCTTTCTGCCAGGTCTCGGAACCCAGGCGGTGCAATGGCGCCAGCGCGTCATCACTGCCGGTGTAGCGCGCGATCAGGTGCAGGCTGGCGACCGGCACGTAGAGCTTGGCGCCCTCGGCGTATTCCATGGTGAGGAACTCGGCGGCCTGGTTGTCGATTTCCAGGGTCTGCAATCCGAGGTAGCGGCCCACACCGTGGTCGATGTGCACCACCGGCGCGCCTTCACGCAGCTCGGTGAGGTTCTTGATCACCGCGTCGTTGTTGGCGTCGGCGCGTTTTTCGCGACGGCGGCGCTGCATCACGCGCTGGCCGAACAACGGGCTTTCGGCGATCAGGGCCAGGGCCGGGTCGTCCAGCAACAAGCCTTCATCCAAGGGCGCGATGGTGATCGCCAGGCGCTCTTTGCTGTTAACAAAGTCCGGCCAGCTGTCGACGGTCTTCGGCCGCAGCTTGAGGCGTTCCAGCAGTTCCAGCAGCACTTCGCGGCGCCCGGCGGATTCGGCGGTAAACAGCACGCGGCCGGGGAAGTCGCCGAGGAAGTTGGACAGCGCTTCCAGCGGTTGCGTGGCCTTGGCCTGAATCGCCAGGTCCGGTAGCGTGCCCGCCGGGAAACGCTCGCGGCCGTTGCCGGCGTCCACATCCTGCTGGCTGGCGACTACGCGCGGCCAGTTTTTCAGGCGGGCGAAGCAGTCTTCCACCGGGAGGAACAATTCGGCGGGTGGCAATAAAGGCCGGGACGGATCGACGCGGCGCTCTTCATAGCGGTTGCGCACGTCGTTCCAGAAGTTTTCCGCAGCCTGTTCGATGCCCGGCAGGGAGAACACCTGAGTGTCCTGAGGCAGGTAGTCGAAGAGGGTGGAAGTTTCGTCGAAGAACAGTGGCAGGTAGTACTCGATACCCGCCGGTGTAATCCCGCTGCTCAAATCCTGGAAGATCGGGCAGCGGCGGAAGTCCACGTCGAAGCGTTCCCGAAAGCGTGCCTTGAAGCGCGTGACCGCGTCTTTTTGCAGCGGGAACTCCCGCGCCGGCAGCAGCTTGATCGACTCGACTTTGTCGATGGAACGCTGGTTTTCCGGGTCGAAGGTGCGCAGCGTCTCGATTTCGTCATCGAACAGGTCGATGCGATACGGCAACTTGCTGCCCATCGGGAACAGGTCGATCAAGGCGCCGCGCACGGCGAATTCACCGTGCTCGTACACCGTGTCGACGCAACGGTAGCCGCTGGCCTCCAGGCGCGTACGCATCTGTTCCACGTCAAGCTTCTGGCCGATGTCCAGCACCAGGCTGCTGCCCAGCAGGAATTTGGTCGGCGCCAGGCGGTGCAGTGCCGTTGTGATCGGCACCACCAGCACGCCGTGGGCCAGTTCCGGCAGGCGGTACAGGCTGGCGATGCGCTGGGAAATGATGTCCTGGTGCGGCGAGAACAGGTCGTAGGGCAGGGTTTCCCAGTCGGGAAAGTGCAGCACCGGCAAATCGGGGGCGAAGAAGCTCAGCTCCTGCTCCAACCGCTCGGCGCTTTGGCTGTCGGCGGTGAGCAGCAGGGTAAAGCGCTTGGCTGCGCTGGCAGCCTCGGCAATGGCCAGGCTCAGGGCGGCACCGGGCAGGTTGCCCCAGTGCTGTTTACCTGCCGCGGCAGGGAGTAGCGGTAGACGCAGAACAGGCACGGAAGGTTGAGCTCCAAGCGTTGCGACAAAGTCAGTAATTGTAGCGGCCAGAGGTGCCGCCTGTCAGTTGCTGACTGTGCCTATTACGGTTTGTTGGAAATGTAGTGGCTAAGACAAACAATCGTAGGTTTTGACTCAATATGTAGTGCCAAAATGCGCGAATGTTTAGGAGGGTTACGGACAAGTCGGCCTGCTCGCGAAACTAGTGGCCTTCTGGAACCCGCGTATTTCCTGGGCTGTAGCGGGGTGGTATTTTTTTGCAAGGGGTTTTTGTTGCCTGTCGCGCATTGCCCAACGGGCAGTCGGACGACATAATGTAGCCCCTTTTTTCTGCCCCTACATGTGGAAGGTTCCCGTGACTCAGAAGCCCGACCAGTGTCTTGGTGAATGGATCGACCGTGAAGCACTCGCAGAAGCGATGATTCCGCTTATCGGCCAGCTGTACCGCAATAACAATGTGGTGAGCTCGATCTATGGCCGCAGCCTGATCAATCAGTCTGTCATCGCGATTCTCAAGGCGCACCGTTTTGCGCGCCACCGCTCTGCCGACGACAGCGAACTCTCCGTCCACGAAACATTCCCACTGCTTAAAGCCATGAGCGAGCTCAAGCTCGGCGCGGCTTCGGTCGACCTGGGCAAGCTGGCCTATAAATTCCGCAAGGAAGGCGCGGGTCGCAGTGCCGAGCAGTTCGTGCGTGAAGAAATGAGCGAAGTCGTCGGCCAGCAAAACGCCGCTGCCCGCAAAGGCACCGACGTGGTGCTGTACGGCTTCGGTCGTATCGGCCGCCTGCTGGCGCGCATCCTGATCGAAAAAACCGGTGGCGGCGACGGCCTGCGCCTGCGTGCCATCGTGGTGCGCAAAGGCGCCGAAAACGACCTGACCAAGCGCGCCAGCCTGTTGCGTCGTGACTCGGTACACGGTCCGTTCAACGGCACCATCGTCATTGACGAAGAAAACAACACCATCACCGCCAACGGTAACCTGATTCAGGTGATCTACGCGAAGAACCCGTCCGAGGTGGACTACACCCAGTACGGCATCAAGGACGCCCTGCTGGTGGACAACACCGGCGTATGGCGTGATGCCGAGGGCCTGGGCCAGCACCTGGCGTGCCCGGGTGTTGACCGTGTGGTGCTGACCGCGCCCGGCAAGGGCAAGCTGAAGAACATCGTGCACGGTATCAACCACGCAGAAATTACCGCTGACGACAAGATCGTGTCCGCCGCGTCCTGCACCACCAACGCCATCGTGCCGGTGCTCAAAGCGGTGAATGACAAGTTCGGCATCGTCAACGGCCACGTTGAAACCGTTCACTCGTACACCAACGACCAGAATCTGATCGACAACTTCCACAAGGGCGACCGCCGTGGCCGCAGCGCCGCGCTGAACATGGTGATCACTGAGACCGGCGCCGCCACTGCCGCCGCCAAGGCCCTGCCGGAACTGGCCGGCAAGCTGACCGGTAACGCGATCCGTGTACCGACGCCGAACGTGTCGATGGCCATTCTCAACCTGAACCTTGAGAAAGCCGCCACCCGTGAAGAGATGAACGAGTACCTGCGCTACATGGCGCTGCACTCCGATTTGCATAAGCAGATCGACTTCGTCAATTCCCAGGAAGTGGTGTCCACCGACTTCGTCGGCTCGCGTCACGCCGGTGTGGTCGACGCTGAAGCGACCATCAGCCAGGACAACCGCGTTGTGCTGTACGTGTGGTACGACAACGAGTTCGGCTACAGCTGCCAGGTGGTTCGCGTGATGGAAGACATGGCCGGGGTCAACCCGCCGGCGTTTCCGCGCTAAGCCTCGCTGAATGAAAAAGCCCCGACTGGTTCGGGGCTTTTTTTATGGCTGTCAGGTTTTGGGGCGCTCTTCATTTCCATGTGGGAGCGGGCTGGCCCTAATGCCGGTCAGTTAAGCGCTAAAGCAGAAAAACCTGCGACCTGTGGCGAGGGAGCTTGCTCCCGTTGGGGCGCGAAGCGGCCCCAAAAATGGGACTGCTACGCAGTCCAGCGGGAGCAAGCTCCCTCGC
>NZ_JASLAW010000223.1 GCF_030147005.1 Pseudomonas sp.
GCGAGGGAGCTTGCTCCCGCTGGACTGCGTAGCAGTCCCATTTTTGGGGCCGCTTCGCGCCCCAACGGGAGCAAGCTCCCTCGCCACAGGTCGCAGGTTTTTCTGCTTTAGCGCTTAACTGACCGGCATTAGGGCCAGCCCAATTCCTACCATTCGTCGGCGCCGTCAAATCTCACAGCTATCGTTCGCCCTTGTCACAGCATTGAATCAGCTGAGCAGTGTTCAGTATCGACAAGGCCAGGGAGCTTATTCAATGCCGATAATGGAAAGCCGGATACTGTCATAAATAACAGGCACCCAGGATACGTCTATGCTTTCAGCCCGCTTCGGCAAGCGTACCGCGGGTGGTGCGTTCCAGGGGAGGAACGCGCCAGTGAAAGCTCACACCGGTGGCAACACCCAATCAATGGGCGTCTCGCCGCTCTGCTCCAGAAACTTGTTGGCCCGGCTGAAATGCCCGCAGCCCAGAAACCCGCGATACGCCGACAACGGTGACGGATGCACCGATGTCAGCACCAAATGCTTGGTGGCATCGATCAGCTTCTGTTTACTCTGGGCATGCGCGCCCCACAGCAGGAACACCAGATGTGGTTGATGCTCGCTGACCACCTCGATAATTCGGTCGGTAAAGAACTGCCAGCCCTTGCCCGCGTGAGCGTTGGCATTGGCGCGTTCGACGGTCATGGTGGTGTTGAGCATCAGCACGCCCTGGTCCGCCCAGCTTTGCAGGTAGCCGTGGTTAGGGATGTCGATGTTCAGGTCGCGCTTGAGCTCTTTGTAGATATTGACCAGAGACGGTGGCGCCGGCACGCCCGGTTGCACCGAAAAGCACAGGCCGTGGGCCTGGCCGGGGCCGTGGTATGGGTCCTGGCCGAGGATCACGACTTTCACCTTGTCCAGCGGCGTGGAATTGAGCGCATTGAAAATCAACGGTCCTGGCGGGTAGATTTCTTTGCCGGCGGCATGTTCCTGGCGCAGGAACTCGCGCAATTGGGCCATGTAGGGCTTATCGAACTCCTCGCGCAAAGCGTGTTTCCAGCTGGGTTCAAGTTTGATGCGGTCGCCTTCGGTCATGGTGGGTGCCATCGCTTAAAAAGAATGGGCGAACCCTAGGAAAGGCGACCCCGCTTGTCAATTGATCTGACACACCAGCGGCACTTTCCTGCCAAGCGATCATACTGATCCTTCACCTTCTCGATTGAGGTCACAATGAACCTGCACTTCGAAGAGCTGACCGGCAACGGCGGCGCCCGCATCGGCGTCGCCAGCCTCGACGCTGAAAAGTCCCTTAACGCCCTCTCTTTACCGATGATCCTGGCCTTGGGCGAACGTCTGGATGCCTGGGCCAAAGACCCACATATTGTCTGTGTGCTGCTACGCGGCAACGGCCACAAGGCCTTTTGCGCCGGTGGCGAAGTGCGCAGCCTGGCGATGGCCTGCCGTGAACACCCCGGCGAAGTGCCCGCCCTCGCCGCGCAGTTTTTTGCTGCGGAGTACCGCCTCGATTATCGCCTGCACACCTATCCCAAACCGCTGATCTGCTGGGCCCACGGCTATGTGCTGGGCGGCGGCATGGGGCTGCTGCAAAGCGCGTCGGTGCGTATCGTGACGCCCAGCAGTCGCTTGGCCATGCCGGAAATCAGTATCGGCTTGTACCCGGACGTAGGTGCCAGCAGGTTCCTGTCGCGCCTGCCCGGCAAGCTAGGGTTGTTTCTCGGCCTTACCGGCGCCCATATCAATGGTCGCGATGCCTTGGACCTGGGCCTGGCCGACCGTTTCCTGCGCGATGACCAGCAAGACGAACTGCTCGAAGGCCTGCTTCAACTGAACTGGCAGGAGCAGACCGCAATGCAGCTCAACAGCTTGCTCAAGGCCCTGGCTCAGGAAGCCGTCGATCACCAACCCGAAGCGCAATGGTTGCCGCGCCGCGGGCAGATCGACGACTGGCTGGATGTGGGTGACGTACGTTGCGCCTGGCGTGCGTTGAGCCTGCTGCGTGATCATGCAGACCCGTTACTGGCTCGCGCCGGCAAAACCCTCAGCGAAGGCTGCCCACTGACCGCCCATCTGGTGTGGGAGCAAATCCGGCGGGCTCGCCATTTGTCGTTGGCCCAGGTGTTCCAGATGGAGTACACGGTGAGCCTCAATTGCTGCCGTCATCCGGAATTCGCCGAAGGCGTGCGGGCGCGGTTGATCGATAAGGATCAGACACCGCACTGGCATTGGCCGGATATCAACACAATCCCGGACGCAGTGGTGCAGGCACATTTTGATAAAGCCTGGGAGGGTAGGAATCCTCTGGCAGACTTGTCCGATTATTGACAGCCTATTGTCGCGAATCGTTGACCGTGAACGCGCAATTATCGGGTTGGTTGTCCTTGCATATATAAACCGGCTGCCCGAATGAAACCTCGTTGGGTTCCCAATGCAAGCTATCGGTCAGCGCCATGCTGCTTACACTGCTCGAAAGGCATGGCCGCAAGACAACCAGCGCTTCACGGTGGTTTCTGTAAACGCATTTTTCCAAGTAGCCGACTTTTCGATCTTCCCCCTTTTCAGGCGCGAACACCGCGCCAAGGAAGCCATTTATATATTCGTTAGGCTCAACCTTGGGACCTTGCCATAGCACGCCATCATGCTGGTATTGAAAGTAGCCGTCGACGTTTCGGATCAATGATTTGTCCGGACATGCCTGCTTCGCCCACGTCTGGCCAATGACGCAACCGGTCAACAAAAGCACGTATATCAGTTGGTTGAACATAGAAGGTTCCCTTCGACAAGCACACCGCTTTTGCCGAAGTGAAATACAACTTGAGCCTCAATGCTAGCTGTTAAATCTGACAGTACCGACGAACGGCAGGCAAAAAAAAGCGGCGCATCATGCGCCGCTTCGTTCAACGTCTTGCTTCAACGGTGACCTCCGCGCCCACTGCCATGCTCGCCGCCCCGTCCATGACCACCGTTGCCCCAACGATTTCCTCCCCAACCCTGGTTCGGATATGACCGGTAAGCGGACCTTGGGTAATAACGTGGCGCGGGTTGGTAATAACGCGGCGCCGAGTAATAGCGCGGGGCCGGATAGTAGCGCGGGGCCGGCATGTAGTAACTGCGCCCGTAGTAGCGAGGCCCGCCGTAGTAATAGGCCGGCGCCGGCGCGGTATAAACCTCGGAGCGATAGTAAGTGGTGCCTCCCTCGTAGTAGGGCACGCAGGCTGAAAGGGTCAGACCGAGTAATGCAGTGAGCAGCAGTCGTCTATACATGGCGGCCTCCTGGACCGCGGAAGAGCACCTCCAGCGACGCTGGAGAGCGGCACTCAGCGCACGCCGAATGACACAATATGTGACATCAAAAACAAAATCTGGTGCGCCTCAGTAATAACTTGATACATCAATACGCAAAGCGCCAGCGCTCCCATCACCGCCCGTCGCGCCTGGCCACCTAGTTCTGTGTGTTGGCCGGCAATTTCAAGCGCCAAGTAGCCTGCCGCAGGTCGGCGCTGTATCGTGCAAGCCCAAGCACACCACACGATACAGCCTGACCCTGCCATGACCACACCCACGCTTTGCCCCGCCTGCGGTGCCGTCAACGGCTGCACCCTGGCAGACCCACGCACGGCCGCCCAGGCCTGCTGGTGCTTTAGTGTCAGCATTGACCCAGCGGTACTTCAGGCGCTGCCTGACGAATTGCGCAATAAAGCCTGCCTGTGCCCGCGTTGTGCCCATGTGGACGAACAGTTGCGAAACGCTGATGCGCCTTGATCGGTTCCTCAGCAACCTGCCGCGCTTCAATCGCCAGCAAGTACGGCTGCTGTTGGTGGAACGCCGGGTCAGCATCGACGGTGTGGCGGTCAGTGATCCCCACCATGCAGTACGCGAGTTCAGCCAGGTGTGCATCGATGACGAGGTGCTGCAGGCAGGCAAACCGGCGCGCTATTTCATGCTGCATAAACCGCAAGGGTGCGTAAGTGCCACCTCGGACCCGCACCACCCTACCGTGCTCGATCTACTGGACGAACCGCACAAGGACACGCTGCATATTGCGGGGCGCCTGGACTACAACACGACCGGTCTGATGCTGATCACCAACGACGGCCAGTGGTCGCGACGCCTGACTCAACCGACGACCAAGCTGCCCAAGGTTTACCGCGTGGAAACAGAGCAGGCAATCGGCCCCGAGTACGCTGCGGCATTCAAGGCGGGCCTGTACTTCGCTTTCGAAGACCTCATCACCCAACCCGCCGAGCTGGAGTTACTGGGACCGAACACGGCGCGCTTGAGCATCATCGAAGGTCGCTATCACCAGGTGAAACGCATGTTCGGGCACTTCAATAACAAAGTGATCGCGCTGCATCGCGAGCGCATGGGCCCGCTGCGGTTGGATACGTCCCTTGCGCCGGGGCAATACCGAGCGCTGACTGACGATGAAATCCAACAAGTCTGACGACCGCTGTCGGCCAGCCGCAATCGGACCGACGCGGGCGCTCATCTTCCAGGCGTATGTCTACCTGTCATAAAGCTCGTGCAAAGTCATTTGCGCGCCCTACCCGCTTGCCAGGAGTCTTACGACATGAGGCCAGAAATCGCTGTGTTGGACATGCAGAGTCAGTACCGGGTTTACACGGAGTTCCATCGCGCGGATGCAGCGGAAAAGACCATCATCCTGGTCAACGGCTCGATGGCCACCACGGCCTCTTTCGCCCAAACCGTGAAAAGCCTGTACCCGCAATTCAACGTGGTGTTGTACGACCTGCCGTACGCCGGTCGTTCTAAAATCCACAACCGCCACGAGCAGATGCTGACGAAGGAAGTCGAAGGTCAGATCCTGCTGGAGCTTATCGAGCGTTTTGCCGCCGACCACGTGCTCTCCTTCTCGTGGGGTGGCATCGCCGCCCTGCTCGCCCTCGCCCAACGCCCGAAACGCATTGAAAAAGCGGTGATCAGCTCGTTCTCCCCGGTGATCAACACGCCCATGCGCGACTACCTCGAGCGCGGCGTCGACTACCTCGGCAACCTCGACCGCGACCGCGTCGGCCATCTGGTCAACACCACCCTCGGCAAACACCTGCCTTCGCTGTTCAAACGCTTCAATTACAAGCACGTGAGCAGCCTGGCCGAGCATGAATACGGGCAGATGCACTTCCACATCAGCCAAGTGCTCGGCAGCGACCGATTGTGCTACCTCAATGCAGCCAGGCAGATCGACATTCCGGTGCTGTTCTTGAACGGCGAATGGGACGAGTACACCAGCGCCGAGGATGCCAGGCTGTTTGGCCAGCATATAACCGACAGCAGCTTCAGCACTGTTCAGGCGACGGGGCATTTTTTGGATATGGAGCATAAAGCGGCGTGCCGGGACAGCCGGGAGGCGGTGGTAGGCTTTTTGAAAGGGCAGCGGCCGATGAGTCGGTTACGGCATCATCAAGGCCCGACGCACCACGCATTTGCAGTCTGAAGCGAGGACCACTGCAGGGGCGGACTTCTACAGTGGCGCCGCTCATCGGCGGGCGTTGCGGGTGCAACTTGCGATTTTTCGAAGAAAAACTTCAAATCCAGATGAACATCTGGTACAAAGTCAGCCGCTTTGAGCGGGTATAGTTTAGTGGCAAAACGAAAGCTTCCCAAGCTTTAGTTGAGGGTTCGATTCCCTCTACCCGCTCCACTCAAATTGGCGTTCCTGTCATGCCCTGGCTGACACGGGATGCATAAAAAAACCGGCTCCTGGTAGCCGGTTTTTTTATGGCCGGCGTTTGGTGCCGAAAACCCTTGCCTTCGCGCCGGCCCGGCAAAACCTGTACAAATATGAAATTATGTACAAGTATCAGTGCTTGAGCGCAGACATCACGCCTGGCGCCGTCGAGGAGCATGGCCATGCCACGTCTTCTGGTTTCACTGTTCATGATGCTCAGCCTGTGCAATTGCACAGGCGTGGGCGTCGAACACTACGCCGACCAGCAACCGAAACTGGACCTGGAGCGCTTCTTCAGCAAACCGGTCAAGGCCTGGGGGATATTCGAGAAGCGTTCGGGCGAAGTGGCCAAGCGCTTTGAAGTGGATATTGCCAGCCGGCGCGAGGGCGACAATCTGATTCTCGATGAACGCTTTTTGTACAGCGATGGCACACGCCAACGTCGGGTATGGACGCTCACGCCCGATGGCCCGGGCCGCTGGCGTGGGCGGGCCGGCGATGTGGTGGGCGAGGCCATCGGCGAAGTGGCCGGCAACGCACTGCGTTGGCGCTATCGGCTTAACCTTCCGGTAGAGGGGTCGGTGTACGAGGTCAGTTTTGACGACTGGATGTACCTGATGGATGAAGACACGTTGATCAACCGTTCGAGCATGTCCAAGTTCGGTGTCGAATGGGGTCAGGTCACGTTGTTTTTTCGGCGCCAATGAACACCTGAATGAGGTCGAATAATGAATGTGCAAATGCTGACCGAGCTGGCCGCGAAAGGTGCGATCAGCGAACTTCAATTGTTGTCGCTGGAAGGCGGCTTCTATCTGGCGCGGGTCCGGTTCGATAGTGTCGAGAAGACCCTGCTGGGTGATGATCAGCAGCCGCTGCGAATCCGTTCCACCACCCACTTGCGCGACCTGCTGCAAGGGTTGCCCGCGTTTCCCTGCGTGCTGGTGCAACACAGCGTACACGATGAAATGTGCGGGGTACGTGAAGGGCCGATTGGAGGGTTGCGCATTCCGTTCTCGCTGAACACGGCTCTTTAGCGCTGCGTCTGTTTCTGGTTACCATCCCTTTTTCGGCATTACGCGGGCGCTGTCGCTGAATGAAGAGGGACTGATGGCGGCTCAGTAATGTCTTACTGCGACAACGAACCTGCACCGTGATGATGTCAGCTCGTTGCCCCAGCGGGATCAGGAATAGTGCAATGCTCAAGCCTAACCAACGCACGCCGAAACCCATCCTGCGCCACGTAATGGGTTGGGTGGTGGTTTTGCCGCTGTTGACCGCCTTGGCGCGGCTGCCTTTTGCCGTGGGCATGTGGGTGGCGCTCGGGACAATCGCCGCGTCGGCCTATGGGGTACTGTTTGCCAGTCGTCACGCCAGCCGACGCGTGACCTTGTTCGCTCTGGTCGCCACCCTGCTCAATGGCGTGTCGTTGGTCATGTTGAGCACAGCGTCCATGCTGATGGCGCTGTACCTTATTGTGCGATTCCAGGTGTATCCGTACTTCGCCCATTGGCTTTACGGGTTCTAAGCGGGCGAAGAATTCGAGCGCAAGAAACGTAGTTTGCACATACGCTGACGGACCTACAGTGGCGTCGTAGGTTTTAACATCCCGTCGAGGAGCCCGCGCATGCCCTATGAATACAAACTTATGCCTTCCCCTGTCGGTGAGCTCACGCTGGTGGCGCGTCACGGCAAACTCGGCGCCATCCTGTGGGAAACCGAGCGCGCCAACCGCGTACGCCTGGGTGAATTGATTGAGGCCAACGATAGCCCGGTGTTATTGGAAGCCGAGCGTCAGCTAGAGGAATACTTCGCGGGAACACGCTGCCGGTTCGAGCTGGAATTGGACTTCGCCGGCACCGATTTTCAGAAACAAGTCTGGCAGGCCCTGCTGACCATTCCCTTCGGCGAAACCCGCAGCTACAGCCAGATCGCCCAGCAGATCGGCAACCCGAAAGCGGTGCGCGCAGTCGGCGCGGCGAATGGGCGCAATCCGATTTCGATCGTTGCGCCGTGTCACCGAGTGGTGGGCGCTTCGGGCGGGTTGACCGGCTTCGCGGGAGGCCTTGAGGCTAAGCAATATCTGTTGACGCTTGAGGATCGCGGCCAGGTAAAAATGGTGTTTTGACGTCAGCCCCGCGAACAAAAGACGCGTAATCGAATAAAGGCTGAAAACCCAACCTTCGATACAGCGGCACGGCGGCCATCGACGCCTCAAGAAAACACCGGCGCGCGCCCAGGCTCCAGCCGTGCAGCAGGGCCGCCTGAATCAACAGAGTGGCGTAGCCTCTTCCACGAAAGCCTGTAAGCGTGCCGACATCGCTTAGCCGCGCCTCACCCTCACATAACGACAAGGTCAGCGAACAGCCCACCTGCCCGTCAACGGATAACGTGAAGTGATAAAGGGACTCATCGACGTCCAGGGCCCGCTGGTGCCTGGCCTGATACTGCGTGACCGTCTCGGGCGGTGTGCAGAACGCATCGCCAAGTGGGACCGCCCAGTCGTTCAAGTTCCGAGTCAGGCTGATCTGCACGCCTTCTTCGCTCACCGATGGAGCAAAGCACGACACGTGGCAGACCATCGCGATGCTCTTTTCCACAGGCTGAAAGCCGAGCCCCATGAGCACGTCACGTAACCCGTCTAACCGCTCCTGAGGAACCGCCATGCGGATCGGGATCGAGGTAGCGCGGATCAGGCCCACAACCTCCTCCATCGCTACGCGCAACGGAGCGTTGCCCACACGAATAAACAACATATTCCACGGCACGGAAGTTTCGCCGGCGAAATAGGTGTTGATACCGGCGCTGTGCCGAAGGTAGCTGGCGCAGGTGGCTGCAAAAAAATGGTCTTCGCTCAAGTAATAACCTGCGGCTACGTCATAAATTGCCTTTTCGTGCATAAGGGATATCCAGGTAAAAACCCAGTCTTATGCTCGAACTTTGGCGGCGCCGTAGGCCCGCTCCGAAACCTTGAGTAGAAAAACGCATACTTTTGTCCGAGGGCTAAGTTGTAAAAAGAAATTTCGACGAGTGCCTGCGGTCAGAATTTTCATCACCCCTTTTGAGGAAAAAATGGTCATGAAATTCTCCGCAGTCTCCCAAACCCTATCGCGCTGGGCCGGCAGCCCCCGGACGTTCTACACGGCGGTGGCGATGATTCTGGCGTGGAGCCTGAGCGGGCCGTACTTTCATTACAACGACACCTGGCAACTGATCATCAACACCTCGACCACCATCATTACGTTCCTGATGGTGTTCCTGATCCAGAACACACAGAACCGCGACAACGACATCCTGCACATCAAGATCGACGAGCTGTTGCGTGTGTCCAAGGATGCGCAGAACGCCGTGTTGAGCCTGGATGGCCTGGACCGTAAAGAGCTTGAAAAGCTGCGCCAGGAATATCGCGAAATCGGCAAAGCCGGCAGCTTGAGCCTCAACAGCAGTTGCGGCCCCGTCGCCGACGACGCGGCGCCGCCGAAAACCGATCTGAACCAGGCATAAAAAAACGGCGGTTGGAGATGATCCAACCGCCGTTCTTGATTTCAAGTGGCAACTTCAACCGTCGCCTTGGTGCCCCTTGCCGTAGGCCGATGCCAGGGCGCGGGCTTTTTGCAAACGCTCTTGCAGCTTGGGCAGCGTCTCATCCACCAACGCTTTTATCTCGGGAACATCCGACGCGGCACCTTCCTGTTTGAACAGGGCGATGGCGTCTTCGTTTTCCTTGACCTGCTGCGCGGTATAGGCGGCGTCGAAAGAGTCGCCGTCCTTGAGCTCGGGCATCAGGGTTTCGGCTTTGTCGACGATGTTCTCCCGTGGCGCCACCGGCAGGTCGAGCTTTTTGGCGATAGCCGCCAGATGCTGGTTGGCCAGGGTGCGCTCGTTGATCACCTCGATCGTGTAATCCTTGATCTCTTGGGACGAGGTTTTGGCGTGGGCCATGCGGCTGGTTTCGATATCGGCCATGCCTTTGGCTGAAGCCTGCTCGATGAATTCGGCAGGCGACTGGGCGAAAGCATTGCTGGCGCCGAGGCCCAGCAGCATCGCGAAACTGGCGGTGCGTAACCGGATAGCCATGCGGCTCATGATGGGTTCCTCCAGAGCAAAAATAGGTGCGAGAACACTCACCTCGCCCTGGATTCGAATTTTGCACGCGGCAAAGGTTTAGAAAAAACTTTCCAGTGCGACGAACGGTCATTGCTGCCTCACGCGGTTTTGCTCGCTAAGGATAAAACTTCATCCCGGCATAAGGCTTGTCGCGACAGGCTTGCAGCCGCGAAGCCAGATCGCCCACATGGGCTTCGAGCTTATGCCCATCCGGGTCGAGAAAATAGAACGAGGCGCCTTCGCTGCGGTTGTCGCGCCATTCTTCCACGCCGGCATCTCGCAGGCGCTCCACCAGCCTGGTGAATTTGTGCGCCTCAACGCTCAACGCATAGTGCGTGTAATCGGCTGCCGCCACCGGGTTACGCAACGGATCGAACGATAAACATAACCACAGCCCTGGCAGCGAAAGGTAGGCGCCGTTGTCCCAAGTGGCATCAAGCCGAAGCTGCAACAGCTCATGGTAGAAACGAAGGCTGCGCTGCAGATCGGTGACGGCCAGGGTCAGGTGGTTGAGGCCCGAGAGCATAGTGTTTTTCCTATTATTGGTGACCTTCGCACTACGCACCTTGCACCCGCCCACTCAACCACTGCAAGCCGGCATCCCCGCCAGGCCAGCTCAAACGCAAACGATGGGCTATAAAACGGCGGCGGCACGGCCATCAGGGCGCGTGATCAATATTCAGCAGCCCTCGGGGTGAGGCGGGCAGGATCAAATCCGTGCCCTGAATCAACTGCGGTGCCAAGCCCCAGTGCGGCAGGCTGACCGCCACATGCCTCGGTCAAGGCGACGCACGAGATGCTTGTGCAGCATCAGCGGCGCTCGGCGGCCAGCCGATTGATCTGGGCCTGCTTTACCACCGGTTGCGGCGCACCATGGTTCACCGCCTGCAACATCGCACGGCCGACAGCCTCGGTACTGAGTACCCAGTTGGGCTTTATCCGACGCAGAAACGAGAGCAACGGCCCGAGCACGCTATAGAACGCCTGGTACAACGGCGTCTTGGAGCGCACGCCGTGCAGCGGCTGGATGATCCCTGGCCGGAACAGATACACCGCCTTGAACGGCAAACGCAGCAAGGCGTTTTCGGTCTTGCCCTTGACCCGCGCCCACATCGACTTGCCCGTTTCGGAACTGTCGGTGCCGGCACCGGAAACGTACACAAACGTCATCTGTGGGTTGAGCCGTGCCAGGGTGCTGGCGGCGACCAGCGTCAGGTCATACGTGATGTGCGTGTACGCGGCCTCATTCATGCCCGCCGAGGACACGCCCAGGCAGAAAAAGCACGCATCAAAGCCTTGCAGCAGGTTTTCCAGGGGCTGGAAATCCAGCATGTCACTGTGTAACACCTGATGCAGTTTGCCGTGTTCCTGGGTCAACGGCGTACGGCCGACCGCGACGACTTCCTGCACGTCGGGCGCCAGCAGGCACTCGCGCAGCACGCCCTGGCCGACCATGCCGGTGGCACCGAATAACAGAACTCTCATGGGGGACCTCAGCGGCGAGCCGCACGCTTGATGCTCAAGTTGAAGGCATTCAACGTGTAGCTTAACGCTTGCGGCTCAAAGCTGCCCCTATCAAAACGCGCTGCGAAAGATCTCCTCGATCTGACGCTGATCCGCCCGGCGTGGATTGGTCAGGCCACACGCATCCTTCAACGCATTGCTCGCCAACAGCGGAATATCCTGCAACTTGGCGCCGAGTTCGCGCAGCCCGGCGGGGATCTCCACATCCTGGGACAGCGTGCGAATCGCGGCGATTGCGGCCTGCGCGCCCTCTTCCGGGGTAACCCCCTTGATATCGGCACCCAACGCGCGAGCCACGTCACTCAAGCGCCTGGCGCTGACACTGGCATTGAAACTCTGCACGTGGGGCAACAGCACCGCATTGCATACACCATGGGGCAGGTCGTACAGGCCTCCGAGCTGATGCGCCATGGCATGCACGAAGCCCAGCGACGCGTTGTTGAACGCCATGCCCGCGAGGAACTGCGCATACGCCATGTTTTCCCGTGCGGCCATGTCGCTGCCGTCGTGCACCGCCAGGCGCAGGTTGGCGCTGATCAGCTCAATCGCCTTGATTGCGCACGCGTCGGTGATCGGCGTGGCGGCGGTGGACACGTAGGCTTCGATGGCGTGCGTCAGGGCATCCATGCCGGTGGCGGCGGTGAGGCCCTTGGGCATGGCGACCATTAGCGCCGGGTCGTTGACCGACAGCAGCGGCGTGACATTGCGGTCGACGATGGCCATTTTCACATGGCGGGTTTCGTCGGTGATGATGCAGAAACGGGTCATCTCACTGGCGGTACCGGCGGTGGTGTTGATCGCCACCAGCGGCAGCTGCGGCTTGCTCGACTGGTCGACGCCCTCATAGTCGCCGATGCGTCCGCCGTTGGTGGCGCACAGGGCGATCCCTTTGGCGCAGTCATGGGGCGAGCCGCCGCCCAGGGACACCACAAAATCGCAGCCGCTCTGTTGCAGCAGCGCCAGGCCCTTCTCGACGTTTTCCACATTGGGGTTGGGCTTGGCGCCATCGTAGACCACCGAATCAATGTCCTGCATCGCCAGCTTGCCGGCAATCATGCTGGCCACACCGGCCTTGCACAGGCCCTCGTCAGTGACGATCAACGCCTTGCGAAAGCCGTAGTTGCGGATCGCGATCATGGCCTCGTCCAGGCATTCGGTGCCCATGATATTGACGGCGGGAATAAAGAACGTGCTGCTCATGGTCGATCCTCAGAGGCGTTATACCCACAGAATCCACCGGTACCGCTTGCCGCATGTTGATCAGGATCAATGCCGGCTCGTGATAAAGTCACCGTCCAGCCGATTTCGAGTAGACCCGCCGCAATGAAGGATTTCCAGGATATTGACGCCCACCTTGAAGACTGGAGCGCGCTGCGCGGCGCCATCGACTTCAATGGGATTCTGATCGGCAACGGCGCAAGCCGCACGATTTGGGAAGACTTTGCCTACGACTCGCTGTTTGAAAACGCCCGCACAGTGGAAGAAAAACCCCTGAGCCCATCCGAACTCAGCGTATTCGATGCCTTGCAAACCCGCAGTTTCGAGCAGGCCCTGGGCGCGCTGAAAACCACCAGCCGCGTCAACAAGGCCCTTGCGGTCAGCTCGGCGGCGCCGCGCAATCGCTACTACGCGATCAAGGAAGCGCTGATCAATACGATCCATGCCGTGCATATCCCCTGGCGTCTGGTGCAGCCTTCGACCCTGTCGACCCTCAACACAGAGCTGGCCCGCTACGCCACGGTCTTCACCAGCAACTACGACCTGCTCAACTATTGGGCGATTCTGCACACGCCCGGCATCGACGACCTGTTTCGCAGCGCCGACTCAAGCTTCGACCTGCGCGATACCCGCACCGACGCCACGCGTATTTTGTACCTGCACGGCGGCCTGCACCTGGTGCGCAACCTCGACGGCACCGCGCGCAAACTGCCGTCCACCGACAGCACGTTGCTCAGCAGTTTTGCGATCAACAACACAATCAAGACGCTGGATGACGTGCCGCTGTTCGTCAGTGAAGGCAAGGTGCAAGAGAAGCTCAAGACCATCCGCAGCTCGGATTATCTGTCGTTCTGTTATGAACAGCTGCTCACCCACGAAGGCGCGCTGTGCATCTTCGGCCAGGACCTGGGGCCGCAGGATAAACACCTGGTGGACGCACTACGCCAGGCCAGCATTACCACCCTGGCGATTTCGGTGGCGGGGCGCAGCGACGGGTTTATTCGTCAACAGAAACGGCGGTATCTCGAGTTGTTCGAGGGCACTGCCATGGACCTGAGGTTCTTTGCGGCACGCACGCATCCGCTGGGCAATCCTGCACTTTCAGTCCCTGTGGAACGCTGATCAAAACCTGCGCGCTGACTGGTCTGCGATAGCGGCGAATCAGCGACATAGCGAGTAAGATACACGGCCCTCGCAGGCCAGCCAGCGCGCACATTGGCTGTACTCACAGCGTCAGATCAGGCTCATTCTTCTGCGCTGTGCACCACCACCAGCACCTGCGCCCGCACCTCCCCCAGCGAGCGAAGCCGATGGGGTTTCTGCGCGTTGAAATGCAGCGCATCGCCGCGCTCCAGAATCACCCGTTCGCTCATGAAATCCACCTCCACGCGGCCTTCATGCACGAACAAAAACTCCTCGCCCAAATGTTCCTTGAAGGTCTTGTCCGTAAATTCAGCCGGCGGGTAGATGATGAACGGCAACAGGCTGCGCTCGCTGACTTGATGGGCCAGCACCGCGTAACCTGGCGAGGTGTCAGGCCGCTCATGGCTGCGCACCAGGCTGTAGCTGTCGAGGCTGACCCTGCCTTCGCTGAACAGCTCCTCGACTTTTACATTCAGCGCCTTGGCCAGTTTCAGCGCGGCAGCGATGGACGGCGTATTGAGCCCACGTTCGATTTTGGACAGGTAGCTCTTGGTCATCCCGGACTTTTCCGCCAGGGCTTCCAGCGTCACGCCAAGTTTCTTTCTCAGTAATTTCAAACGAATAGACATGCGCTGCGGTTAATCCCTGCAAAAAACAAAAAGCCATGCTTGCTTCACTTGCCGCCCCCTCTTCGAACACGGGCGTGACTCCGGCCTGGCCAAGCCAGGCAGATCATAGCGCGCGGGCCGACACCGGGCACCTCCCGCACCCAACAATTGAGCCTGAAAACCCGGCCTGATCCTGCGACAGGGTCGAACAGTTGAAGGCCTTGCTGCGATAACACTCAATCCAGTGTGGGAGCGGGCTTGTTCGCGAAGGCGGTCGTTCAGATGCAAATACATCGACTGGCCCGCCGCCTTCGCGAGCAAGCCCGCTCCCACATTTTGATCGTACGCACGCTTGCATAGAGACAAATGACAATAATTCTCGATATCATCCGCAACCTTTTCCAAGCCGTGCTTCGTCAAGAAGGATATCCATGCCTCGTCCCAAGCCCGACCCATTGTCGGCCGATGCCTGTCGCGGGTTTTATGCAGATATTCTGTATTTCCTGCGCAAACGCACGGACAACGCCAGCGACGCGGCGGACATGACTCAGGATGTGTTTACCCAATGGCTGGACTACCGTGACCGGGCCAAGGTCGAGCAGCCGCGGGCGTTTCTGTTTCAGATGGCGCGCAACCTGTTGCGCGATCACTGGCGTAAACAGAAGGTACGCCGCAGCGTCCACGCCGACTCGGCCGACGGGCACACCGAACCTGCCACCGATGAGCAAAACGAGCCCATGGCCGCCGCGCTGCGCATCCAGCGCCTGGAACAGCTCAAAGATGCGCTCGCCGAACTCTCGCCCCGTCGGCGCGAAGCCCTTATGCTGCATCGCTTCGAAGGTTGGAGCCAGGCACAGATCGCCGCGCGCATGGGCGTTTCGACAAGCATGGTGGAAAAGCACATCGCTTTTGCGCTGCTGCATTGCAAGCGGCGTCTTCAACCTGAACCCGGCACGGAGCAGCCACAATGAACCGCCCGAGCGACATCGACGCGCCGGATATCGAAGCGAGCGACGCCATCGATGCCCAAGCCGCCAACTGGTTTGCGCGCAACCGCAACGACGCCGACCGCAAGGCCTTTGCCGCCTGGCGGGCCAACCCGGCCCATGCGCGCGCCTATGCCGGGTTCGAACAATTGTGGGCCGAACTTGCCCAGTTGCCGCAACTGAACAAACCGCTGCCGCTGCCCAAGCGCAAAGCCCTGTGGCGCCCTGCCCTGGCGGTGGCGGCCGCCTTGCTCTGCGCCGTTCTTGCCCCCCATCTCGGTGCGCCACGCGAGCTGTATCACGCTCAGGTCGCCGGTCATGCCAAGGGCATGCGCACCCTGCACCTGCCCGATGGCAGCACCTTGTATGTAAACGTCAATACCCGTATTCGCGTGGATTTCACCGCGCACCAACGCATCCTTCACCTGGACAAGGGCCAGTTGTACATCGATGTGGCCGCCGACAAGGAACGCCCACTGTACGTACAAGCCGGCCAAGCGAATGTGCGCGTGGTGGGCACCGGTTTCGATGTGCGCCGCAGCGAACAGCAACTGGTGGTCAGCGTGGCCCATGGCCAAGTGGCGTTCGAACCGGACGGAAAACACCCCGCCACGCTGCTCGAAGCCAGGCAACGCGCCATTTACCAGTACGCCAAGGGCACGGTGCAACAGCAAACCCTCAGCGCCGAAGACGTCGCCGATTGGCGCAGCGGGCATTTGTCGTTTCGTAACCGCGAGCTGGCCAGCCTGATCGACGAGTTGAGTCTTTACCGTCCCCAGGCGCCTTTGCAGGTCAGCAAGGCCGTGGCGCAACTCAAGGTGTCGGGCAACCTGAATGTGAATGACCCGGACGCGCTGCTCAACGCCCTGCCCGCGCTGTTGCCGGTAAAGACCGTGACCGGCGCCGACGGCATTGTGAGAATCGAATCAAGCCGATAACCCACACATGAGAATATTTTGCATTCGCATGTGTGGATTTTTTTGCCTGGCCCGTCTTCCCCCCGTCTGCGTTTGATGCGCACACCTTTTTGGCTATTTAGCCGCTCCGGGGGATCTCATGTTTCGCGCGCCTTGCCCTGCTTCGCACCTGTTTCTTCGACCGACCCTGCTTGCAACCTGCCTGGCGTTCAGCGTCAGCGCCCAGGCCGAGTCGTTCAAGCTGCAACTGCCCGCCCAGTCATTGGCAACATCCCTGAGCCAAGTGGCGCAGCAGGCGAAAATCCAGCTGCTGTTCGATGAAACGTTGCTCAAGCAAGTGCAGGCGCCGGCCCTCAAGGGGGATTACACCGCGCAAGTGGCGATTCGCACCCTGCTCAATGACACAGAATTTACCCTGATCAAGGTCGGCACCACCTATGTGGTGCGCGCCGATGCGGGCAAGACCACGCAAAGCAGCGCGATCCAACTCGACACATCAAGCGTGATCGGCACGGGCAGCGAAGTGAATTCCAGTACCGTCAACCGCTCCACCCTGACCCAGGCCGATATCGACCGCTACCAGTCCAACAACATACCGAGCCTGTTGCAGACCCTGCCCGGCGTCAGCCAGGGCGGCTCGCTGAAACCCGGCGGCCAGACCATCAACATCCGGGGTTTCGGCGATGCCGAAGACGTGCCGATGACCGTCGACGGCGCCACCAAAAGTGGTTTTGAGCGCTACCAGCAAGGCACGGTGTTTATCGAGCCCGAGCTGATCAAGAGCATTGAGGTAGAGAAAGGCCCGAACTCGCCGTTCACCGGCAACGGCGGCTTTGGCGGTACGGTCAACATGACCACCAAGGATGCCCCGGACCTGCTCAAAGACGGCCGCAACAGCGGCGCGATGCTCAAATACGGCTACTCGAGCAACGACCATGAGCAGGTCTACAGCAGTGCCGTGTACGGCCGCACCGACGACGGCCGTTTCGACGCACTGGCTTACCTGACCCAACGCGACGGCGGCGACATGAAGGTCGCCGCCAAGTTGCCCAACGAGAATGACCAGTACCCGATCAATCCCCAGCGCCTGCCCAACAGCGCCCAGGATGTGGACGGCAAGCTGTTCAAGGTCAATGCGCACTTCACCGATGAGCACAGCGTCGGCCTGTCCTACTCGCGCTCTCACAGCAACCGCTGGACACCCTTCTCCGCCGCCAGCTATCCGACACCGCCGACCCAGTTCAACATCGACCGCTACGGTTACGAAGGCGCACTCAAGCGCTTTCTGGCGCACCGCGATACCGTCGACACCACCTGGTCGGGCAAGTACCAATACCAGCCGCTGGACAACCCGCTGGTGGACTTGACCGTCAAATACTCCCAGTCAGACACCGAGCAGACCGACGAGCGCGATGCCACCGCGTTTTTCCAGCTGGCCACCGGCGGGCGCGAGATGGACACCGCCTACACCGACAAACATCTGGACATACGCAACGTCAGCCTGTTCGACACCGGCCCCCTGCAGCATGCGCTGACGGTCGGCGGGCAGGTGCGCAAGCACGTGCGCGACACCGAAATGTGGATGCCCGGCAGCACCTACAACACGCCGCGCTATAACTATGGGCACTTTCAACCGGGCTTTATGCCCCACGGCAAGGTCGATACCAACAGTTTCTTTATTCAGGATGCAGTGACCCTTGGCGACCTGACCATCACCCCGTCGCTGCGCTACGACCATGTGCGCAACCGGGGCGAAGGCAACGATGCGCCGTACTACAACGACCCTGACCCTGCGGTTGGCCATGACTACAGCGATCGCACCTACACCGGCTGGTCACCGCGCCTGGCGCTGTTCTGGACGGTGACGCCAAACGTCGGCCTGTTCGCCAACTGGAGCCAGACCTGGCGTGCGCCGGTGATCGACGAGCAATATGAAGTGCAAGGCCTGGGCAGCCGCACCGCCACCAGTCTCGACCTCGACCCGGAGCGCATCACCTCGATTACCCTGGGCAACATCACCCACTTCGACACCCTCATCGCCCAGGATGACAACCTGCAACTGCGCACCACCTTGTTCCACAACAAGGTCGAAGACGAAATCTTCAAGGCCACCGGCGTGGGCTGCCGGAACCAGGCCATCAACGGCGGCACGATTGCCTCCGCTTGTCCGCCGGGGGCGCTGTCCAATTACCGCAATATCGGCGGCTTGACCATCAAGGGCATCGAGGTCGAGTCGATCTATAACTCCACCTACGTGTTCGGCTCAGTGTCGTTCGCCTATGCCAAAGGCCAGCACGAAGGCGCCTATACCAATCCTTGGGGCCCGGACGTGGCAGCGCGGGATATCCCGCCGACCAAGTGGGTGCTGGTGCTGGGTACCCACATCCCGGCCTGGGATGCGCAGGTGGGGTGGATGGGCCAGTTCATCGGCGCCACCAACCGCTTGCCCAGCGACAAATACTCCGGCGGGCCGGGCTCCGGGGTCGGCGACCTGTTCTACGACCAGTACGACAACAAGCGCTACAACACCCAAGGCCTGTTCGCCAAATGGAAGCCGCAGCAGGCGTACTTGAAAGGCACCGAGGTAAACTTCACCGTCGACAACCTGTTCAACAAAAACTTCCGTCCGGCGTTGAGCGGCGACCGTGCCTACACCAAGGGGCGCGATGCGAAGATCAGCGTGACGCGGTTCTTCTAACGTTGGCAAGGCGCGCGCACCCTGGATAGGGGAGCTGGCTTGCTCGCCAAGGCGCAGTGTCAGACGCCGATGCAGTGACTGATCACCGCATTCGCGAGCAAGCCCGCGCCCACAGGGGGGCTGTATTCAGGGCAGGTAACCGTCGGCGCGCAGCAGGGTTTCCAGGCAATGTTCGGTGATGTGATAGAACGCCTTGAGCTCCTGGATTTTCGCCAGCAACTGCGCGTTGTCCACCGGCTCCGCGCGCTTGACCGCCAGGATCATCTTGTTCTTGTTGGTGTGCTCCAACGAGATGAACTCGAACACCTTGGTCTCATACCCACAGGCTTCGAGGAACAAGGCGCGCAGGCTGTCGGTGAGCATTTCCGCCTGTTGGCCCAGGTGCAGGCCGTATTGCAGCATCGGCTTGAGCAAGACCGGGCTCTGGATCTGCAGGCGAATCTGTTTGTGGCAGCACGGCGAACACATGATGATCGACGCGCCGGAGCGGATGCCGGTGTGAATCGCGTAGTCGGTGGCGATATCGCAGGCATGCAGGGCGATCATCACCTCCAGCTGGCTCGGCGCGACGCTGCGCACATCGCCGCACTTGAACACCAGCCCCGGGTGCTCCAGGCGCGCGGCGGCGGCGTTGCACAGGGTCACCATGTCCTCTCGCAGTTCGACACCGGTCACTTCGCCCTCGGCTTTGAGGGTGTTGCGCAGGTAGTCGTGGATCGCGAACGTGAGGTAGCCCTTGCCCGAGCCGAAATCGGCGACGCGCACCGGCTGGTCGAGCTTCAAGGGCGATGTCGTCAGCGCATGGCTGAACACTTCGATGAACTTGTTAATCTGCTTCCACTTGCGCGACATCGACGGGATCAGCGCCTGTTTGGCGTCGGTCACGCCCAGGTCGGCAAGGAACGGCCGGCTCAGGTCGAGGAAGCGATTCTTCTCGCGGTTATGCTCGGCTGATGGCGCCTCGCGCAATTGCTGCGGCTTGCTTTTGAACAGCGAGCTTTTGTTTTTCTTGCTGTATTCCAGCTGGGCTTCGTCCGTCAGCGACAACAGGTGCGCGTTCTTGAACGAGGCCGGCAGCAGCTCGGCAATTGCCGCCACGCCGTCGGCCAGCGGCAGGTTCTTGGTGATGTCGCGAGTCTTGTAGCGGTAGACGAAGGACAGGCAGGGCTGCTCCTTGACCGTCACAGGCTTGATGATCAACCGCTGCAGTTCGGCCTCCGCGCCCACGTACTTGGCCAACACCAGCTTGATAAAGGCGTTCTGCGCCAGGCTTGCGCTCAGCAGTTCAATGAACTGGGCATGATGATCCGGCGCAGGGCTGGCAGGTTGAGCGGTGACAGACATGAACAAAAACGCCTCGGGCTGGGAATGCCGGGCATTTTAGGGGGGATAACCCGCGACGGCACGGAGTTATTTGACCAATGGTCAGTTCCAGCAGCCAAAGTAGATCCAAATGTGGGAGGGGGCTTGCTCCCGATGGCGGTGTGTCAGCCAGCTTATCTGTAGCTGACCCACCCTCATCGGGGGCAAGCCCCCTCCCCCATTTGGCACGGTGTTGACTGGGTTACTCGAGTACGACCAAACGATTTGGCAGCTCGTTGCGGGTTTGCGTCACCGGCACATGCACCTTGAGCAATTCACCACAGGCCTCGATGCACGCAATAAAGCCGGCGAGCGTCTGCCCCTGTTTCACCTGCACGGTGAATGCCTTGACGATGGCGTCCCAACTGCTGTCATCCAGGCGTTTGGAAATACCATCATCGACGAGAATTTCCACATAACGCTCCGCCTCGCTGACAAAAATCAGCACTCCGGTGCTGCCCAGCGTGTGGTGCAGGTTCTGCTCCAGAAATTGCCGGCGCGCCAGGTTGGAGGCGCGCCAGTGGCGTACCGAGCGTGGAATCAGACGGGTGGTGACCTTGGGCAAACGAAACACCAGGCACAACACAATGAAGGTCGCCCACTGCGCCAACAACAAGGTGTACATGGTCAGGTAGCCCGACAAGTAATGCACCACACCGGGCACCACCAACGCGATCAGGCTGGCCCACAGCAACGGAATGTAGGCGTAGTCATCGGCACGCGCAGCCAGCACCGTGACCAGTTCGGCGTCGGTCTGTTGCTCGACCCGGGCGATCGCTTCGGCCACTTGGCGCTGCTCATGTTCAGTCAGTAATGCCATGGTTGTAGATGCTCTTTTCTCGTTATTGTCATTACCAGCCGCCCGAAGCCCCGCCACCGCCGAAACCGCCGCCGCCGCCGCGGAAACCACCGCCACCGCCGCCCCCACCGCCGCCACGTCCGCTGCTGCTGCTGAGGATAGCCAGCAGGATAGCCCCCACCGGCAGGCCCATGCGATTACACAGCCACAACACGCCGATCAGCAGGATGAACAAACCGATGGAAAACCCGGGATTGTCCTTGGCGAAATTCGCATCCGCCACATGGGCCGGCACGGCCAGCGGTTCACCGCCCACCACCTGGATCATCGCCGCGACACCGTCGCTGATGCCCTGGCTGAAATTGCCGGCCTTGAACTTGGGCGCGATCACCTGGTTGATGATCACCCAGGACTGCGCATCCGTCAGCACGCCTTCCAGGCCATAGCCGACTTCAATACGCAGCTTTCGCTCGTCGCGGGCAACCAGCAACAGCGCGCCGTTGTCCTTGCCCTTCTGGCCGATGCCCCAGGCGCGCCCCAATTGATAACCGTAGTCTTCAATTGGCACGCCCTGCAGGTCGGGTACGGTGACTACCACGATCTGGTCACCGGAAGTCTGCTCCAGCGCCTGCAATTGCTGGGTCAGCTGCTCGCGCACTGCCGGGTCGATCATCTGGGCGTTGTCCACCACCCGCCCGGTCAATGCCGGGAAGGTCAGGGCCGCCTGGGCCATGCCCACGCAGCCCAGCAGCCACAGCGCCAGGCCTATCCGTAATAAACGCATCGACACCTCAAGGCAGCGTTACTTGAATTTCACCTGCGGTGCCTTATCGGCATCGGCACTGGTGGCTTCAAACGTGGCGCGGATCGGCAAGTCGCTGTACATCACGCTGTGCCACAGGCGGCCTGGGAAAGTGCGGATCTCAGTGTTGTAGGTCTGCACGGCCTGGATAAAGTCGCGACGGGCCACGGCGATACGGTTTTCAGTGCCCTCGAGTTGCGATTGCAGGGCCAGGAAGTTCTGGTTGGCCTTCAGGTCCGGATAGCGCTCGGACACCACCATCAAACGGCTCAGTGCACCGCTCAGGCCGTCCTGGGCCTGCTGGAACTGCTTGAGTTTTTCCGGGTTGTCGAGAGTGCTGGCATCCACCTGGATCGAGGTGGCCTTGGCCCGCGCTTCAATCACGGCGGTGAGGGTGTCCTGCTCATGGGCAGCGTAGCCTTTGACCACTTCCACCAGGTTGGGGATCAGGTCGGCACGGCGTTGGTACTGGTTCTGCACCTGGCCCCAGGCCGCCTTGGCCTGTTCGTCCAGGGTCGGGATGTTGTTGATGCCGCAACCGCTCAGCACGGTGCTGATCAATAACAGCGCTGCGGCTTTCAAGCCCCAGCGGTAACCTTGTGCTGCTTGCATGGTGTTTCTCCTGCCCAATCTGGATGAATTTGATGACTAACCCTATAAACCACGCGCTTGGGGCATAATCCGCCACCACTGGAATGCATTGAGCCAATCAGCTACAAAGATGCCCAGCGCGAAAAAGAGTTCAGAGTGTGCTGCATTTATCTGAACAACACCCGAACAACAATAGACGCTCCCCACATTTTGGCCGATCAGCCTGACCGCTGTGCAGTGAGCCGAAAAAGGATATTCATGAAGAAGCTGTGTTTGCTCGGCCTTGTTGCCACTCTGGCCAGCCACCCCGTATGGGCAGAAACAAAGCCTGCTGCGCTTAAAGACAAGGACGCCTTCGTCAGCGACCTGCTCAAGCAGATGACCCTCGATGAAAAGATCGGCCAATTGCGCCTGATCAGCATCGGCCCGGAAATGCCGCGCGAGCTGATCCGCAAGGAAATCGCCGCGGGCCGCATCGGGGGCACCTTCAACTCGATCACCCGCCCGGAAAACCGTCCGATGCAGGACGCGGCCATGCGCAGCCGGTTGAAGATCCCGATGTTTTTCGCCTACGACGTCATCCACGGCCATCGCACGATTTTCCCGATCAGCCTGGCCCTGGCGTCCAGCTGGGACATGGAGGCCATCGGCCACTCCGGGCGCATCGCCGCCCAGGAAGCCGCCGCCGACAGCCTCGACATCACCTTCGCGCCGATGGTCGACATTTCCCGCGACCCACGCTGGGGCCGTACCTCCGAAGGCTTCGGCGAAGACACGTACCTGGTGTCGCGTATTGCCGAAGTGATGGTCAAGGCCTTCCAGGGCGCCAGCGCCGCGAATGCCGACAGCATTATGGCCAGCGTCAAGCACTTCGCCCTGTACGGCGCGGTGGAAGGCGGCCGCGACTACAACGTGGTCGACATGAGCCCGGTCAAGATGTACCAGGACTACCTGCCGCCCTACCACGCGGCGATCAAGGCCGGCTCCGGCAGCGTGATGGTGGCGCTCAACTCGATCAACGGCGTACCCGCCACCGCCAACACCTGGTTGATGAACGACCTGCTGCGCAGGGACTGGGGCTTCAAGGGCCTGGCGGTAAGTGACCATGGCGCGATCTTTGAACTGATCAAGCACGGCGTGGCCAAGGACGGGCGTGAAGCCGCCAAGCTGGCGATCAAGGCCGGCATCGACATGAGCATGAACGACACCCTGTATAGCAAGGAACTGCCGGGGCTGCTCAAGTCCGGCGAAATCGAACAGAGCGACATCGACAACGCCGTGCGTGAAGTACTCGGCGCCAAGTACGACATGGGCCTGTTCAAGGACCCTTACCTGCGCATCGGCAAGGCCGAGGACGACCCGGCAGATACCTATGCCGACAGCCGCCTGCACCGCGCCGATGCCCGTGACATCGCGCGCCGCAGCCTGGTGTTGCTGAAGAACCAGAACCAGACGCTGCCGCTGAAAAAGTCCGCGACCATCGCGCTGGTGGGCCCGCTGGCCAAGGCGCCGATTGACATGATGGGCAGCTGGGCCGCCGCCGGGCGTCCTGAACAATCGGTGACGTTGCTTGACGGCATGAACGCCGTGGTCGGCGACAAGGGCAAGATCATCTACGCCCGTGGCGCCAACATCACCAATGACAAGGCAGTGGTCGACTACCTGAACTTCCTCAACTTCGACGCCCCGGAAGTGGTGGACGACAAGCGTGCCCCGCAGGTGTTGATCGATGAGGCGGTCAAGGCCGCCAGGAACGCGGACATCGTAGTGGCCGCCGTGGGCGAGTCCCGTGGCATGTCCCACGAATCCTCCAGCCGCACCGACCTGAATATCCCGCAAAGCCAGCGCGAGCTGATCAAGGCCCTCAAGGCTACCGGCAAACCGCTGGTGCTGGTGCTGATGAACGGCCGGCCGCTGTCGATTCTCGAGGAAAACCAACAGGCCGACGCCATTCTGGAGACCTGGTTCTCCGGCACCGAAGGCGGCAACGCCATTGCCGACGTACTGTTTGGCGACTACAACCCGTCGGGCAAGCTGCCGATTACCTTCCCGCGCTCGGTGGGGCAGATTCCCACCTATTACAACCACCTGAGCATCGGCCGGCCGTTCACGCCGGGCAAGCCGGGCAACTACACCTCGCAGTATTTCGATGACACTACCGGCCCGCTGTTCCCGTTTGGCTATGGCCTGAGCTACACCACGTTCAGCCTGTCGGACATGGCGCTGTCGTCCACCACCCTGAACAAGACCGGCAAGCTGGATGCCAGCGTCACGCTGAAAAACACCGGCAAGGTGGATGGCGAAACCGTGGTGCAGTTGTACATCCAGGACGTGGCCGGCTCGATGATCCGCCCGGTGAAAGAGCTGAAGAACTTCCAGAAGGTCATGCTCAAGGCCGGCGAAGAGCGCACGCTGCACTTCACCATCACTGAGGAGGATTTGAAGTTCTACAACACCCAACTCAAGTTCGCCGCAGAGCCCGGTGAGTTCAATGTACAGATCGGGCTGGACTCCCAGGATGTGCAGCAGCAGAGCTTTGAACTGCTCTAAACCTCAAGTGCAAAAAAATGTGGGAGGGGCGTGCCCTCTCCCACATTCGACCTCAGTGCTCCGCCTAGCCGCGTCGATCCAGCAGGTTCACCACCAACCGATCGATCCACCCCCACACCCGCTGTTTCACGCGCCGCCACAACGGCCGGGCTTTCCACGCCTCCAGGCTGACCGCCTGGCTGTGTGCAAAGTCGCGTTCGAAACTGCTCGCCACCGCCTGCGTCAATTCAGGGTCCAGCGCTTCGAGGTTGGCTTCCAGGTTGAAACGCAAATTCCAGTGGTCGAAGTTGCACGAGCCGATACTGACCCAGTCATCCACCAGCACCATCTTCAGGTGCAGAAAGCACGGCTGGTACTCGAAAATCTGCACGCCCGAGCGCAGCAGTCGCGGGTAGTAACGATGCCCGGCGTAGCGTACGGAAGGATGATCGGTGCGCGGCCCGGTGAGCAGCAAACGCACATCCACCCCGCGCCCCGCCGCGCGGCGCAAGGCACGGCGCACGCTCCAGGTGGGCAGAAAATACGGCGTGGCCAGCCAGATGCGGGTTTTGCTGCTGTTCAGGGCGCGTATCAGCGATTGCAAGATATCGCGGTGCTGACGGGCGTCGGCATAGGCGACGCGGCCGAGACCAGGGCCGGTCGCCGGCACCTTGGGTAAACGCGGCAGGCCAAAATGCGTGGCCGGTTTCCACTCTCGACGCGCCGCGTTGGCGTGCCATTGGCGGTCGAACAATGCCTGCCAGTCCAACACCAGCGGGCCGTTGATTTGCACCATCACTTCATGCCAATCGGCAGTGTCTTGCCCTGGTGTCCAGAACTCATCGGTGACGCCGGTACCGCCGACCACCGCTACTTCCTGGTCGACCAGCAACAGCTTGCGATGGTCGCGGTACAGGTTACGCATCCAGCGGCGCCAGCTCAGGCGATTGTAGAAGCGCAGTTCCACGCCCACATCGGTCAAACGCTTGCGCAACCCAAGGGTGAACGCCAGGCTGCCGTAATCATCGAACAGGCAGCGCACGTGCACACCGCGCTCAGCCGCGAGCACCAGCGCCTGCACCATCGCTTCGGCACACGCGCCGGCTTCCACCAGGTATAACTCCAGATCCACCTGTCGCTCGGCACGAGCAATGCCCACCAACATCTGCGGAAAAAACCTCGGCCCGTCGATCAACAACTCGAAACGGTTGGCACTGCGCCACGGGAACACCGCACCGCCCACGTCAGCGCGCCGTGAAGATCAGCACCGCACCCACCGGCACCGACAAACTGATCGATTTGAGCCCCGCCGCCTTGCGCAGCGCCGCCACCCCGGGCTGCAGCTCGAAATCTTCGGCACGCACCACGACAGGTTCGAGGGTCACGACCTGGAAGCGCCGGTCATCCAGACGCGTGGCCAGCAGCTCAGCGTCGTAGGTCTGGGTCTTGCCATGCAGGGTGATGCTCAACGGCAGGCGCATCTCCAATTGCGCGCCGGAAGCCAAGTCATTGATCGGTTGCAGGTTGATCTGTGTGCTGATCAACGCTTCGGGAAAACGCTTGATCTCGAACAGCTCTTTGCGCATGCGCTCGTCACGCAGCGGGACGCCACTGTTGATCGACTCCAACTCCACTTGTACCTGGGCCGCGCCTTTACCATCGACCTTGCCGTGAAGCACCAGGAAGCGGTGGACCTCGGCGATCTCGGTGTTTTTGGTGGTAACGAAAGACAGGCGCGAGGATTCGTTATCCAGGTACCAGTCGGCGTGGGCAGGCGCAGCGGCACAGGCCAGCAGCGTGAAGAGGAGGGGCTTGAGGTTGAACATAAAGACTCTAGGGCAAAAAACCTGCGCGAACATTAAGCGCAATCTCACAAGCGGCGCAAATCCAATGTAAAGACAGACTGTACCGACGCAGGTCGCATCAGAATATCAGGGGATCAGGCGACACCCCTGCCGCTCCCCCATCCACCGCGCGGTATGCGTGCGCCCCAACCCACTCGCCGTCACTTCACTGCGCTCGGGTTTGTCGACAAACCCACTGGTCGGCACATACTGCTTTACATACCCCAGGCAATAATCCGCAGGCATGTTCTCCACATAGCGACACGAGCAATACTCCTTGGCCGTGTACGCCGCGATGATGTCGGGAAAGGCTTGCAGGTTGACGCGCTCGTGCCATATCCAGCCTGACAACACGAGCAACAGCACCAGCAAAACGCTGATAAACGGATGACGACGAATCATGACCGCACCGCCGCCAGCACGCGCTTGAGCAATTCGTTATGCCGGTAGCTGCCGTCGCGGTCATCGCCATAGCGCACAATCACCAGGTGCTCGTCGGGCAGCACAAACAGCGCCTGGCCCCAGTGCCCCAGCGCGGCGAAGGTGTCGGCCGGCGCGTCGGGCCAGGGTTGGGGCGTGCCCTGGTTGAGCCACCAATGGCCACCCGGTACGGCTTCATCCTGGCCCGTTTTGTAGTTGTTGAAGGGTTGGCGGTTGAAGGCGACCCACGCCTTGGGCAGCAATTGTTGCTCACCCCAGCGCCCGTCCCGCGCCATCAGCAAGCCGACCCGCGCCAGATCGCGGGCGGTGAGGTAGGCGTAGGAGGAGGCGACGAAGGTTTCATCGGCATCGGTTTCCCACGTCGCGTTGCGAATGCCCAATGGCTGGAACAACGCCTCCCACGGATAGCTCATATAGGCCTTGTGGCCGAGCATGCCCTTGAGCGCAGCGGACAGCATGTTGCTGTCGCCACTGGAGTAACGGAACACCTGGCCGGGTTCGGCGGCGGCTTCGGTATCGGCGGCAAATTGCGCCATATCGGCGCGACCCCGTGTATAGAGCATCGCCACTACCGAGGATTTGAGCGGCGCGTATTCATAGTCTTCCTGCCAGTCCAGGCCCGAGGCCCAGTGCAGCAGGTCGGCCATGGTCACCTTCGGATGCTGTTTCATCGCTGGGTAAAAGCGCGCGACGGGGTCACTCAGTTTGAAGCGGTTCTGGCCGTAGGCCACCCCCAGCACGGTCGCCATCAAGCTTTTGCTGACCGACCAGGTCAGGTGCGGCGTGCTGGCGGTAGTGGGTGCGGCGTAGCGTTCATAGACGACCTGGCCATCGCGGATCACCAACAGCGCGTCGGTGCGAATTCCCTGGCGAGTGGCGTCGTCACGGGGCGGGAAAGCGTAGGCGTTCAATGCATCAACCGCGGGGCCTTCAAGTAATTTGCCGGTGGCCCAGTCTTTGTCAGGCCAGGTTTCGGCGCATGCGCCAACGGTGACGAACAGCAGGACAACGCACAGCAGGCCTCTGACCATGGGACGCAAACTCAAGGGGCATTCAAGCCCGCGATCCTAGACCAGGCCGATGACAGATTTACGACAACAGGCCTGTCACCCAACCGTCACCGTAACTTCATGGAGATGACACCGAGGCTACATAGCCTGACTTTGGACAACAAAGTCGACTGGCCGCACAACCTGGCCGGCACTCGGAGACTCGCTATGACTCAGATCGCCCGCATCAGCGACACCGGCAATGAACGCCGCCTGCAAGCCGAACGCCTGATTGGCGCCAAGGCTTTGCAGGAAGCCCAGGCCCTGCGGTTCAACGTATTCAGCGGCGAGTTCAACGCCAAGCTGAAAGGCGCGGAACTGGGCCTGGACATGGATGACTATGATGTTCACTGCAGCCACATCGGCGTGCGTGACTTAAACAGCGGTCGACTGGTGGCCACCACCCGTTTGCTCGATCATCAGGCCGCCAGCACCTTGGGCCGGTTCTACAGCGAAGAAGAATTCAGCCTGCATGGGCTGCTCCACCTGCAGGGCCCGATCCTGGAAATCGGCCGTACCTGTGTCGACCCCGCCTACCGCAACGGCGGCACCATCGCGGTGCTCTGGGGCGAGTTGGCCGAGGTGCTCAACCAGGGCGGCTACAGCTACCTGATGGGGTGCGCGAGCATCCCGATGCACGATGGCGGCATTCAGGCCCACGCGATCATGCAGCGTCTGCGCGAGCGTTATCTGTGCAATGAACACCTGCGCGCCGAACCGAAAAAACCACTGCCGGCGCTGGCGCTGCCATCCAACGTCATCGCCGAAATGCCACCGCTGCTCAAGGCCTACATGCGCCTGGGGGCGAAAATTTGCGGCGAGCCGTGCTGGGATGAAGACTTCCAGGTGGCCGACGTGTTCATCCTGCTCAAGCGCGATGAGCTATGCCCCCGTTATGCGCGCCACTTCAAGGCGGCGATGTGATGGGCCGCCTGCGCGTGTACGGGCGCATCGCCCGGGTGCTGCTGGTGGTTGCGCTGGGCTTGAGCATGGCCAGCGTGTTTGGCCTGTTCGAACGCCTGGGGGTGGCCAATTCGATGGTACGGCGCCAGCGCTGGTCGCGGTTCTTCATGGCGCGGTTGACCAACGCCCTGCCCTTTCGCGTGACGGTGCACGGCGAGTTGCCGCAAACACCGATGCTGTGGGTGAGCAATCATGTGTCCTGGACGGATATCCCGCTGCTGGGCATGGTGACGCCGCTGTCGTTCCTGTCCAAGGCCGAAGTACGCACCTGGCCGGTGGCCGGCTGGTTGGCGGCGAAAGCCGGCAGCCTGTTCATTCGCCGTGGCTCGGGCGACAGCCAGTTGATTCGCAAACAGATGACCCGTCATCTGGAGCACCGGCACCCGTTATTGATGTTCCCGGAAGGCACTACCACCGACGGCCGCAGCCTGCGCACTTTTCACGGGCGTTTGCTGGCCAGTGCGATCGATGCGGATGTGTCGCTGCAACCGGTAGCGATCCGCTACCTGCGCGATGGGCAGGTGGACCCGTTGGCACCCTTTATTGGCGATGATGATTTGCTCTCGCACCTGATGCGTTTGTTTGCCAATGATCAGGGCGACGTGGAAATCCATGTGCTCAAACCGATTGCCTGCGCCGGGCAGGAGCGCGCGGCGCTGGCGTATCAGGCGCAGCAGGCGGTGCAGAAAGCGCTGTTTGGTGACGTGGTGCAGCCGGTCGAGCCACGTGGCGCCTTGATCGCCGCCTGAAGGCGAGTCTCTGTAGGAGCGAGCTTGCTCGCGAAAAGCGAACAGACAGCGCGGGGTCCTGATAACGCTGCGTTATCGTTAACGATTTTCGCGAGCAAGCTCGCTCCTACAGAAAGCCTGTAGCTCTGGATAGAACAGTCGGAAGTCTTCACTCAGCGGCTCATACAACACGCCTAACTCCTGCATCGCAAACCCCAGCGCCTCGGGCTGCGTCAGTCGTCGCGAAATCCCGCGCAACACCTGCTCCATCACCGCAAACTCGCGATACGAACCCAACCAATCATCGGCCGCCATATACGGCGCAATCTGCGCCAGCCGGCCCGGCAACTGCGGTTCTGCCGCCAGCACGCGGTATACCTGCGCGGTGAAGCGCTCCAGCGGGTGGTCGGCATACAGCGCCCAATCGCGCGCCAGGCAATGGTCGAAAAACACATCGAGCACGATCCCGGCATATCGCCTGCGCGTCAGGCTGAAGCGCGACAACGCGATCCCCACCAACGGGTGACGGTCGGTGAAGCGGTCAATGGAACGATGCAATTGGATCGCAGCTTCAATGCTGGGGCTGAACTGGCCCTGCAAGCGGCCTTTGACGAAGTCGCCATACAGGCTGCCCAGCAATTGCGCAGGAAGTTGGCCGCCCAGGTGCAGATGTGCGAGATAATTCATGCCGCGCAGTCTATCACTGCCGTACGCATATCGTTATAACCCGATATACCGATTCATGCTGATCTCAGATCAAAAACATATTGGTATATCGGGATATAACGATTTAAGGTTCGCCTCATCGCGATATAACGTTTTACTACACCGAGCACCTGCCATGTCCATCGACCTCGACGAAATAATAAAAGCCCTGGCGCACCCAGTACGACGAGACATCCTCACCTGGCTCAAAGACCCGAAAGTGCAATTCCCCGAGCAACTGCACAACCACGAATACGGCATCTGCGCCGGGCAGATCGACCAGCGCTGCGGCTTGTCCCAGTCGACCGTGTCGGCCCACCTGGCCACCTTGCAACGTGCGGGCTTGATCACCAGCCAGAAAGCCGGGCAGTGGCACTTTTTCAGACGCAATGAGGACGTGATCCAAGCCTTCCTCACGGCGCTTTTCACCGAACTCAGCGCACCCTCGCTGTAACAAGGAAACACAAATGCCCCTCTCGCTACTCATCCTGGCCCTCAGCGCCTTCGCCATCGGCACCACCGAGTTCGTCATCATGGGCTTGCTGCCCGAGGTGGCGGCGGACCTGGGTGTGTCGATTCCCGGCGCGGGCTGGCTGGTCACCGGCTATGCGTTGGGCGTGGCCATCGGCGCGCCGTTCATGGCACTGGCCACCGCCAGGCTGCCGCGCAAGGCCGCCCTGGTAGCGTTGATGGGTATCTTCATTGTCGGCAATCTGCTCTGCGCAATGGCGAGTGATTACAACGTGCTGATGTTCGCCCGTGTGGTGACCGCGCTGTGCCACGGTGCCTTCTTCGGGATTGGTTCGGTGGTGGCCGCCAACCTGGTGCCCGCCAACAAACGTGCCTCAGCGGTGGCGTTGATGTTCACCGGTTTAACCCTGGCCAATGTGCTGGGCGTGCCACTGGGCACCGCGCTGGGCCAGGAAGCCGGCTGGCGTTCGACCTTCTGGGCAGTGACGGTGATTGGCGTGATCGCCTTGATCGGCCTGATCCGCTTCCTGCCGGCCAAGCGTGACGAAGAAAAACTCGACATGCGCGCCGAACTGGCCGCGCTCAAAGGTGCGGGTATCTGGCTGTCCCTGAGCATGACCGCCTTGTTCGCAGCCTCTATGTTTACCCTCTTCACCTACGTCGCGCCGCTGCTGGGTGACGTCACCGGCGTGTCGCCCAAAGGCGTGACCTGGACCCTGCTGCTGATCGGCCTGGGCCTTACCCTGGGCAACATCATCGGCGGCAAGCTGGCCGACAAGCGCCTGGCTGCCACCCTGATCGGCGTATTTATCAGTATGGCGGTGGTGTCCACGGTGCTGAGCTGGACCAGCGTCGCGCTGATCCCGACTGAAATCACCCTGTTCCTGTGGGCCACCGCCTCGTTCGCCGCCGTACCGGCGCTGCAGATCAACGTGGTGACCTTCGGCAAGGCCGCGCCGAACCTGGTGTCCACCCTGAACATCGGCGCCTTCAACATCGGCAATGCCCTCGGCGCCTGGGTCGGTGGCAGCGTGATCGCCCACGGTTTCGGCCTTACCAGCGTGCCGCTGGCTGCCGCCGCCCTGGCGATCCTTGCCCTGCTGGTGACCCTGATTACTTTCCGTCAGAGCGGCAATGCCGGCCTGGCCCCCGCGACCAACTGATCAACTTAAGAGAAAGGTTTTTTTCCATGACGACTATTTTTGATCCGATAAAACTGGGCGACCTTGAACTGTCGAACCGTATCATCATGGCGCCGCTGACCCGCTGCCGCGCCGACGCCGGCCGCGTGCCCAATGCGCTGATGGCCGAATATTACGTGCAGCGCGCGTCCGCCGGGCTGATCCTCAGCGAAGCCACCTCCGTGACGCCCATGGGCGTGGGCTACCCGGACACGCCGGGCATCTGGTCTAACGACCAGGTGCGCGGCTGGGCCAACATCACCAAGGCCGTGCACGGCGCTGGCGGCAAGATCTTCCTGCAACTGTGGCACGTCGGCCGCATTTCCCATGAGTCGTACCTCAATGGCGAAGCCCCGGTGGCACCGAGTGCGGTCCAGGCCAAAGGCCACGTCAGCCTGGTGCGCCCGCTGGCCGACTACCCCACCCCGCGCGCCCTGGAAACCGCTGAAATCGCCGACATTGTCGACGCTTACCGCACCGGCGCCGAAAACGCCAAGGCCGCCGGTTTCGACGGCGTGGAAATCCACGGTGCCAACGGCTACCTGCTCGACCAGTTCCTGCAAAGCAGCACCAACCAACGCACCGACCAGTACGGCGGCTCCCTGGAAAACCGTGCGCGCCTGCTGCTGGAAGTGACCGACGCCGCCATCGAAGTCTGGGGCGCCGGCCGCGTGGGCGTGCACCTGGCACCGCGTGCCGACGCCCACGACATGGGCGACGACAACCT
>NZ_JASLAW010000224.1 GCF_030147005.1 Pseudomonas sp.
GCGAGGGAGCTTGCTCCCGCTGGACTGCGTAGCAGTCCCATTTTTGGGGCCGCTTCGCGCCCCAACGGGAGCAAGCTCCCTCGCCACAGGTCGCAGGTTTTTCTGCTTTAGCGCTTAACTGACCGGCATTAGGGCAAGCCTGCTCTCACAGGGTAACGCGGTGCTTTAAGTGTTAGAGCACCGGCGCGGCGGCAATCGCCTTCGGCTGGCGATACAGGTCCAGCAGCACCTGGTCCAGCACCGACGACGCGCCCCACGGCTTGTTGTCGTTGAGAATCGCCACCACCGCCCAGGTATTGCCGTTGTTGTCACGGCTGAACCCGGCGATGGCACGCACGGTGTTCAAGGTGCCGGTCTTCACATGGGCTTCGCCGCGCATGGCGGTGGTCTTCAGGCGTTTACGCATGGTGCCGTCGGTGCCGGCGATCGGCAGCGAGCTGATGTATTCGGCGGAGTAGGGGCTTTTCCAGGCCGCTTGCAGCATGGCCGCCATTTCGCGAGCGCTGACCCGTTCGGCGCGGGACAGGCCGGAACCGTTCTCCATCACCAGGTGCGGCGCGGTAATGCCTTTTTTCGCCAGCCACTGGCGCACCACGCGTTGCGCGGCTTTAGCATCGTCGCCGTCGGCATCGTTGCGAAACTGCGCGCCCAGGCTCAGGAACAGTTGCTGCGCCATGGTGTTGTTACTGTACTTATTGATGTCGCGGATGATTTCCGCCAGGTCCGGCGAGAATGCACGGGCCAGGACCTTGGCATCCTTGGGCACCGGCGCCTGAATATCGCGGCCCTGGATGGTGCCGCCCAGTTCCTTCCAGATCGCACGCACGGCGCCGGCGGTGTAGGTGGCATGGTCGAGCAGCGAGAGGTAGGTCTGCGAGCTGCAACCGTCCGCCAACTGGCCACTGACGGTCACGGTCACACTACCGTCGGCAGCGGTCATCGGACTGTAGCGCACGTCGCCGGTGCACTGTTTGGCGTTGGACACTTTCACTTGGTTGTCGATGCGAACGGTCGCAATCGGCGGCTCGACCGACACGATCACCCGCCCTGCATCATTGCGCGTCACGAAGCGCAAGGCTTTGAGGTTGACCAGCAGTGCGTCGGGCTTGACCAGAAACGGCTTGTTCTCGTCGTTGCCGTCGTCATTGAATTCCGGCAATAGCGGCTGTTGGAAAAAGTTGCGATCCAGTACCAGGTCGCCGGTGACCTGTTGTACGCCGTTGGCGCGCAGGTCGCGCATCAACAGCCAGAGTTTCTCCATGTTCAGTTTGGGGTCGCCGCCGCCCTTGAGATACAGGTTGCCGCGCAGCACGCCGCCGCTGAGTACGCCGTCAGTGTAGAACTCGGTTTTCCACTGATGGTTGGGGCCGAGCATTTCCAGGGCCGCGTAGGTCGTCACCAGTTTCATGGTGGAGGCCGGGTTCACCGAAACGTCGGCATTGAATACGGTCGGCGTACCGGGGCCGTTCAATGGCAACATCACTAGAGACAATGCGGTATTTTGCAGTTTTGCCTTCTGAAGGGCCTGGGCAACGCTGGGGGGCAAGGTGTTGTTGACGGCGGCGGCGGTAGCGGAAAAGGCCAGTGGCAGGAGAACGCCGGCGAGGAAAACAGAACGCAAAGATTTGATCATAAGGAATAAACCCTACTGCTGAGAAGGGTGAAAAAGGGCGAGGGGTATGGAAGAAAATCCCTCATTGGTCATGAAAGTGTCGGCATTATGCCCCAAGCTGAGCTTACTTGTAGCTGAACGATAGGCGGTAATCCGGGTTTTTTTATCGGCAAAGCGCCGCCCGTCCCAGAGAGTCGGGCAATTGCCGCCTTAAACTGCTAAAGTGCCGGCCGTTATTACTTAAGAGGATTGTTCCAATGGCGACTAACCGTTCCCAGCGTCTGCGCAAAAAACTGTGCGTTGATGAATTTCAAGAGCTGGGTTTCGAGCTGAACCTGGACTTCAAAGAAGGCCTGAGTGAAGAAGCTATCGACGCTTTCCTCGAAGCATTCATCAAAGAAGCCATGGAAGCCAACGGTCTGGGTTATGTCGGCGGCGATGACTTCGGTCTGGTTTGCCTGCAGAAGCGTGGCTCGGTCAACGAAGAGCAGCGTGCTGCCGTTGAAGCCTGGCTGAAAACCCGTTCCGAGCTGACCAAGGCTGAAGTCAGCCCGTTGCTGGACGTGTGGTATCCGGAAAAGCCGATCAACGCGGCTAAGTGATACTGAAAAAAACGGCGACCTGATGGTCGCCGTTTTTTTATGCCTTGCGCCCGTTCAGAATCAGCAGCGTCAACACCCCCGCCACAATCCCCCAGAACGCCGACCCGATGGAAAACAACGTCAGGCCCGATGCGGTGACCATAAAGGTGATCAGCGCGGCTTCCCGTTCCTTCGGCTCATTCATGGCGATGCTCAAGCCATTGATGATCGAGCCAAACAACGCCAGGGCCGCGATCGACAGCACCAGTTCCTTGGGCAACGCTGCGAACAGTGCCGCCAAGGTGGCGCCGAACACCCCGGCAATCCCATAGAACACTCCGCACCACACGGCAGCGGTGTAGCGCTTGTTGCGGTCTTCATGGGCATGCGGCCCGGTGCAGATCGCCGCGCTGATCGCCGCCAGATTGACGCCGTGCGAGCCGAACGGCGCCAGCACCAGCGAGGCCAGGCCGGTTGCTGTAATCAGCGGCGAGGCCGGCACGTTGTAGCCGTCGGCGCGCAATACCGCGACACCCGGCATGTTTTGCGAAGTCATCGCCACCACGAACAGCGGGATGCCGATGCTGATGGTCGCCGCCAGTGAGAAATGCGGCGTGGTCCACACCGGTGTCGCGACTTCCAGATGAAATCCGCTGAAATCCAGCAGCCCCATCCAGCCCGATAACAGGGTGCCGATCACCAGCGCGGCCAGCACGGCGTAACGCGGCGACAGGCGCTTGATGATCAGGTAAGTGAAAAACATCCCCAGCACCAGGCCGGTGCGATGCTGCGCGGCGACGAAGATTTCGCTGCCGATCTTGAACAGAATCCCCGCCAGCAACGCCGCCGCCAGTGAGGCGGGGATGCGCTTGACCAGTTTTTCAAAGCTGCCGGTCAGCCCGCAGATCGTCACCAGCACTGCGCAAGTGATATAGGCACCGATGGCCTCGCCGTAACTGACGCCGCCCAGGCTTGTGATCAACAGCGCCGCGCCAGGTGTCGACCAGGCAATCGTGATTGGCGTGCGATAGCGCAGGGACAGGCCGATGCTGCACACCGCCATGCCGATGGAAATCGCCCAGATCCACGAGGAAATCTGCGCCGTGGTCAAACCGGCGGCCTGGCCGGCCTGGAACATCAGCACCAGGGAGCTGGTGTAACCGGTCATCATGGCGATAAAACCGGCGACGATGGCCGACGCAGAAGTGTCGGCCAGCGGACGCAAGGGCGCTTGGGTGGCGTCGGTCATGAAGAGGTGTTCCTTATTGCCTGGAATTTGCCGGTGGCGGCGCGGATTCAAGCCTAAACTCAAACGTAACCACTCATTGCGATACAGCCGAGGCCGCAAACAGCCGTACAGTGTGTTGGCGCAGTGGGTTGTGTACAATGTGCCCTGTTTTTAGGTGATACTTGCCAGCGTACCGTTGTTGCCGTATTACCTTATTTCGCCGCCGTTCTCCAAACCCGAGTGCCCATGAACGAACAGTTGCAACCTCTCAAGAAACAACCGCGAGCCGGCAAGGCCGGTCGCAGCGGAACCCAGGACGATATCGTCTACGCGCATATCTTCGAGGCGATCCTCGAACAACGCCTGGCGCCCGGAACCAAATTGAGTGAAGAGGCACTGGGCGAAATCTTCGGCGTGAGCCGTACCATCATTCGTCGCGCGCTGTCGCGGCTGGCCCATGAAGGCGTGGTGTTGCTGCGGCCCAATCGCGGCGCGGTCGTCGCCAGCCCGAGCGTGGAAGAAGCGCGTCAGGTGTTCATGGCCCGGCGCCTGGTGGAGCGGGCGATCACGGAATTGGCGGTGCAGCACGCTACCGCTGAGCAACTGGCCGAGTTGCGCCAGATGGTCAACGACGAACGCGACAGTTTCTCCCGTGGTGACCGTGGCGCCGGTATTCGCCTTTCCGGCGAATTTCACTTGAAGCTGGCTGAAGCGGCGAAGAATGCACCGCTGATCAGCTTCCAGCGCAGCCTGGTGTCCCAGACCTCATTGATCATCGCCCAGTACGAAAGCGGCAACCGCTCGCACTGTTCCTACGATGAACACACCCAGTTGATCGACGCGATCGAAGCACGGGACACGCCGCTGGCGGTGAATTTAATGATGCATCACATGGATCACATCGACAGCAAGCTCAACCTCGATGAGGAAAGTGCGTCGGATGATTTGCATGCGGTGTTCTCGCATTTGTTGCAGACAAAGAAGCCGGGGCGCTCGTCTGTAAAAGTGTAAACCCCGGTCCAAATGTGGGAGCGGGCGTGCTCGCGAATGCGGTTTGTCAGTCACCCGATGTATTGACTGAACCACCGCATTCGCGAGCAAGCCCGCTCCCGCATTGTTTTTTTTGTCTCTGAAATCAGCGCTGGTGCACCAGATTGCCCGCCGCGTAGGTCTGCAACACCGTCCGATCATCCCCCAGCGTCATCAGCACGAACAACGTCTCGGCAATGTTATTGGCCTGCTTCAAGCGATAGCTGAGCAGCGGCGTGGCGTTGTAGTCCAGCACCAGAAAATCCGCGTCCGAGCCCGGTAGCAGGGTGCCGATCCTGTCTTCCAGGCGCAGCGCGCGCGCACCGCCCAGGGTGGCCAGGTACAGCGACTTGAACGGGCTCAACCGCGCGCCCTGCAACTGCATGACCTTGTAGGCTTCATTCAGCGTTTGCAGCAGCGAGAAGCTGGTGCCACCGCCCACGTCGGTGCCCAGGCCGACATTCAATTTGTGCTTCTCGGCCATCGGCAGGTTGAACAGGCCACTGCCCAGGAACAAGTTTGATGTCGGGCAGAACGCCACGGCCGAACCGGTCTCTGCCAGCCGTGCGCATTCGTCGTCGCACAGGTGCACGCCATGGGCAAACACCGAGCGTTCGCCGAGCAGCTTGTAGTGGTCGTACACGTCGAGGTAGCCGTCGCGTTCCGGGAACAGCGCCTTCACCCATTCGATTTCCTGCTTGTTCTCACTGATGTGGGTTTGCAGGTACAGGTCCGGGTATTCCCCCAGTAACTGCCCGGCCAGTGCCAGTTGTTCCGGCGTGCTGGTGGGGGCGAAACGTGGCGTGACCGCGTAATGCAAGCGGCCCTTGCCGTGCCAGCGTTCGATCAGCGCCTTGCTCTGCTGATAGCCGGATTCGGCGGTGTCGGTCAGGTAGTCCGGCGCGTTGCGGTCCATCATCACTTTGCCGGCGATCATGCGCAGGTCGAGTTTTCCGGCAGCTTCGAAGAATGCGTTTACCGATTGCGGATGCACGCTGCCGAACACCAGCGCCGTGGTGGTGCCGTTGCGCAGCAGTTCCTTGATGAAAATATCCGCGACTTCTTCAGCGTGCGCCTTGTCGGCGAACTGGCTTTCACAGGGGAAGGTGTAGGTGTTGAGCCAATCCAGCAACTGCTCGCCATAGGCGCCGACCATGCCGGTCTGCGGCAGATGGATGTGGGTGTCGATCAGGCCGGGGGTGATCAAGGCGTCCTGGTAGTGAGTGATATCGATGTCGGCGGGTAGCGTCGGCAGCAGGTCGCCGGCGTGGCCGAGCGCACTGATTTGGCCGTTATCGATCACCAGCAGGCCGTCTTCGAAATACTCGTAGGAAGCGTCGATACCCACTTCAGCGGGGTCGGCGATGCTGTGCAGGATGGCGGCGCGGTAGGCTTTGCGGGTCAAAGGCATGGTTATCTCAATTGATAGCTTGGCTGCGGCGCGAAACCGGCAGCAGTTTGGCGATGGGGTCGGCGTTGGCGCTGTGCCGGCCGAAATCGGCGTTATACGTGGCGATGATTTCGCCGGCGATGGAGATGGCGATTTCCACCGGCAATTTGCCTTTCACTTCGGTGAGGCCCATGGGGCAGCGCATGCGTTGCAGTTGCGCGGTGTCGAAACCACGGTCACGCAGGCGGTGTTCGAACTTGACCCGTTTGGTCTTCGAACCGATCAGGCCGAAGTAGGCAAAGTCGTTACGCTTGAGCAACGCGGCGCTCAGTTCCAGGTCCAGCGCGTGGTTGTGGGTCATGACAATGCAGTAACTGCCCACGGGCAGGTCGGCAATTTCGTCGAGCGGCTCTTCGCTGACGATTTTACGCACGCCCTGTGGGATATGTTCCGGGAATTCCTGATCACGCGAATCGATCCAGCGCACCCGACACGGCAGGCTCGCCAGCAACGGCACCAACGCACGGCCGACATGGCCGGCGCCGAACACTGCGATCTGCGCCTGCACCTGACCCATGGGTTCGAACAACAATACAGTCACGCCACCGCAGCACTGGCCCAGGCTGGCACCGAGGCTGAAGCGCTCCAGGTGGGTGTTCTGCTGGCCACGGGCGAGCATCTCGCGGGCGATCTGCATCGCCTTGTATTCCAGGTGCCCGCCGCCGATGGTGTCGAAGGTGTGGGCGGCGCTGATCACCATCTTGGAGCCTGCGTTGCGCGGCGTGGAGCCGAGCTCTTCGATGATGGTCACCAGCACGCAGGGTTCGCCGCTGGCTTGCAGGGTGGCGAGGGCGCTGATCCAGTTATTCATGTCTACCTCAACATCTCTGTTGTCAGTTCGGCCGGCTTCGCGAGCAAGCCCGCTCTCACATGGGAACGCATTCCAAGTGTGGGAGCAGGCTTGCTCGCGAAGGCAGCACCTCGGTCCTAAAGCGAAGCCATCTCGGTTTCGACCGCCTTCACCGTCTGTAACTTGCGCATCTGCTCACACCCCCACAACACCCGCTCGGGCGTGGCCGGCGCGTCGATCTTCGGCTGCTGGCGATAGTCGCCCAGACTCGCCACGGCGTCCTTGATCGCACACCACGAAGCAATCCCGAGCATGAACGGCGGCTCGCCCACGGCCTTGGAATGGAACACCGTGTCTTCCGGGTTCTTGCGGTTCTCCACCAGCTTTACCCGCAGGTCCAGCGGCATGTCGGCCACCGCCGGGATCTTGTAGCTGGCCGGGCCGTTAGTCATGAGCTTGCCCTTGTTGTTCCACACCAGCTCTTCCATGGTCAGCCAGCCCATGCCCTGGATAAACCCGCCTTCCACCTGGCCGATGTCGATGGCCGGATTCAGCGAGGCGCCCACGTCATGGAGGATGTCGGTGCGCAGCATCTTGTATTCGCCGGTGAGGGTGTCGACGATCACTTCGCAGCACGCCGCGCCAAAAGCGAAGTAATAGAACGGCCGTCCGCGCGATTGGCTGCGGTTGTAGAAGATCTTCGGGGTCTTGTAGAAGCCGGTGCTCGACAGTGATACCTGGGCGAAATACGCCTGCTGGATCAGCGCCTCGAAGCTCAAAATCTGCTCACGCACGCGCACATGACCGCTGCGAAACTGCACGTCCGCTTCGCTGACGTCGTATTTGCGCGCGGCGAACTCCACCAGGCGCTGCTTGATGGTTTCGGCGGCATTCTGGGCGGCCTTGCCGTTCAGGTCAGCACCGCTGGAGGCCGCCGTGGGCGAGGTGTTGGGTACTTTGTCGGTATTGGTCGCGGTGATCTGCACACGGTCGATGTCGACCTGGAACACTTCGGCCACTACTTGAGCGACTTTGGTGTTCAGGCCTTGTCCCATCTCGGTGCCACCATGGTTCAGGTGGATGCTGCCGTCGGTGTAGATATGGATCAGGGCGCCGGCCTGGTTAAGAAAACTCGCGGTGAACGAGATACCGAACTTGACCGGGGTCAGCGCCAGGCCTTTTTTCAGGATCGGGCTCTGGGCGTTGTAGCGGCGGATCGCTTCGCGGCGCTCGGCGTATTGGCTGCTGGTCTCAAGCTCGGCGGTCATTTCTTCGAGCATGTTGTGCTCGACGGTCTGGTAGTAGTGGGTGACGTTGCGCTCGGTCTTGCCGTAGTAGTTGGCCTTGCGCACGGCCAGCGGGTCCAGCGCCAGGTGGCGGGCGATGGCATCCATCACCTCCTCGATGGCAACCATTCCTTGCGGGCCGCCGAAGCCACGATAAGCGGTGTTGGACGCGGTGTTGGTCTTGCAGCGATGGCCGTTGACGGTGGCATCGCCCAGGTAATACGCGTTGTCGGCGTGGAACATCGCACGGTCGACAATCGAGTTGGACAGGTCTGGCGAGCAGCCGCAGTTACCGGCCAATTCCAGGTTGATGCCGTGCAAACGGCCGTGGTCGTCGAAGCCCACGTCATATTCGATATAGAAAGGGTGGCGCTTGCCGGTCATCAGCATGTCTTCGACCCTGGGCAGGCGCATCTTGGTCGGCTGGCCGGTGAGCCGCGCCACCACCGCGCACAGGCAGGCGGGGCTGGCGGCCTGGGTTTCCTTGCCACCGAACCCGCCGCCCATGCGGCGCATGTCGACGACAATTTTATTCATCGACACGTCGAGCACTTCCGCCACCAGTTTCTGCACTTCGGTGGGGTTTTGCGTGGAGCAGTAGACGATCATGCCGCCGTCTTCGGTGGGCATCACCGAGGAAATCTGGGTTTCCAGGTAGAAATGTTCCTGGCCGCCGATATGCAGCGTGCCCTGGATACGGTTTTTCGCCGTCGCCAGCGCGCCGGCCGAATCACCGCGTTGATGGGTGTGGCTGTCGAGCACGAAGTGCTTGGTGCGAAACGCCTCGACCACATCCAGTACCGGCTCCAGGTCTTCGTATTCGATCAGCGCCGCCATCGCGGCTTTGCGCGCGGTTTCAAGGTCACGGGCAGCCACCGCCAGCACCACCTGGCCCACGAACTGCACGGTGTCGATGGCCAGCAGCGGATCGCCGGGCATGAGCGGGCCGATGTCTTTGAGGCCCGGTACGTCTTTGTGGGTAATCACGATGCGCACGCCGTCGAAGGCATAGCAGGGCGCGGTGTCGATGCTGAGGATTTTCGCGTGGGCGCGGTCGGACATGCGCGCGTACAGGTGCAGTTGGTTGGGAAATTCGAGGCGGTCGTCGATGTACTGCGCCTCACCGCTGACATGTTTGGCGGCGCTGTCATGCCTGACGCTGCGGCCGACGCCGGAGGTCAGGTCCCGCGCAAACAGCTCGGCCAGTTCGGCCTGGGTTTTTTCCACGGCGTGTTGGTTAGACATAAGCGGTCACCCGAGTCTCGATGTGCGGCGTTTGCAGTTCGATGAAGTATTTGCGCAGCAGGTTCTGTGCGCTGAGCAAGCGGTATTCCTTACTGGCGCGGAAGTCCGAGAGCGGGGTGAAGTCATCGGCCAGGGCGGCGCAGGCTTTCTCTACGGTGGCGGCGTTCCAGGTGGTGCCGATCAACACCGTCTCGCAGTTTTTCGCGCGCTTGGGGGTTGCGGCCATGCCGCCGAAGGCGACGCGGGCTTCACTGACCACGCCGTTGTCGAGTTTCAGGTTGAAGGCGGCGCACACTGCGGAAATATCATCGTCCAGGCGTTTGGAAACCTTGTAGGCGCGGAACAGTGAGTGGCCCTTGGGCACGATGATTTTCTCGATGAATTCGCTGTCCTGGCGGGCGGTCACGCGGTAGTCGATAAAGTAATCTTCCAGCGCCAGGGTGCGACGGGTATTGCCCTTGCACAGCACGATCTGTGCGCCTAAGGCAATCAGCAACGGCGGCGAATCACCAATCGGCGAGGCGTTGCCGATATTTCCGCCCAGGGTGCCCTGGTTGCGGATTTGCAGCGAGGCGAAACGATGCAGCAAGTCGCCGAAATCGGGGTATTCATGATGCAGCGCGGCGTAGCAGTCGGAGAGGGCGGTGGCGGCGCCGATTTCCAGGCGGTCATCGAAGGATTCGATGCGCTTCATTTCCTCGATATTGCCCACGTAGATCATCACCGCCAGAGCGCGATGGAACTGGGTGACCTCCAGCGCCAGGTCGGTACCGCCGGCCAGCAGACGGGCTTGCGGATAGGCGTCGTAGAGATCGGCCAGGTCGGCGACGGTCAATGGCACCAGGCAGCGTTTGTCGCCACTGTTGAGCTCGCCGGTCTGGGTTGGTGCGATGGCTTTGAGACGGGCGATGGTCTGGGCCTCACGGCTGTCGAACTGGTCCTGGGGCTTGTTGCAGCAGGCCTGTTCGGCGGCGGCCAGAATCGGGCGATAGCCGGTGCAGCGGCACAGGTTGCCGGCCAGGGCTTCATGGGCTTTCCGGCTGTCGGGGGCGTCGCTGTTCTTTTGCAGGGCAAACAACGACATCACGAAACCTGGGGTGCAGAAGCCGCACTGTGAGCCGTGGCACTCGACCATCGCCTGTTGCACGCTGTGCAGTTGGCCCTGGTGCTTAAGGTCTTCGACGCTGATCAGTTGCTTGCCGTGCAGCGACGAGACAAAGGTCAGGCACGAGTTGAGGCTGCGGTAACGAATCTGCTCGACGCCCTGATCGTTGCTGTGCAACTCGCCGACCACCACGGTGCATGCGCCACAGTCGCCGCTGGCGCAGCCTTCCTTGGTACCGGATTTGCCCACATGCTCGCGCAAGTAATTGAGCACCGTCAGGTTGGGGTCCAGGGCGTGCTCGCTACGGAGTTCCTGGTTAAGTAAAAACTGGATCACGGAAGGCCTCGCAGACTCATTATTGTTGTTAACCGCTTTGCGCCGAATCTAGTCATGTCTGACTTTTCGGTCAATTGTTTTCTGACCTAAGGGTCAAGAAAATGCGATCGCAACACTTTCACTTAGGGGGGCAGTCTTCTGAAACGCGTGTTTTCAGGGGCTTATGGCTTTTCAGGCTTGCGTGTTTCGTGCCAAATTCGCCACCGTGGGCGTAGCGCCATCAGCGGGCCAATGCGCTACACTGCCGCGCTTGTACCGATAGAAGATTTTGAAGGGAAAACATGACGTTCAAGGCGCCGGACAGTCTCGCCGAGCAAATTGCTCACCACCTCGCCGAACGTATTATTCGCGGCGATCTCAAGCCTGGGGAGCGAATCCAGGAACAGAAGGTCACGCTGGCGCTCAACGTCAGCCGTGGTTCCGTGCGTGAAGCCTTGCTGATCCTCGAGCGCCGCCATCTGATCGCGATCCTGCCGCGCCGTGGCGCCCATGTCACCGAGCTCACCGCGCACAAGGTGCAGAGCCTGTGTACGCTGATGGGCGAGATGTACATCCTGCTCGGCAACGCGGTGGCCGAGGGCTGGCAGACCCAGGCCGACATGGCGCCATTCCTGCAAATCCAGCAGCGCCTGATGGCCAGCTTGGAGCGCGAAGACGTGCGCGCTTTCGTCGAAGAAAGCTTCAATGTGATGCGCGCCGCTTACCCCTTCGCCAATAACCCGTATTTGCAGGAAACTGTCGATAACCTGCAGCCGGCGATGAACCGTGCCTATTACCTGGCCCTGGACCAGCGTAAAGCGGAAATGGGCGAGTACCTGGCGCTGTTCGAACAACTGCTCGCTGCCGTATTGGCCCGTGACCTGGCGCAGATCCGTCTGGTGCTGTCGGCCTACTGCCAGCGCAGCAGCTCGCTGGTGATCGCCGCGTTGGCGGACGCCTAAACGTGCGGCTCAAGTGCATCAAACTGGCGGGGTTCAAATCCTTCGTCGACCCGACCACGGTGAACTTCCCCAGTAATATGGCGGCAGTGGTCGGGCCCAATGGCTGCGGCAAGTCGAACATTATCGACGCCGTCCGTTGGGTGATGGGCGAGAGCTCGGCGAAAAACCTGCGCGGCGAGTCGATGACCGACGTCATCTTCAACGGCTCCACCAGTCGCAAACCGGTGAGCCAGGCCAGTATCGAGCTGGTGTTCGACAACTCCGACGGCACCCTGATCGGCGAATACGCGGCCTACGCCGAAATCTCCATTCGCCGCAAAGTCACGCGCGACAGCCAGAACAGTTACTTCCTCAACGGCACCAAATGCCGTCGCCGCGACATCACCGATATCTTCCTCGGCACCGGCCTTGGCCCGCGCAGCTATTCGATCATCGAGCAGGGCATGATCTCCAAGTTGATCGAAGCCAAGCCCGAAGACCTGCGCAACTTTATCGAGGAAGCGGCCGGCATCTCCAAATACAAGGAGCGCCGCCGCGAGACCGAAAACCGTATCCGTCGCACCCATGAAAACCTGGCCCGCCTGACCGACCTGCGCGAAGAGCTGGAGCGCCAGTTGGAGCGCCTGCACCGCCAGGCCCAGGCCGCCGAGAAATACCAGGAATACAAGGGCGAAGAGCGCCAGCTCAAGGCTCAACTGTCGGCCCTGCGCTGGCAAGCGTTGAACGATCAGGTCGGCCAGCGCGAAGCGATCATCGGCACCCAGGAAGTCAGCTTTGAAGCGCTGGTGGCCGAGCAACGCAACGCCGACGCCAGCATCGAACGCCTGCGGGACGGGCACCATGAGTTGTCCGAGCGCTTCAATCTGGTGCAGGGACGCTTCTATTCGGTGGGCGGCGACATCGCCCGCGTCGAACAGAGCATCCAGCACGGCCAGCAGCGTCTGCGCCAGTTGCAGGACGATCTGAAGGAAGCCGAGCGCGCGCGCCTGGAGACCGAATCGCACCTGGGCCACGACCGCACCTTGCTGCTGACCCTGGGCGAAGAGCTGGACATGCTCACCCCCGAACAGGAAATCACCAGCGCCGCCGCCGAAGAAGCGGCCGCCGCCCTGGAAGAAGCCGAAAGCGGCATGCACGGCTGGCAGGAGCAGTGGGACACGTTCAACCTGAAGTCCGCCGAACCGCGGCGCCAGGCCGAGGTGCAGCAGTCGCGTATCCAACAGCTGGAAACCAGCATGGAGCGTTTGGCCGAGCGTCAGCGCCGTTTGCAGGAAGAGCGCGTGTTGCTCGCCGCCGACCCGGAAGACGCGGCGATCCTGCAATTGAGCGAGCAACTGGCCGAAAGCGAAATGACCCTGGAAGAGCTCGAAGCCAGCGAAGCGCAGCAAGTGGAGCGGCTGGAGCAATTGCGCCAGCAACTGCACACGGCGACCCAGGCGCAGCAGCAGGCCCAGGGCGATTTGCAGCGGCTCAACGGGCGGTTGGCCTCACTGGAAGCCTTGCAGCAAGCCGCGCTGGACCCCGGCACCGGCACCGCCGAATGGCTGCGCGACCAGCATCTGGCCGAGCGCCCGCGCCTGGCCGAAGGCTTGAAGGTTGAAGCCGGTTGGGAGCTGGCGGTGGAAACCGTTTTGGGCGCCGACTTGCAGGCCGTGCTGGTGGATGATTTCGGCGCTTTTGACTTGGCCGGTTTTGCCCAGGGCGACTTGCGTTTGCTCAGCCCCGCGGCCGATGGCGCGCGCGTGCCGGGCAGCCTGCTGGACAAGGTCGAGGCGGCGATTGACCTGTCGCCGTGGCTGGGCCAGGTCAAGCCGGTTGAGTCACTTGAGCAGGCCTTGGCCCAGCGCGGTCAGCTGAGTGCGGGTGAGAGCCTGATCAGCCGCGACGGCTATTGGGTCGGTCGCCACTTCCTGCGCGTACGCCGTGCCAGTGAAGCCGAAAGCGGCGTATTGGCCCGTGGCCAGGAGATCGTCAACCTGACCGCCGAGCGTGAAGAGCGCGAAGCCACCCTGGAAAGCCTCGAAACCGAATTGCAAACCCTGCGCGCAACCCAACGCCAGCAAGAGACTGGCCGCGAGCACCTGCGCCGTCTGTTGCAGGACGAAGCGCGTCAGCAAGGCGAACTCAAAGCCCAGCTGTCGGCGAGCAAGGCCAAGGTCGAACAGTTGACCCTGCGCCGCACGCGCCTTGACGAAGAAGTCGCCGAGATGGGCGAACAGCGCGCCCTGGAGCACGAGCAGATCGGCGAAGCGCGCCTGCAATTGCAGGAAGCCCTCGACAGCATGGCCCTGGACACCGAGCAACGCGAACTGCTGCTGGCCCAGCGCGACAGCCTGCGCGAACGCCTCGACCGCGTACGCCAGGAAGCCCGCCAACACAAGGACCATGCCCACCAGCTGGCGGTGCGCCTGGGCTCATTGCGCGCCCAGCATGATTCCACGCGCCAGGCGCTCGAGCGCCTGGAGATGCAATCCGAACGCCTCACCGAAAAACGCGAGCAACTGAGCCTCAACCTGGAGGAGGGCGAAGCGCCCCTTGAAGAGCTGCGCCTCAAGCTTGAAGAGCTGCTCGACAAACGCATGACCGTCGACGAAGAACTCAAGACCGCGCAGATCGCCCTGGAAGACGCCGACCGCGAACTGCGCGACGCTGAAAAACGCCGCACCATGGCCGAGCAGCAATCCCAGTTGATTCGCGGTCAGCTCGAACAACAGCGCATGGAATGGCAAGCCCTGACCGTGCGCCGCAAGACCTTGCAGGACCAGTTGCTGGAAGACGGTTACGACCTGCACGGCGTGCTCAACACACTGACCGCCGAGGCCAACGAAAAAGACGCCGAAGAAGAACTTGAACGGATTGCCGCGCGTATCCAGCGACTCGGTGCGATCAACCTCGCGGCGATCGATGAGTACCAGCAGCAGTCCGAGCGCAAACGTTATCTGGATGCCCAGAACGCCGACCTGGTCGAAGCCCTGGATACGCTGGAAAACGTCATTCGCAAGATCGACAAGGAAACCCGCAGCCGCTTCAAAGATACCTTTGATCAGATTAATGGCGGTTTACAGGCGTTATTCCCAAAAGTTTTCGGTGGCGGCAGTGCCTACTTGGAACTGACGGGCGAAGATCTACTCGATACAGGGGTAACGATCATGGCGCGGCCTCCGGGCAAGAAGAACAGCACCATCCATTTGTTGTCCGGCGGTGAAAAGGCCCTGACAGCGCTGGCGCTGGTATTTGCCATTTTCAAGCTGAACCCGGCGCCGTTCTGCATGCTCGACGAAGTTGACGCACCGCTGGATGACGCTAACGTTGGACGCTACGCCCGGCTGGTCAAAGAGATGTCCCAGACTGTGCAGTTCATCTATATCACGCACAACAAGATCGCCATGGAAATGGCCGATCAGTTGATGGGCGTGACGATGCATGAGCCTGGCTGTTCGCGTTTGGTGGCGGTGGATGTGGAAGAGGCGATGGCGATGGTGGAATCCTGAGGCCAGTCGGAAGGAATTTTTACGGCACGCTGTAGAGCGATTTACAGGTCTGGTAAAGTGGCAAATGGACATATTTGTTCAAGGCATTTTGACAGACGGTGTAAAGTTATCTTTGGTCGTGCTAGTTTAATGTCAATTTTTCGTATGCGTGGGCAAAACGTCAGTCAGAACATAGAGTTGGCGCCACGTTTTAAAGCGGTTTGCACGGTGCTAAACCCCTTATTTTTCAGCATTTTTTATTAGAGGCACGGGATTACATGGAAATCGGTCTGCGCGAGTGGCTGATCGTCATCGGCATTATTGTCATTGCCGGTATTCTTTTTGATGGCTGGCGCCGTATGCGCGGTGGCAAGGGCAAGCTTAAATTCCGTCTGGACCGAAACCTGTCCAACTTGCCCGACGACGACGGCAGCGCCGAGCTGCTGGGGCCGCCCCGTGTGCTGGATACCCACAAGGAACCGCAACTGGACGAGCACGACTTGCCGTCGATGAGCGCACCGGTGCGTGAAGCCCGTGAGCCGTCATCCAAACGTGGCAAGCGCGGCAGTGCCGGCGTGGCTGAGCCGCATCAGGGCGACCTGAACCTGGGTGTCGACGAAGGCCCGAGCTTCAGCAGCCGCGACGATGACTTCCCGGATGAAAACGCCAGCAAGAGCGCATCGCGTCAATCGGTCAACGATCAGCCGGCCGCCGAAGAAGTGTTGGTGATCAGCGTGATCTGCCGCGATGCCGGTGGCTTCAAAGGCCCGGCACTGTTGCAGAACATCCTTGAAAGCGGCCTGCGTTTTGGTGAGATGGATATTTTCCACCGTCACGAAAGCATGGCCGGTAATGGCGAAGTGCTGTTCTCCATGGCCAACGCGGTCAAGCCGGGCACGTTCGACCTGGACGACATCGACCTGTTCAGCACCCCGGCGGTCAGTTTCTTCCTCGGCCTGCCAGGCCCGCGTCACCCCAAACAAGCGTTCGACGTGATGGTGGCCGCGGCCCGCAAGTTGTCCCAGGAACTGAATGGCGAGCTCAAGGATGATCAACGCAGCGTCCTCACCGCCCAGACCATCGAGCATTACCGTCAGCGCATCGTCGAGTTCGAGCGTCGCGCCCTGACACAGAAACGCTGAGGATTGCGCTTCGGCGTTGTCAGTAGAATAAGCGCACTAACATATTGAGCAGCTTCGGCTGCTCTTTTGCTTTATGAGAGAACACCCATGACCGCCGCCCATACCCGAATCCTCGAACTGCGCGCTGAACTGGATCAGCACAATTACCGCTACCACGTCCTCGACGAGCCGAGCATTCCGGACGTCGAGTACGACCGGTTGTTCCATGAGCTCAAGGCCCTGGAGGCCGAACACCCGGAGCTGGTGACGCGTGATTCGCCGACGCAGCGGGTCGGCAGTGCGGCGCTGTCGGCGTTTACTCAAGTCAGGCATGAGATCCCGATGCTCAGCCTGGGCAACGCCTTCGATGAGGCGACCATGCTGGAATTCGATCGCCGGGTGACCGAGGGGCTCGATCTGCCGGCCGGCGACCTGTTCAGCGGCGTCGAGTACAGTTGCGAACCGAAGCTGGACGGCCTGGCGGTCAGCCTGTTGTATCAGGACGGTGAATTGGTACGCGGCGCAACCCGTGGCGACGGTACCACCGGTGAAGACATCAGCGTCAATGTGCGCACCGTGCGCAACATCCCGTTGAAGCTGCACGGCAGCGGCTGGCCGGCCACCCTGGAAGTGCGTGGTGAAGTGTTCATGTCCAAGGCCGGGTTCGAGCGCCTGAACGCCTCGCAACTGGAAGTCGGCGGCAAGACCTTCGCCAACCCGCGCAACGCCGCCGCCGGTAGCCTGCGCCAACTGGATTCGAAGATCACCGCCAGCCGCCCGCTGGAATTCTGCTGCTATGGCATCGGCCAGGTGACGGCGGATATCAGCGACACCCATATCGGCAACCTGAAGCAGTTGCAGAAGTGGGGCATGCCGATCAGCCATGAGCTGAAACTGGCCAAGGGTATCCAGGAGTGCCTGGACTATTACCGCGATATCGGCGAGCGGCGTAACAGCCTGTCGTATGAAATCGACGGGGTGGTGTTCAAGGTCAACAGCATCGCCTCCCAGCGCGAACTTGGCTTCCGCGCCCGCGAACCGCGCTGGGCCATCGCGCATAAATTCCCGGCCATGGAAGAGCTGACCGAGCTGCTCGACGTGGAATTTCAAGTCGGTCGCACCGGTGCCGTCACACCCGTGGCCCGTTTGCAGCCGGTCAAGGTCGCCGGCGTGACGGTGTCCAACGCCACCCTGCACAACATGGACGAAGTGGCGCGCCTGGGCCTGATGATTGGTGACACGGTGATCATCCGCCGCGCCGGGGATGTGATCCCGCAGGTGGTGTCGGTGGTTACCGAGCGTCGTCCGGAACACGCTCGTGCCGTGCAGATCCCCGAGCGCTGCCCGGTGTGCGGCTCTCACGTGGAGCGCACGCAACTTGTCAAGCGCAGCAAGGGCAAGGAAACCGTCAGCGAGGGCGCGGTGTACCGTTGCGTCGGGCGCCTGGCCTGTGGCGCGCAGCTCAAGCAGGCGATCATTCATTTCGTCTCGCGCCGCGCCATGGACATCGACGGCCTGGGCGACAAGACCATCGAGCAACTGGTGGATGAAAAACTCATCGGTTCGCCGGCCGACCTGTACAAGCTCAAGTATGAACAGATCATCGACCTGGAAGGCTTCGCCGATATTTCCAGCAAAAAGCTGATCGCCGCCATCGAAAACAGCAAGACGCCCACCCTGGCGCGATTTATCTATGCCCTGGGCATTCCCGATGTGGGCGAGGAGACCGCCAAGGTGCTGGCGCGCTCCCTGGCCTCCCTGGAACGTGTGCAGAAGGCATTGCCGCAAGTGCTCACGTACTTGCCGGATGTGGGCCTGGAAGTGGCGTACGAGATCCATAGCTTCTTTGAAGACAGCCATAACCAGGCCGTGATCGGCGCGCTGCTCTCGCCCGACGAATGCGCCCTGCAATTGCAGGAGCAGGGCGACCTGAGCCCCGAATTCGCCGCCAGCACCACCTTGGGCGGCCTGCTCGACAAGCTGCACGTACCCTCGGTGGGGCCGGGCGCGGCGCAGAAACTGGCGGACAAGTTCGGCAGCCTCGAAGGCGTGATCAAGGCCGACTGGCTGGATATGCGCCAAGCCCTGCCCGAGAAGCAGGCCAAGGCCGTGCGCGAGTTCTTCGACAATCCCGACAACGCCCGCCATGCCCTGGCCATCGAGCAGCAGCTCAAGGACTTCGGCATGCACTGGCAGAGCGAGAAAAAGGTCGTCGAAGGCCTGCCGGAAGCCGGGCATACCTGGGTACTCACCGGCTCGCTGGAATTGATGAGCCGCGATGTGGCCAAGGACAAACTGGAAAGCCTCGGCGCCAAAGTGGCCGGTTCCGTTTCGGCGAAGACCCATTGCGTAGTGGCCGGGCCGGGCGCAGGTTCAAAGCTGGCCAAGGCCACCGAGTTGGGCCTCAAAGTGCTCGACGAAGAAGCCTTCGTCGCCTTCCTGGCCAGGCACAACATCACCGTGTGAAACGCTTTAGAACACTGTAGGAGCGAGCTTGCTCGCGAAGAACCGGAGTGCGCAGCGTTGGATCAGGCACCCCGCGTTATCGTTAACGACCTTCGATAGCAAGCTCGCTCCTACATTGGGCAAAGGCGGTATTCCATCCGAGTGGAACGATCCTGAACGGTAATTGATCTAGTCTCAATCACCCCGGAAGAGATCGCCATATTCCGCTAGTTTGATCAACTCAGTACGCGTATCGCTGCACCGTTCATGGCCGGATCTTCGCGTAACAGCAAGGTATGGCGATGCCGCTGCGGCCAGTCCTTGTTCTTTCGCAACAGCCAATGCCTGGCCTGCTCGGCGCTGCTGGGCTACCACTCCCGGCAAAGCCGCTTGTCCTCACTGCAACCAGGCCCTGCAGTCGACTTGGCTGATGGACGACAACCTCGACGCGGGCGCCTTTCGCCGCTTCGCCAACCTCCAGACCCCGGCCGCCTGTAACTGGCTGATCCCGGCTCACAGCACCTCGGCCCTGTGCGTGGCCTGCAGCCTGAACCGCACCATCCCCGACTTGTCCCTTCCGGAAAATCCCGAGTGCTGGCGCAAGGTGGAGACGCCAAGCGTCGACTGATGGCACAACTGATCAGCCTGGGTGCCTAAAAGCGTCAACGAAGACATCGGCCTAGCGTTCGACTTCGTCGGCGTTGACCTGCAAGGCAATGCGCCCATGACCGGCCATGCAAACGGCCTGATCACCCTCGACATCAAGGAAGCCGACGACGCCCATCGTGAAACGGTGCGCGTACAGATGCGCGAACCCTACCGCACGTTGTTCGGTTACTTTCACCATGAAGTCGGCCACTATTACTGGGATCGCCTGATCGCCAACAGCCACTGGCTTGAGCCGTTTCGCAACCTGTTCGGCGACGAACGCGCCAGTTACGCCGACACGCTTGACCAGCACTACCGGAACGGCGCGCGCCCGGACTGGCAGCACACCTGCGTCAGCGCTTACGCCACCATGCACCCTTGGGAAGGTTGGGCTGAAACCTGGGCGCATTACCTGCATATGATGGACGCGGTCGACACCGCCTTGGGTTTGGGCATGAGCGCCCGAGAAATGGAGCTGGATTACCAGCCGTTTCCCCCGACCACGCTGTACGACCCCGAACACCCTGGCGGCGCGGCATTCCTGTTCTTCGTCAACACCTGAATCGAACTGGCCGGTACGCTCAACGAATTGTCGCGCAGCATGGGCCAGCCGGATTTTTACCCCTTCGTGTTGCCGTCGGCGGTGATTGCCAAGTTGCACTTTATTCACCTGGTCATTCAGGAAGAGGGCGGCAAAGCGGATGGGTTATGGCAAGTGCTTGAGCCTTCTCATTTTTTAATCCGGAACCAACGGTTGTAACTTCCGATGAGATGGGTACAATGGCGCGGCTTGCCGAGAGGCAGCGTCGTTATGGTGACCCCATCGGTCCCCCCGCAACGATTACCCGTGAACCTGGTCAGAGCCGGAAGGCAGCAGCCACAGCGGGAACATTGTGTGCCGGGGTGTGGCTGGTGGGGTTGCCTCCATAACGCTCTTCTTGCAGCACCTCTTCAGACTCAACTCCCATTCAATTCAAAAATCGCATTTACGCTATCTGCCATCGGGCGGTCCATGGCGGCATACTCCAGTGCCCGGCATTCGGAGACAGTACCCGTGGAAAAAGTGGACGACCTCACCCGCGAAAAACTGCGCGAGTGGCAAATGCGGCGCCTGGCGATCAAAGACCGTATTCAATCGCACCCTGAACAGACCCTGGAGTTGTCGAGGGTGCTGGACCTCATGGACGACGAGCACGCCGAGATCCTCAGCCAGGCCGAGATGATCCGCGCTGCTGACGTGAGCGATGAGCCCGCGCCGAGCGCCGAACCGGTGCCGCCACCTCTTACGGGCGCCTGCACGCTGCAATTGAATGTGGCTGCGCACAATGCCGAAGACTTGCGCAGGCTGCTCGACATGGCTGTCTTCGAACTCCAGCAACAGATCAATGCGCTGACGCCTGGGGCTCAAGCGGGTCGCGGGGGTATGTCGGGTTCGCTGGGCGACTATCGATTCGAACTGAACAGCCACGACAATGCCTGACTCCCGCGACGTACGTCGGCCCCTGGCTGCGAGGAACTATGCAACCGGAACATTTTGATTTAGCCAGCCCTGTATTCCTGCCCGTCACGGACGAAACCTGCACGGCCTTGCTCGGAGCGGACGGCGCCAAGGCCCTTGTCGGCCTGACAGACCCGGAGCTGGCCGCGGTACTGGTCATTCAGAACCTGGCCCAGGCCGCGGAAAAAGACCTGACCTGCGCGGGTGCCGAGCGCGTGCTGGCCAAGCTGATCGGGTGGGCGGTGGACACCGCGCCGTCAGGTGGCGCGACGTTGCTGTCCGAAGCCCAGCGGCTGTTTGATCCGCGCAAGTTGTACTTCGGTTTTAATGCGCTCAAGAATGTGAACCTGCGCCTGCTGTCGGCTGAAGAAGTCGCGGCGCGGGACTACCTGCTGCCCACGGGCAAATGGGATATCTGCTACAAGGTCCGCCATCTGCGCAGCAATGATCCGTTCAGTCAGCAGATGATCACGCCCCGGCACCGCGAACGCTGGCTCAGCCCGGCCCAGGACAAGTTGGTGCGCACCTTTCGCGCCAACCTCAACGAAGACCTGCATGTCCAGGGCTATGCCGGCATCGGCAAGAGCCACCTGCTCGGCGCCTTGATGGAGTGTTTGCGGCCCGCTCAGACCCTGGTGCTGGCGCGTACGGGAGCCAAGCTGGCGACGCTGCGCGAACGCATGGGGTTGGCGCAAGACAGCAACGCCGGCTCAACCTTCGCCGCATTCGCCAGAGCGCTGTTGCAAGGGCCGCGACCACCCGCGCAGCACGCGCCGGCCCGAACGCCCGGCAAGGATGATGTGGCGCAGAGCCTGGATATCCATGGCTGGCGAGCCCACGATGGCCCGGCGACGCTGGCTATCTGCCTGAAGGTGCTTGAGCGTTATTGCCACTCCAGCCATCACAGCTTGTCGGCCAGGCATTTGCCGCATTTCAAGCAGCCGCTGTCGAACGTAGATGCCCAAGTGCTGTTGGAGTATTCCAGCCGCTTGTGGACTTACCTGGAAGCCAACCCGCAATGGGCCGGCCAGACGGACTTCGCGGCGCTGTTGCTGATCAAGCGCGCAAGCGTCGAAGGCTGCGTGGTGCCGCCCCGGTACACCCATGTATTGATCGACGAAAGCCAGGACATCCCGCCATCGTTACTGCAGATCATCGAGCGCGGTCGTCAGGTGCTGATCACCCTCGGCGATGAGTACCAGTTGGCCAGTGGGGTGATGGTCAGGAGAAAGCGCGAAGTCCGGCATGCGGACATCAATTATTCCGTGCGCTCGGGACGCAACGTCGAGCGCCTGGTCAACCCACTGATCAGCGTGCACTCGCAAAAGTGCAAGACCCCGTTCGAAGGCGCCCGGGATGCCGACGTCGGCATCGAACATTACCCTCAGGGCTTTGTGCCGCCGGAAGGCTGCGTGGTATTGACCGCGTCCCACTGGGACACCATGAAGTGGGCCATCCAGCTGCAGCAGGCCAACTGCCCGTTCGGTTTCCCCGACACCACGGCGCAGCAGGATCTGCAACGCTTCATGACCAGCGTCATTGCCTTGTTCAAGCCGCAGTTCTACAGCAACGAGCACAACGAAAACGGCCCGCATCCGTATTTCAGCGACATGGACGACTGGCAACAGGTTCGCGATGCCAGCCAGTTCGACGAGTCGTTCCTATGGGTTGAAAGTGAGCTGGAGAAAGGCTTCAACGTGGCGGATATCACACGCTTGAACCGGCTGAGCGGTGTGCCTGGCAAGCGCTGCCTGCTGATGCAGGCGCAAGAGGCGGGCGGCATGGAATTCGACCGGGTCCTGCTGACGCCTGAGCTGCTGACCAACGTGAAGTTCAAGGATGCCTACGCGTTCGACCAGAGGATTTGCGCCGTATACATCGCAATCTCCCGCGCAAAGCAACAGCTTTACGTTCCTTACGATGTGGTCGAATGGCTCGGCTATCACACCTATCAGGGGTTTCGCGAGACGCACGGCTACTGATGGCGGCCCGACGGGATTGGAGCCGATACATGGGGAATGCCTCACCAGCGGCGTGTCCGTCCTTGCGCATTGAGGGCTTCCTCACAGCTTTTGGAACGCCCGCTGGACAACCCAAATCCACCTTGGTAGTTTCCGCCAGCCGCTTGTTTCAGAGTATGACAAGAGGTCGGTTTGATATCGAAGTGTTATCACTCTATTAGCCAACAAGGATGTCTGTGATGAAAAGCCTGCAAGGGTTGCCCCGTCTTATCAGTGCTTCGGTCGGCGCTCCAGGTAAAGCCCGCAATTTGCCCGCTGATGTGCAGTGCATCCAGTATCTGTTCAATCTGATCATTCCCAAGCTGGGTTTTCCGCTGGCCGAAAACGGTAAATGCGACGGCCAGTTGGTGCAGTGCATCAGCCAGTACCAGTTCCGTCATCTCAAATATGCTCACCCCGACGGGGTAATTGACCCCACGGGCCGCACGTTCAACAGCCTGATCGAAGAAGCGGTGAAAGTGCCGGTGAAGGCTTTCCCGAGCGTGCGCATCCCGACCTTTCTGAATACGTTCGGCAACAACTCGGGGGATGCGGTGCAGGCCACGGTCAATGTGTACCTGGAACGCATGCGTGCGATGATCGAGGCCGAGCGACGCAACCGTCAATTGATGCTCCAGGCCACGTGCGACGGGGGCATGACCCTCAGCGAGACAGACTTCCAACACGCGGCCACTCAGTTGGGTGGCGGCATTACGGTGAATATCATCAAAGCGTTTGCCACTGTGGAATCCGGTGGGCGTTCGGGCTTCGGGCCGGCCAAGTTGCCGGTGATTGCCTTTGAAGGGCATCTGTTTCGCAAATACACCAAGAACATTTACGACCAGGCGCACCCGCTGCTGTCTTACCCCTACAAGGTAAAGGCCGGACCGCAGTGGCAGATCAATAACAAGGACCAGATCAAGGCTTGGGAAACCATGGCCACTGCCTTTGCGCTGGACCAGGAAGCCGCGCTGATGTCGGCCTCCTGGGGCATGTTTCAAGTCATGGGGTTCAACTACGGTTCATGCGGTTACAAGACGGTGTTTGAGTTCGTTGCGGCATTGAAGGTGAATGCCGGCAATCAGCTCAAGGCGTTCCTCGGCTTTTGCAGCAAGAGTCCAGCGTTGATGACGGCCATGAAAGCCAAGGACTTCACTTCCATGGCCCGCAATTACAACGGCAAGGACTACGGCAACTATGACGTCCTTATGCAAAAAGCCTACGAGAAACTTGAAGGGAAAAAATAAGATGATCCGTTTTCTAGCGATGGGTGTGTTGTCGTTGTGCGCCGCAGCGCCTGCCTTTGCCGGTTCGACCGCGCTGCATTCAGGCCGCTACGAAGGGTTGATGCTGGCGGTGACCCCTGGGCACCAGGTTGAAGGCTATTACGCCGAAGAGATGGGCGAGGGTGTGACGCGCGGTTGCTCGTTCTACCTGCAGGGCGAGCCCGCCGCGTTGACCACCTGGCAAGACGAAGCCTACCCCGGCAGCGTGGCACCCTCCTCGGACGGCGTGACCCTGACGGTGGAGCAGGGCCGCCAGCATCCTGGTTGCCTCAACGTATTGATGCCGGAGATCGCCACCGGCCTGAACCTGACTCAGACGGCCAGCAAGAAGTGGATCGGCCTGGTGAAGGTGTCCGCCGACAAGGCCTACCTGCTGAAGAACCCTAGCGCCAAGGCCGCCAAGCGTCCTTATATCGTCAAGAATGACGTCGTCGGCGTGCTGGCCTTCAAGGACGGCTGGGCCCAGGTCGAGTTCATCAATGCCGAGGATCGTTCCTTTACCGGCTGGATAAGCCAGGATCAGTACAGCCGTTTGTCGGCCCCTAAAAGCTGATTTCACCAGCAACGCGAGCCCATATTTTTTGATGGCGGTCAGCCAAAGGTCTCACGCAACAATCCGGCAAACGCATCCCGCGCCAGGTGCCGTTGGGTGTCTTTATGCCAGAACAGCAGGTTGTCCACCGCCTGCAGCTCGTCGAACCGGTACGACGCCAACTGATCGGCCTGTTCATAGCGGGCCAGGATGCCTTCCGGCGCCAGCGCCACGCCAATCCCCGCGCTGACGCAACCGATGATCGTGCCCCAGCTGGCATAGCTGGCAACGGCCGGCTGGAATGCATGCGGCTTGAGCCAGTTCTCCAGCGCCGCACGGTAAGGGCAGCCGGGTGGCCAGACCAGCAGCGTGCGGCCGGCGAGGTCGGCGGCGCTGCGGATCGGTTCGCTGCTGGCGCTGGCGATCAGCACAAGGCGCTCGCTGTAGACCACACTGTGTTCGAGCTTGGCGCGGGCGTTGCCGGCAGCCACCAGTGCCACATCCAGGCGGTGGTGTTGCAGGTCATCGAGCAATTCGCTCCAGGCACCGGTCACCAGTTCCAGGCTGACCTCCGGGTAGCGCCGATGATATTCCGCCAGCAGTGGCGGCAGGCGCCCGCTGGCGCTGGACTCCACCGCACCGATGCGCAAAGTCCCCCGAGGCCTGGCATTGGCGGCGACGGCACGTTTGGACTCGTCCACCAGGGCCAGGATGCGTTCGCAATAATCCAGGAAAATCTCGCCCGCGGCACTGATCGCCAGTCCACGCCCGGCGCGGATAAACAGCGGCGTGCCCAACTCGGCTTCCAGCTGCTTGATCCGCGTTGTGATGTTGGACGGTACACAGTGCAACCGCAGGGCGGCCTGGGCCACGCTGCCGGTTTGCGCCACGGCTCGCACCATGTTCAGTTGGGCCAGTTCCATTGCTCAGTTCCAATGATTTCAGAAGTCAGAAACGGTTAATTGTCCTACGCCTTGGGCGGGCCAAGACTGATGGCATTCCTTCCCAGTTTCCGGATGCCTTCGATGAACAATCCGTCACCCCTGAAGCTTACGCTAGTCATCGCCAGCGTCATCCTCTGTTGGGCCTATTCGCCGATTGGCGTGCACATGGGGCTGCGCAGCTACAGCCCTGGCCAACTCGCGCTGCTGCGGTTCCTGATTGCATCGGTGTTCATGGCCGGTGTGGCGTTGATGATGGGCATCGGCCGGCCGCGCCTTGGGGATGTGCCGTGGTTGCTGGTGTTGAGTTTTTTCGGGGTGTTCCTGCACCACACCAGCCTCAACTACGGGCAGCAATTCGTGACGGCGGCGGCATCCAGCGTGCTGGCGCAATCGGCGCCCTTGTTCAGCGTGTTGATCGCGTTTTTCTGCCTGAAGGAGCGGGTCAGCTTGTGGCGCTGGAGCTGTGTGCTGCTCGGTTTGCTTGGCGTGATTGTAGTGATATGGGGCGACCAGGGCGTGGGCGATATCGACCCCCGCGGCTTGCTGATCCTAGTGGCGGCGGTGTCGTGGAGCCTGTATTTCGCCATTCAGAAGCACTATGCCCATCGTTATAGCCCGCTGACGATGGCCTGCTACATGGTGTGGGCGGGCACCTTGATGCTCTGCGTGAATCTGCCAGGCTTGCCCGCCGCCGTGGCGCAGGCATCGTCGGCGGACAACCTGGCGATGCTGGTGCTGGGCATTTTTCCGAGTGCCTTGGCCTACCTGGCCTGGGGCTATGTGTTGAAACATGTCGAGGTCAGCCGTGCGTCGGTGGCGATGTACCTGATCCCGCCGGTGGCCATGGCCCTGGCGGCGATGCTGCTGCGTGAGCACATCGCCCTGCAAGTGGTGCTGGGCGGTGTGATTGTACTGGCCAGCGTGGCCGCGATCAGCCTGGAGGGGCGTTATACCGCCTGATGATCGGGGCGATCCGCCCGTCTGTTCAGGGCAGATCACAAGCGCTTGATCAGATTAGACGAGCGTGCCGGATGCAATTTCCCCCTTGCTCCGCTAGCATTACCGGCTTCCGCTTCCCAGTTGCGACGGTTTTCGATGAGTTATCAGGTTCTTGCACGTAAATGGCGCCCGCGCTCGTTCCGCGAAATGGTCGGCCAGACCCATGTGCTCAAGGCTCTGATCAATGCCTTGGACAGCCAACGGCTGCACCACGCCTACCTGTTCACCGGTACCCGTGGGGTGGGCAAGACCACGATTGCGCGCATCATCGCCAAATGCCTGAATTGCGAAACCGGTATCACATCGACACCTTGCGGCACCTGTTCGGTATGCCGCGAGATCGACGAAGGGCGTTTTGTCGACCTGATCGAGATCGACGCCGCGAGCCGCACCAAGGTCGAAGATACCCGCGAACTGCTGGACAACGTGCAGTACGCACCGAGCCGTGGCCGCTTCAAGGTCTACCTGATCGACGAAGTGCACATGCTGTCCAGCCATTCCTTCAACGCGTTGTTGAAAACCCTGGAAGAGCCGCCGCCCTACGTCAAATTCATCCTGGCGACCACCGACCCGCAGAAACTTCCCGCGACGATTTTGTCGCGGTGCCTGCAATTTTCCCTGAAGAACATGACCCCCGAGCGGGTGGTCGAGCATCTGACTCACGTGCTGGGCGTCGAGAACGTACCGTTCGAAGACGACGCGCTGTGGCTGCTCGGCCGCGCCGCCGATGGTTCGATGCGCGACGCCATGAGCCTCACCGACCAGGCCATCGCCTTTGGTGAAGGCAAGGTTATGGCCGCCGATGTGCGCGCCATGCTCGGCACCCTGGACCACGGCCAGGTGTTCGACGTGCTGCATGCGTTGATCGAGGGCGATGCCAAGGCGTTGCTCGAAGCCGTGCGCCATTTGTCGGAGCAAGGTCCGGACTGGAACGGCGTGCTCTCCGAAATCCTCAATGTGCTGCACCGCGTAGCCATCGCTCAGGCGCTGCCTGAGGGTGTCGACAACGGCCATGGCGACCGCGACCGCGTGTTGGCGCTGGCCCAGGCGCTGCCGGCTGAAGATGTGCAGTTTTATTACCAGATGGGCCTGATTGGCCGCCGCGACCTGCCCCTGGCGCCGGACCCGCGCGGTGGCTTCGAGATGGTTCTGCTGCGGATGCTGGCCTTCCGGCCTGCCGACTCGGCGGATGCGCCGAGACAGCCGCTAAAGCCCGTGGGGATCAGCCAGGCCACAGCTGATTCCGCCAAACCAGTGGCTGGCGCGGCGGTGGTTGCGCCAGTGGTGGTTGCGCCGGCAGCGGCTCCTGAGCCTGTTGTTGCCGCCCCGGCGGTCGAGCCCGAACCGGTTATCGAGCCGCAGCCTGAGCCGCTCGTCGCCCCGGTGGTCGACCTGCCCTGGAATGACCCGGTTGAAGCGCCCGTCGAGCCCGAGCAACAGCCCGCCGTGGAGCCGGTGCTGGACACTGCCGGCGAGCAGCCCGAACTGACGCCAATGCCCGCGCCGACACCGGACAGCGTGGTGCCGGATGCTCCGGAGTGGGTATCTGCGCCCGTGCCGGAGCCGACCGTCGCCCAGGTTGAGGCCGCCACCCCCGGCATCGACCTCGACGACGAACCGCCGTTGGACGAAGACTACATTGAGCCGGACATGGATTCGGCCTACAGCTACTTGGACGAACTGGCCAGCGAACACACCGCCGAGCCGGAGCCCGAGCCTGAGGTGGAACCCGCCGCCGCCCCGGCCACCGGCCTGGCCCTGCAATGGCTGGAATTGTTTCCGAAATTGCCGATATCCGGCATGACCGCCAGTATCGCCGCCAACTGCACGTTGATAGCCATCGACGGCGACCACTGGCTGTTGCACCTGGACCCGGCCCACAGCGCCTTGTTCAATGCCACCCAGCAGCGCCGGCTCAACGATGCGCTCAACCAGTTCCATGGGCGCACGCTGACCATCGCCATCGAGTTGATCAAGCCCGAGCAGGAAACCCCGGCCCAGGCCGCGACGCGTCGACGCCTGAACCGCCAGCGCGACGCCGAGGCGTCGATCCAGGCTGATCCGCTTATCCAACAAATGATGCAACAGTTCGGTGCGGTCGTCCGTCACGATACTATTGAACCTGTCGAAGCCCCGACGCCCCAGGCGTCATAAACCGGGCGACTATTTTGATCCACGTACTTTTGAGGTGATTCCCATGATGAAAGGTGGCATGGCCGGCCTGATGAAGCAGGCGCAGCAGATGCAGGAAAAGATGGCCAAGATGCAGGAAGAACTGGCCAGCGCCGAAGTCACCGGTAAAGCCGGCGGCGATATGGTCAGCGTGGTGATGACCGGTCGTCACGACATCAAGCGCGTGAGCATCGACCCAAGCCTGCTCGAGGGCGTCAGCGATGACGACCGTGAAGTGCTGGAAGACTTGTTCGCCGCTGCCGTCAACGACGCGGTGCGCAAGATCGAAGCCAACAGCCAGGAAAAAATGGGCGGCGTGACCGCCGGCATGCAACTGCCGCCGGGTATGAAGCTGCCGTTCTGATCGGCAGGCTTTAGCTGCACTCCAATGCCAGGCCTCGTGCCTGGCATTTTTGTTTGTGCCCATCGCAACTGAACCCTGGGGCCGCAAGCAGGGTCTGCACCCTATACGCATGCATTCGCTTAAAGGAGCCCCTGATGCCTCAAGAACCGACGCTGAACCAACGCATCGTCCTGGTCTCGCGCCCTCAAGGCGCGCCGACCCCGGAAAATTTCCGCCTCGAACGCGTAAACCTGCCAGAGCTGGCGGACGGCCAGGTGCTGCTCAAGACGCTCTACCTGTCGCTGGACCCCTACATGCGCGGACGCATGAGCGACGCGCCGTCGTACGCGGCGCCAGTGGAAATCGACGACGTGATGACCGGTGGCGCTGTCAGCCGTGTCGAGCAATCACGCAATCCGAAATTCGAAGTGGGCGACCTGGTGGTGGGTTCCACCGGCTGGCAAAGCCACAGCATTTCCGATGGCCGCAACCTGATGCCGGTGCCCAACGGCCTGGCCAGCCCGTCGATGGCCCTGGGTGTGCTGGGCATGCCCGGCATGACCGCCTACATGGGCCTGATGGACATCGGCCAGCCCAAGGCCGGTGAAACTCTGGTCGTGGCGGCGGCCTCCGGTGCGGTGGGCTCGGTGGTGGGCCAGGTCGCCAAGCTCAAGGGCTTGCGCGTGGTGGGGATTGCTGGCGGTGCGGACAAGTGCCGCTACGTGGTGGATGAGTTGGGCTTCGATGCCTGTATCGACCACAAGGGTGCAGATTTCGCCAACGAACTGGCGCAGGCCTGTTCCGATGGCGTGGACATTTATTATGAAAACGTCGGTGGCAAGGTGTTCGATGCCGTGATGCCGCTGCTCAACCCCAAGGCGCGGGTTCCCCTGTGCGGGCTGATTGCCGGGTATAACGCCCATGAAGCGCCAAGTGGCCCGGATCGTCTGCCGGCGCTGCAACGCACCTTGCTGACCAAGCGTGTGCGGATCCAGGGCTTTATCGTGTTTGACGACTACGGTGATCGCCAGCCGGAATTCCTGAGCGCTATGGCGCCATGGGTTCGCGAGGGCAAGATCAAGTTTCGCGAAGACGTGGTCGACGGCCTGGAACAGGCGCCTGAAGCGTTTATCGGTTTGCTCGAGGGACGCAACTTCGGCAAGTTGGTAGTGCGCGTCGCACAGGATTGAGCATTTGACGCTAATCCGAGGCGCGGGTATAAACCGCGTCTCGTTGTTTTGTCGGACCCTTCGCCATGAGCTTCAGCCCCCTGATTCGTCACCTGATCGACGCCCTGCGTACCCTGCCGGGTGTCGGCCAGAAAACCGCCCAGCGCATGGCGCTGCAACTGCTGGAGCGTGATCGCAGCGGCGGCACCCGCTTGGCCCAGGCCCTGAGCCAGGCCATGGAAGGCGTGGGTCACTGTCGCCAATGCCGCACCCTGACCGAAGAAGAGCTCTGCCCGCAATGCGCCGACCCACGCCGCGACGACACACTGCTGTGTGTGGTGGAAGGGCCGATGGATGTGTATGCGGTGGAGCAAACCGGTTACCGCGGGCGGTATTTCGTGCTCAAAGGTCATTTGTCGCCGTTGGACGGCCTGGGGCCGGAAGCTATCGGCATTCCGCAACTGGTGGCGCGGATTGAACAGCAGGGCACCTTCAGTGAAGTGATCCTGGCGACCAACCCTACGGTGGAGGGTGAAGCAACCGCGCATTACATCGCCCAGTTGCTGATCAACAAAGGCTTGATTACCTCGCGTATCGCCCACGGTGTGCCGCTGGGTGGCGAGCTTGAATTAGTGGATGGCGGTACCCTGGCGCACTCGTTTGCCGGTCGCAAGCCGATCGCCCTCTAAAAAACACTGCACTACCTGATGTGAGAGCGAGCTTGCTCGCGAATGCGATTTGCCAGTTACACAGGTATTGACTGACACCCCGCCTTCGCGAGTAAGCCCGCTCCTGCATTGAAACGCATCCCACTGTGGGAAGCGGGCTTGCCCTAATGCCAGTCAGTTAAGACAGAACCGGTCCCTGTGGCGAGGGAGCTTGCTCCCGCTGGACTGCGTAGCAGTCCCATTTTTGGGGCCGCTTCGCGCCCCAACGGGAGCAAGCTCCCTCGCCACAGGTC
>NZ_JASLAW010000225.1 GCF_030147005.1 Pseudomonas sp.
GCGAGGGAGCTTGCTCCCGCTGGACTGCGCAGCAGTCCCATTTTCTGGGGTCGCTTCGCGGCCCAGCGGGAGCAAGCTCCCTCGCCACAGGCCGACGGTTGCCTGCTCTAGCGCTTAACTGACTGGCATTGGAGCAAGCCCGCTCCCACATTTGGTTTTGCATCGTGTCAGTCATAGCTTGCGCACATGTGGTCAGTCGTCGAAGCCCACCTGCTCATGAATCTCATCCACCTTCAATTCCAACCGATACGCCACCGCAATGAACAGTGCCTGGCACAGGCACAGCGTCGCGCTCAATGAGCGGAATGCAAACGACGACCCTTCGTTAACCAACAACACCGCATTTGCCCGCTTGGCCAGGGGCGACAGGTTGCTGTCGGTGATGATCAGTGTCTTGGCCTGGTGATGCTGGGCGATACGCAGGCAGTGTTGAGTCTCTTTGCCGTAGGGCGTGAAACTGATGGCGATCACCAGGTCATTGGCCCGCACGCTGCGCATCTGCTCGCGGTAGCTGCCGCCCAGGCCCGAGATCAGGTGAATGCGCTTGTTGGTGTGCTGCAGGTTGTACACCAGGTAGTCGGCCACCGCGAAGGAGCGGCGCACGCCGACCACGTAGATATTGTCGGCATTCACCACCAGGTCCACGGCCTTGTCGAAGGCCGCATCGTCGAGTTCCAGCCCCAGGCGTTCGATGCCGGACAGCGTCGCGTTGACGCACTCACGCGCCAGGTCGCCGCCGCTGGCCTTCTGCGACTTATTGGCAATCATGCTGCGGATGCGTTGCTGGTAGTTCTGCACCGGCGTGGTCTTGTGGGTGTACGCCTCGCGAAACAGCGCCTGCATTTCACTGAACCCGCTGAAGCCGAAACGCTGGGAGAAGCGCACGATGGCCGAGGGATGCACTTCACATTCACGGGCGATGTCGCTGATGCGGTCGACCATGATCCGGTCGCTCTGCTGGTTCATGTAGCTGGCAATGCGCTTGAGTTGGCGCGGCAGGCTTTCGTATTCGTCGGTGATCAGCTGCAACAGGCGTTCGGCATTGATCGGAGGGCTGGCGATTGTATCTTCCAGGTTGGTCTCGGGATCGGTGCGGGACATGGGCAATCCTTCTGGCGTGTTCGTCTGGTGCGCTGATGGGTGGCGCAAGTCTACAGGGTAGGCGCAAAAAAATACCTCGGCATCACGGCCCGCGTGGGCTGCTGAAACGATGCACGGCGGCTGTCACAGCATTATGCCGGCTTATTGGAAAAAATATTCCACTAAAAATAATTATGGAATAAATATTGATTGCCGTCGCCGGACGTTCTAGTCTGCTCCCCACCAAGAGCGTTTGCCGTCGCCATGGCGGCACAACGCAGGCTGATAAAAATAACAGGAGCCAGCATGGGCCAGACTCGTTTTGCCAGTGGGCGTCAATTGGATCTGATTTGCCTCGGACGCCTGGGCGTCGACCTCTATGCGCAGCAAGTTGGGGCGCGGCTTGAAGACGTGTCCAGCTTCGCCAAATACCTCGGCGGCTCGTCCGCCAATATCGCCTTCGGCACGGCGCGGTTGGGGCTCAAGTCGGCGATGCTCAGCCGTGTGGGCGACGATCACATGGGCCGTTTCCTGGTGGAATCCCTGGCCCGTGAAGGCTGCGACATCAGCGCTATCAAGGTTGACCCGGAACGCCTCACCGCCCTGGTACTGCTCGGTCTCAAGGACCGTGAAACCTTCCCCCTGGTGTTCTACCGCGAAAACTGCGCCGACATGGCCCTGCGCGCCGAAGACATCAACGAAGCCTTTATTGCCTCCAGCAAAGCGCTGCTGATCACCGGCACGCATTTCTCCACCGATGGCGTGTACAAGGCCAGTATCCAGGCGCTCGACTACGCGGCCCGGCACAACGTCAAACGCGTGCTGGACATCGACTACCGGCCGGTACTGTGGGGCCTGGCCGGCAAGGCCGATGGCGAAACCCGTTTCGTTGCCGACCAGAACGTAAGCCAGCATGTGCAGAAGATCCTGCCGCGTTTCGACCTGATCGTCGGGACGGAAGAAGAATTCTTGATCGCCGGCGGCAGTGAAGACCTGCTCACCGCGTTGCGTACCGTGCGCGAACTGACGCCCGCCACCCTGGTGGTCAAGCTCGGCCCGCAAGGCTGCACGGTGATCCATGGCGCCATTCCCGAACGCCTGGAAGACGGTGCGATCTACCCCGGCGTGCGCGTGGAAGTGCTCAATGTATTGGGTGCCGGCGATGCCTTTATGTCGGGCTTCCTCAGCGGTTGGCTCAACGACGCCAGTGATGAGCGTTGCAGCCAGTTGGCCAATGCGTGCGGTGGCCTGGTGGTGTCGCGCCACGCCTGCGCGCCGGCCATGCCCACACCTGCCGAGTTGGAGTACCTGTTCAATAGCCCGGTGCCGATCACCCGGCCTGACCAGGACGCGACGCTGCAACGCCTGCACCGCGTCAGCGTGCCGCGCAAAACCTGGAAGCAGCTGTTCGTGTTTGCCTTCGACCACCGCTGGCAACTGGTCGACCTGGCGCAACGCGGCGGCCAGGACCTGGCGCGCATCAGTGCGATCAAGCAATTGTTCATCCAGGCCATCGAACGCGTGGAGCACAAGCTGGGCGAGCAGGGCGTCGAGGCCGATGTGGGCTTGTTGGCCGACCAGCGCTTCGGCCAGGACGCGCTCAACGCGGCCAGCGGCCGTGGCTGGTGGATCGCCCGCCCGGTGGAAGTGCAGAACTCGCGGCCTTTGGCGTTCGAACACGGCCGCTCGATCGGCAGCAATCTGATCGCCTGGCCTGCGGAACAGATCATCAAATGCCTGGTGCAATTTCATCCCGATGACGAACCGCTGCTGCGCCTGGAACAGGAAGCGCAGCTCAAGGCGGTGTACGAGGCGTCGATTGTCAGCGGCCATGAGTTGCTGCTGGAAGTCATCCCGCCCAAGGATCATCCCTGCGCCTATCCCGATGCGCTCTACCGCAGCCTCAAGCGCCTGTACAACCTGGGCATCTACCCGGCGTGGTGGAAGATCGAGGCGCAATCGGCCGAGGACTGGAAAAAGCTCGACGAACTGATCGAAGAGCGCGACCCGTACTGCCGGGGAGTGGTGGTGCTGGGGCTGAACGCGTCGGCGGAGTTTCTCGCCGACGGCTTCAAGCAGGCCAGCCAGAGCAGCACCTGCCGTGGGTTTGCCGTGGGCCGCACAATCTTCCAGGAACCGAGCAAGGCGTGGATGGCGGGGGAAATCGATGATGAAACCCTGATTCAGCGGGTGCAGGCGACGTTCGAGCAATTGATCGATGCCTGGCGCAGCGCCAGAGCCTGACGCCAGTCCGATTTGAAAAGCAGCAGACCTCTGTGAATTCTGAAGATAAAAACAAAAGGTGCAGCCATGCCCGCAATCCGAATTGGCATCAACCCGATCTCCTGGAGCAACGACGACCTGCCGGCCCTGGGCGGTGAAACGCCGCTGAGCACCGCTTTGAGCGAAGGCAAAGCGATCGGCTACGAAGGTTTTGAGCTCAACGGCAAATTCCCCAAGGACGCCAGAGGTGTTGGCGACGTGCTGCGCCCCTATGACCTGGCGCTGGTCTCCGGCTGGTATTCCAGCCGCCTGGCGAATCGCTCGGTGGCCGAAGAAATCGAGGCCATCGCGGGCCACGTCGAGTTGCTTAAACACAACGGCGCGTCGGTGTTGGTGTATGGCGAAGTCGCCGATTCGATCCAGGGTTCGCGCATCCGTTTGATCGAACGCCCACGCTTTCACACTGAGCAGGCGTGGCAGGAGTACGCCGACAAACTCACCGAACTGGCGCGTTTCACCCTGTCCCAGGGCGTCCGCCTGGCCTACCACCACCATATGGGCGCCTACGTCGAATCCCCCGAAGATATCGATCAGCTGATGAACCGTACCGGCCCGGAAGTCGGCCTGCTGTTCGATTCCGGCCACTGCTACATGGGCGGCGGCGAGCCCCTTGAGGTGCTGCGCAAACACGTCAAACGCATCTGTCACGTGCATTTCAAGGACGTGCGCAAACCCGTGGTGCAACTGGCGCGCAACCAGATGTGGAGCTTTCCCGACTGCATCGTCAACGGCACTTTCACCGTGCCCGGCGATGGCGATATCGATTTTGCGCAATTGCTCGATGTGCTGTTGGCCGCCGGGTACGCCGGCTGGCTGGTGGTCGAGGCCGAGCAGGACCCGGCCGTGGCGCCCAGCTATATCTATGCGAAAAAGGGTTATGACACGTTGCGTGCGCTGCTCAACGAGAGGACTTAATCATGAGCTTGCTGGTCAAGAGCAACAAACGCGGGCAGACCATGGTCGCCCTGGAAGCCGGGCGCCTGGAATACGTGGGGTTTTGCGCTTATCGCCTGAGCCTGGGCGACACCCTGCCGGTCAGCGCCGGCGATAAAGAGGTGTGCCTGGTGCTGCTCAGCGGTCGGGTGAATATCGAAGGCGAGGGCTTCGACTGGCAAGATTTGGGGGACCGTGAGTCGGTGTTCGAGGACAAATCCCCATTCGCCGCCTACCTGCCGCCAGGCACCCACGCCCAGGTCACCGCCTTGAGTGACGTGCAGATCGCGGTGTGCGCCGCGCCCGGCGCGAGCGGTTACACGCCGCGCCTCATCCGCCCGGAACAATGCAAGCGCAGCGTACGTGGTAAAGGCGCCAACACCCGCTACGTGTGCGACATCCTGCCCGACAGCGAGCCGGCGCATTCGCTGCTGGTGGTGGAAGTGCGCACGCCGTCGGGGCATTCCTCGAGCTACCCGCCGCACAAGCACGACACCGATGACCTGCCGCACCAGAGCTTTCTGGAAGAGACCTACTACCACCAGGTCAACCCGCCCCAGGGCTTCGTATTCCAGCGGGTGTACACCGACGACCGCAGTATCGACCAGGCCATGGCCGTGGAGAACAGCGACCTGGTAGTCGTGCCCAAGGGTTATCACCCGGTCAGCGTGCCGTACGGCTACGAGTCGTATTACCTGAACGTGATGGCCGGCCCCAAGCGCGCCTGGCATTTCCATAACGACCCGCAGCACAGCTGGCTGCTGGACCTCTGAACGGTATTGCACGGAGAACAATAATGAAGTCGCCGCTACGCTTTGCCCTTAACCGCATGGTCGCACCCAACTTGTCCCTGCCGGCTTTCATCCAGCTGGCCGCGTCGCTCAAGTGCGATGCCATCGAGATCCGCAATGACCTGAAAGACCGTCAGATCGAATACGGCACGCCCTCCAGCCATGTGCGCGAGTTGTGCGCGGCGCAGGGCATCACGGTGTTGTCGATCAACGCGCTGTACCCCTTTGATATGTGGAACGACGAACGCCGTGCTCAAGCGATCGAGCTTGCCACCTATGCCCGTGAATGTGGCGCGCAGGGCTTGGTGATGTGCCCGTTCAATGAGCCGGGCGACCCGCGCACCGAAGCCCAGCGCGCCGCCGGTTTGCGCACCGCCTTGAGCGAACTGGCGCCGATCCTGCGTGAGTACGGCATCCTGGGTTTCGTCGAACCCCTGGGCTTTGAAGTCTCGGCGCTGCGCCGCAAGCGCGTGGCGGTGGACGCGATCCAGTCCATCGGCGGGCTGGACGTGTTCCGTGTGGTGCATGACACCTTCCATCATCACCTGGCCGGCGAGCACGAGTTTTTTCCTGAGCTGACCGGGCTGGTGCATATCTCCGGCGTGGAAGATGCCCAGGCGCCGCTCAACTCGATTGGCGACGGCCACCGCGTACTGGTGGGCGAGGGCGACATCCTCGGCAATGCGGCGCAGATCGACACCTTGCTCGGCAGCGGCTACAGCGGCTACCTGTCGTTCGAACCGTTTGCGACAAGCGTGCATGAACTGGCGGATATCCAGCAGGCCTTGGGGGCAAGCATTGCCCACCTGAAAAAAAGTTAAGGGGCGCGACATGACCACCACCCGACTGACCATGGCCCAGGCCCTGGTGAAGTTCCTGGATAACCAATACATCGAAGTCGACGGCGTGCAGAGCAAATTTGTCGCCGGCGTGTTCACCATTTTCGGTCACGGTAACGTACTGGGCCTGGGCCAGGCGCTTGAGCAGGACAGCGGCGACCTGATCGTGCACCAGGGCCGCAACGAACAGGGCATGGCCCACGCCGCCATCGGTTTCGCCAAGCAGCACCTGCGCCGCAAGATCTACGCCTGCACCGCATCGGTCGGGCCCGGCGCGGCGAACATGCTCACCGCCGCGGCGACCGCGACCGCCAACCGCATTCCGTTGCTGCTGTTGCCGGGCGACGTGTACGCCAGCCGGCAACCGGACCCGGTGCTGCAACAGATCGAACAGTTTCACGACTTGAGCATCAGCACCAACGATGCGTTCCGCTCGGTAAGCAAATACTGGGACCGCATCAACCGCCCCGAACAACTGATGAGCGCCGCGATCCATGCCATGCGCGTGCTCACCGATCCGGCGCAAACCGGCGCCGTCACCCTGGCGCTGCCCCAGGACGTGCAGGCCGAAGCCTGGGACTACCCGGATTATTTCCTGCAAAAACGCGTGCACCGTATCGAACGTCGCCCGCCCACCGCCGCGATGATCGGCGATGCGCTGGCGGCCTTTCGTGGCAAGCGCAAACCGCTGATCATCTGCGGTGGCGGGGTGAAGTACTCCGGCGCGAATGCCGCCCTGCAGGCCTTTGCCGAGCGCTTCGCTATCCCATTCGCCGAAACCCAGGCGGGCAAGAGCGCGGTGGTGTCCAGCCACCCGCTGAACGTCGGCGGCATTGGTGAAACCGGCTGCCTGGCGGCCAACCTGCTGGCCCCCGAGGCGGATCTGATCATCGGCATCGGCACCCGGTATACCGACTTCACCACCTCGTCCAAGTCATTGTTCAAACATGCCGGGGTGACGTTTCTCAACCTGAATATCAGCCCGTGCGATGCGTTGAAGCTTGACGGCGTGCAAGTGCTGGGCGATGCCCAGGTCGCCCTGGATGCACTGGCCGCTGCCCTCGGTGATTACCGCGCCGGCTGGGGCGAGCAGGTGCGCGACGCCAAGGCGCAACTGGATGCGGAAGTGGACCGCGTGCATCGGGTTGAATACCAGGGCGATGGTTTCGTCCCCGAAGTCGATGACCGCCTGGACCGCGCGGTACTGCGCGAATTTATCGAGCTGACCGGCTCCTGCCTGACCCAGAGTCGCGTACTCGGCGTGCTCAATGAAACCCTGGCCGACGATGCAATCATTGTCGCCGCCGCTGGCAGCCTGCCCGGCGATTTGCAGCGCGCCTGGCGCAGCAAGGGCGTGAACACCTACCACGTCGAATACGGCTATTCGTGCATGGGTTACGAGATCAACGCCGCCCTCGGCGTGAAACTGGCCGAGCCGAGCAAAGAGGTGTACGCGCTGGTCGGCGATGGCTCTTACATGATGCTGCATTCGGAGCTGGCCACCTCGATCCAGGAGCGCCGCAAGATCAACGTGGTGCTGCTCGACAACATGGCCTTCGGTTGCATCAACAACCTGCAGCTCGGCAACGGCATGGACAGCTTCGGCACCGAGTTCCGCTACCGCAACCCCGAGAGCGGCAAGCTCGACGGCGGCCTGGTGCCGGTGGATTTCGCCATGAGCGCGGCGGCTTATGGTTGCAAGACCTACAAGGTCAGCAACGTGGAACAACTTGAAGCCGCCCTGGCGGATGCGCGTACCCAAACCGTTTCGACGCTGATCGATATCAAGGTCCTGCCCAAGACCATGGTGCACGGCTACCTGTCGTGGTGGCGGGTGGGGGTGGCGCAGGTGTCCACCAGCGAACGCACGAATGCCGCTGCAAAAAAACTCAATGAACAGCTGGCCAAAGCCCGGCAGTACTAATAACAAGAGGAGTGTTTGTATGTCGTTGAAGCTTGGAGTGATCGGTACCGGTGCGATCGGTCGTGACCATATCCGTCGTTGCAGCCAGACCCTGCTCAACAGCCAGGTGGTGGCGGTCACGGATATCAACCTGGAACAGGCCGCCAAGGTGGTGGCTGATTTGAAGCTGGACGCCGAGGTGTACCCTGACGGCCATGCGTTGATCAACTCGCCGCAGGTGCAAGCCGTATTGGTGACTTCGTGGGGGCCGAGCCACGAAGAATTCGTGCTCGCCGCCATCGCAGCCGGTAAACCGGTGTTCTGCGAGAAACCCCTGGCCGTGACCGCCGACGGCTGCCGCCGGATTGTCGAGGCCGAAGTGGCCTATGGCAAGCGCCTGGTGCAAGTCGGTTTCATGCGCCCGTACGACGAAGGCTATCGTGCCTTGAAAGCCGTGATCGACAGCGGCCAGATCGGCGAGCCGCTGATGCTGCACTGCGCGCACCGCAACCCGACGGTGGGCGAGAACTACCAGACCGACATGGCGATTACCGACACCCTGATCCACGAACTGGATGTGTTGCGTTGGCTGCTCAACGACGACTACGTTTCCGTGCAGGTGGTGTTCCCGCGCAAGACCAGCAAAGCCCTGGCCCACCTGCGCGACCCGCAGATCGTGCTGCTGGAAACCGCCAAGGGCACGCGCATCGACGTGGAAGTGTTCGTCAACTGCCAATACGGCTACGACATTCAATGCGAAGTGGTAGGAGAGAGCGGCATCGCCAAACTGCCGGAGCCGTCGCAGGTGCAAATGCGCAGCGGGGCGAAGTTGTCGAACGCGATTCTGATGGATTGGAAGGATCGATTTATCGGCGCCTATGACGTGGAATTGCAGGCGTTCATCGACAGCGTGCGCGCCGGGCAAGTGGGCGGGCCATCGGCGTGGGATGGTTTTGCCGCGGCGGTAGCGGCAGATGCGTGTATCGAAGCGCAGGGCAGTGGGCAGATCGTCAAGGTCGGCCTGCCGGATCGCCCGCACTTCTACGGTTAAGCACGCCCGGAAGGAGCGCTCACCTGTGGCGAGGGAGCAAGGTCGCGCTGGCCGCGAAGCGGCCCCGTTCTTTGTTTAAAAAGAAGGGGACTGCTACGCAGTCCAGCGCGAGCTTGCTCCCTCGCCACAGGTTACTCAATGTCCGCTCCAGCTTTTAACTGATCGGCATCAGGGCTTGCCCGCTCCCACATGTTGATTGGATTTGCACTTCAAAACAGGAGTGAATCATGCGAATCGGACTAGTCGGCTACGGCCACGGAGGGCGCTTCTTTCATGCGCCGCTGATTGCCACGTTGCCGGGCGCCACGTTTGTCGGCGTTGTCACGCGATCCCCCGAACGTCGCCAGCAATTGGCAACGGACCACCCCGGCCTCAAGGCCTTCGACACCATCGGCCAGATCGTCGACGCCGGCGTCGACGCCCTCGTCATCTCCACCACCCTCAAAGGCCGCCCGGCCCTGGTGCTTGAAGCCATCGAACACGGCGTGGCGGTGGTCAGCGATAAACCCTTCGCGGCCAACGCCGAGCAGGCCCAGGCCTTGATCACCGCCGCTGAACGCCAAGGCACATTGCTCAGCGTCTACCAGAACCGCCGCTGGGACTCGGACTACCTGACCTTGCGCAAACTCATCGACGCCGGGGCCCTGGGGGAGATCACCCGTTTTGAGTCCCGCGTCGAGCGCTACGCGCCGCAGGCGGTGGGCAATGCCAGCGGCGGCGGCTGGCTGCGCGACCTCGGCAGCCATCTGGTGGACCAGGCCCTGCAATTGTTCGGCCCGGTGGACCGGGTATTCGCCCAACTGCAATTCACACCCGAGCATCCCACCCTCGACCACGGTTTTTTCGTCGCGCTGACCCACGCCAACGGCGTGATTTCGCACCTGTGGGGCAGTGCATTGCAAAACAGCCAGGCGCCGCGGTTTCGCGTCAGCGGCACGCTGGGCTGTTACACCGTCGAAGGGCTGGACGGCCAGGAAGACGCGCTGATGGCCGGCAAGTCGCCGAAAACCGAAGGCGAGCACTGGGGCGCGGAAGAACATCGACGCTGGGGCTGGTTCGAACAAGGCGCGGAGCGCGAGCGGGTGCCGTCGGAAAAGGGCTGCTGGACGCAGTTCTATCGGCAGTTGCAGCGTGCCGTGCAAGGCCAGGGGCCGTTGCCGGTAGACGCGTATGACGCGCTGGAAACCGCCCGTATATTGGACGCCGCGCGCCTCAGTGCCGAGCGCCAGCAGGTGGTTTCGACGAAAATAGAATAAAATTCTAAAACAGGTTGATATGGAAATTATTTTCCAATAAAGTCTTTTCCAGGTTGCATAAAGTACGTCTTGGGCTCGACCCAGGCGACTCGACAAAAACAAGATCAAAACAACCAGGTACCGTCAGATGAAAATCTTCAACGCTGTACTGCGAGTTTTACGCCCCGCCCACACGCCCCGCGCACTGCCTCGCGCCCGGCCGTTCTACTTCTCCCTGCTCAATGTGCTGTGCGTCGAAAACCAAGGCGCGCTGGTCTGCTGCATTCCAGGCGCACCCGTGGTGCGGGTGCCCGCCGAACGCTGATAAACGCAACGTCCATAAAACCAACAAGAAAGTGGAGACAGACCGTTCATGAAGACCCCGATCCGTTTTACCGCGCTGGCCCTGTCGATGCTGCTCGCCAGTGGCGTCGCCACGGCCGCTGACATCAAGGTGGGGGTGAGCATGTCCGCCTTCGATGACACCTTCCTGACCTACCTGCGCGAAGACATGGACAAGCAGGCCAAATCCTATCCCAAGGGCGACGGCGTGCAATTGCAGTTCGAAGACGCCCGCGCCGACGTGGTGAAACAGCTGAGTCAGGTCGAGAACTTTATCAGCCAGAAAGTCGACGCCATCATCGTCAACCCGGTGGACACCGCTTCGACGAAGAACATTATCAGTGCTGCTACCAAGGCAGGCATCCCGCTGGTGTTCGTCAACCGTCGTCCGGACCAGAAAGACCTGCCCAAGGACGTGGTGGCGGTGGTCTCCGATGACGTCGAAGCAGGCAAGTTGCAAATGCAATACATCGCCGAAAAGCTCGGCGGCAAGGGCAAGATCGTGATCCTGCTGGGCGACCTGGCGAACAACTCCACCACCAACCGCACCAAGGGCGTGAAGGAAGTGCTGGCTAAGTACCCGGATATCAAGATCGAGCAGGAGCAAACCGGCATCTGGCTGCGGGACAGGGGCATGACCCTGGTCAACGACTGGCTGACCCAGGGCCGCGAGTTCAACGCAGTGCTGGCCAACAACGACGAGATGGCCATCGGCGCGTCCATGGCGCTGAAGTCGGCAGGTACCAAACCCGGCACCGTGTTGATCGCCGGGGTCGATGGCACGCCGGACGGCCTTAACGCAATTACCAAGGGCGACATGGCCGCGTCGGCGTTCCAGGACGCCAAGGGCCAGGCCGTGGGCTCGGTGGAAGCGGCGCGCAAGATGGCCCGACACGAGCCGGTGGAGCAGAACGTGGTGATCCCGTTCAAGCTCATCACCCCGGAAAACGTCAAAGACTTCAAGTAGCCCTGAACGCTTAACCAGAACTTCCAACCATAAGCCTGCAGGGCGGCCACGGTCGCCCTGCAGATGGAGTACCTCCCTATGCTCGCTCACGCGACTGTCGCGCCGCCGCCGGGTATCCAGCCGCTGGCGCAGGACGAACCCTACCTGCTGGAAATCCTCAATATCAGCAAAGGCTTTCCCGGCGTCGTGGCCCTGGACAATGTGCAGCTGCGAGTACGCCCCGGCACGGTGCTGGCGCTGATGGGCGAGAACGGCGCGGGCAAGTCGACGCTGATGAAAATCATCGCCGGTATCTATCAGCCCGATGCCGGCGAAATTCGCTTGCGCGGCAAGCCGATCATCTTCGAGACGCCGCTGGCGGCGCAGAAGGCCGGGATTGCGATGATCCACCAGGAACTCAACCTGATGCCGCATATGAGCATCGCCGAAAACATCTGGATCGGCCGTGAGCAGCTCAACAGCCTGCACATGGTCAATCATCGCGAAATGCACCGCTGCACCGCCGACTTGCTGGCGCGCTTGCGCATCAATCTCGACCCGGAAGAACAGGTCGGCAACCTGAGCATCGCCGAGCGGCAGATGGTCGAGATCGCCAAGGCGGTGTCCTATGACTCCGATATTTTGATCATGGATGAGCCGACGTCGGCGATTACCGAAAAGGAAGTCGCCCACCTGTTTTCGATCATTGCCGACCTCAAGTCCCAGGGCAAAGGCATCGTCTACATCACGCATAAAATGAACGAAGTGTTTGCCATCGCCGATGAAGTGGCGGTGTTTCGCGACGGTCAGTACATCGGCCTGCAACGTGCCGACAGCATGAACAGCGACAGCCTGATTTCGATGATGGTCGGCCGTGAGCTGAGCCAGTTGTTCCCGGTGCGCGAGACGCCGATTGGCGACTTGCTGCTATCGGTGCGCGACCTGAGCCTGGACGGCATATTCAAGGACGTTTCGTTTGACCTGCACGCCGGTGAAATTCTCGGCATCGCCGGGTTGATGGGCTCGGGGCGCACCAACGTGGCGGAAACCCTCTTCGGCATCACCCCCAGCAGCAGCGGCCAGATCACTTTGGACGGCAAACCGGTGCGCATCAGCGACCCGCACATGGCCATCGAAAAGGGCTTCGCGCTGTTGACCGAAGACCGCAAGCTCAGTGGCCTGTTTCCCTGCCTGTCGGTGCTGGAAAACATGGAAATGGCCGTGCTGCCGCACTATTCGGACAACGGTTTCATCCAGCAAAAAGCCCTGCGCGCCTTGTGCGAAGACATGTGCAAAAAGCTGCGGGTGAAAACGCCATCGCTGGAACAGTGCATCGATACCTTGTCCGGCGGTAACCAGCAGAAGGCCCTGCTGGCGCGCTGGCTGATGACCAACCCGCGACTGTTGATCCTCGATGAGCCGACGCGCGGCATCGACGTGGGCGCCAAGGCCGAGATCTATCGCCTGATCGCCTTTCTCGCCGGCGAAGGCATGGCGGTGATCATGATTTCCTCGGAACTGCCCGAAGTGCTCGGCATGAGCGACCGGGTGATGGTGATGCACGAAGGCGAACTGATGGGCACCCTGGATCGTGCGCAGGCCACCCAGGAAAAAGTCATGCAATTGGCCTCCGGTATGACCGCAGTCCACTGACTCCAGAATAAGAAGGTGATGGGTTATGAACGCAATAACAGACAACAAGCCGGCCACGGCACCGGTCAAGAACCGTCGACGCATGCCCACCGAATTGAGCATCTTCCTGGTGCTGATCGGTATCGGCCTGGTGTTTGAGTTGTTCGGCTGGATCGTGCGCGACCAGAGCTTCTTGATGAACTCCCAGCGCCTGGTGCTGATGATCCTGCAAGTGTCGATCATCGGCTTGCTGGCCATCGGTGTGACCCAGGTGATCATCACCACCGGTATCGACCTGTCTTCCGGCTCGGTGCTGGCCTTGTCAGCGATGATCGCCGCGAGTTTGGCGCAGACTTCCGATTTTTCCAGGGCGGTGTTTCCGTCGCTGACCGACTTGCCGGTGTGGATCCCGGTGGCGATGGGCCTCGGCGTGGGGCTGCTGGCGGGGGCGATCAACGGCAGTATTATCGCGGTGACCGGTATCCCGCCGTTTATTGCCACCCTGGGCATGATGGTGTCGGCCCGTGGCCTGGCGCGTTACTACACCGAAGGCCAGCCGGTGAGCATGCTGTCGGACTCGTACACGGCCATCGGCCACGGCGCAATGCCGGTGATCATCTTCCTGGTAGTGGCGGTGATCTTCCATATCGCCCTGCGCTACACCAAGTACGGCAAGTACACCTACGCCATCGGCGGCAATATGCAGGCGGCGCGCACGTCGGGGATCAACGTCAAGCGGCACCTGATCATCGTCTACAGCATCGCCGGCCTCCTGGCCGGCCTGGCAGGGGTGGTGGCTTCGGCTCGTGCGGCGACCGGCCAGGCGGGCATGGGCATGTCTTATGAGCTGGACGCGATTGCCGCCGCAGTGATCGGCGGCACCAGCCTGGCGGGCGGGGTAGGGCGCATTACCGGCACTGTCATCGGTGCGCTGATCCTTGGCGTGATGGCCAGCGGGTTTACCTTTGTCGGGGTGGATGCGTATATCCAGGACATCATCAAGGGCCTGATCATCGTGGTGGCGGTGGTGATTGACCAGTACCGCAACAAGCGCAAGCTCAAGCGCTGAGGCCCCCTGCAGGAGCGAGCTTGCTCGCGAAAGCTGCAAAGATTACGCGTGATACCTGATTAAACGCGATGTCCTTGAGTTCTTCGCGAGCAAGCTCGCTCCTGCAGTGAAATCCGGCGCTTTTAACCGTTGGTCTTCTATATAGCTCCATAAACTTGAATTTCTTGCTATAAACGCACTCCGATGACCGTTCGCCAAGCCCGTCCTGGTGCTTTTGGGGGTTGATCGGGAAAAAATGCCTGTCATTTCAGTTGCTGCGCCTTCAAGTCGGCCTTAGACTGCCGCCCCTCGTAAATTGAGTGCCGGGTGGCGCTTGGAATGGATGGCGCCTTTCCGAGACCTGCAGAGGTCGACCGGAACGCTCCCTTATTCGCCTTAATGCACGTATTTTTTATAGAGAAATCAATGACAAAGGAAAAGTTGCTGGCCATGCCGGCGGATGACTACATGAATGCCGAACAGCACGCTTTTTTCGAGAAGTTGCTGCAAGACATGAAAGTGGAACACCACGAGCGCATTGAACAGAACCGTATCGCCATTGAAAGCCTGGACACCCCGGCCGACCCGGCCGACGCCGCGTCCGTGGAAGAAGAGCGCACTTGGCTGGTCAATGCCATCGACCGCGACCAGCGCATGTTGCCGCAACTGGAACGTGCTCTGGAACGCATCAAGGAAGATTCCTTTGGCTGGTGTGATGACAGCGGCGAGCCTATTGGCCTCAAGCGTCTGCTGATCAGCCCGACCACCAAATACTGCATCGAAGCGCAAGAGCGCCACGAGCAGATCGACAAGCACCAGCGTCAAGCCTGATGCGGTGAACGGGGAGCCATATGATCGGCTCCCCAGAGAGTTTTTCGTTACGCACTGGTTATTGATCTACTGCAAGCACTTGCACTAAAGGCCCATGGATAATGGCCCGATAGTGGCGTTTAATGCAGAGACAATAACGACAAACAGCGGGGTAACGACAATGGCTGGAGACGGATCTCTGATGGGCGCGGCAGTACCACCGCAAACGGTGGCGCGCGTGTTGCCCGGCTGGTTGACACCGCTCGCGCAGAGCACCGCCCTGGTGCTGCTCCTGCTGGGCCTGGCGTTTGCCCGCTTGCCGATCTATCTCTGCCTGCCGTTGGCCTTGCTGGTGATCTGGCTACCTCGCCTGAAACGTCCCAAACCTGTCGTCGCGCACGCTGCGATCAGTGATGCGATTGGCGAGCTGACGCGCGAGCTGTCCTATACCACCAGCCATAATGCACTCTCCGCGGCAGGGGTGGCCTATTCGGTCAAGCAGCTGGCGGCGCGTTTGCAATCGCAGCTCAGCGCCTCCGAGCAGATCGTCAGTAGCGCACAAGTGATGATTGGTACCGAACAAGTCACTTCCCAGCTCAGCCGCCAGGCCCTGGGCGCGGCCAGCCAGGCCCATCAGCGCAGCAGCGAAGGCCGTGAAGTGCTGGTGCAGTCGATCACCCACATGCATCAGCTCAGCCAGCGCGCCGATGCCAGCCGCGAGCTGATTGAGGCATTGAGCCAGCGCAGCGAGGAAATCCAGCGCGTGACGCTGGTGATCCAGTCTATTGCCAGCCAGACCAACCTGTTGGCGCTGAACGCGGCGATTGAAGCGGCGCGTGCCGGTGAGCATGGGCGCGGGTTTGCCGTGGTCGCCGATGAAGTACGCGGCCTCGCCGGGCGTACGGCCACGGCCACCGATGAAGTCGGGGTAATGGTCGCCGATATCCAGCAGCGCACGGCCCAGGTGGTGGAGCAGATTCGCCAGCTGTCGGCGGACCTGCACACCGGCGTTGAACACGTCGAACATGCCGGTGAGCACCTGGCGAGCATCGCCAGTCTGGCGGCGGATGTGGAACAGCAGGTCAGTGAAATCGCCCAGGGCACCGACACCAACCGTACGCAACTCGACAGCCTGTTCCACGCCGTGGAGCAGATGCGCAGCGACCTCACGGTCAGTGACCAGCAAACCCGCCAGCTAGCCGACGTCGCGGTGCAAATGGAAGGGCAGGCGGAAACCATCAGCGAGCGCCTGGCGCAAGTCGGCCTGGATGACTATCACCAGCGCATCTACGACCTGGCCCGCGAGGGCGCCAAGCGCATCGCCGAACAGTTCGAAGCGGATGTGCTGCACCGCCGGATCAGCCTGGAGGATCTGTTTGACCGCAGCTACACGCTGATTGCCAATACCCGACCGAGCAAATACCAGACGCGTTTCGACGCTTACACCGACCAGGTATTGCCGGCCATCCAAGAGGCGCTGTTGCCGCGTCACGAAGGCTTGGTGTTTGCCATCGCCTGTACTCCGCAGGGCTATGTGCCGACGCATAACAAAGCGTTTTCCCACGCCTTGACCGGCGATGCCCAAGTAGACGCGGTGCAGAACCGCACCAAGCGAAAATTTGACGACCGTACCGGCCTGCGGTGCGGTAGTCATCAACAGGCCATGTTGCTGCAGACCTACACGCGCGACACGGGCGAGCTGATGCACGACTTATCGGTGCCGATCATGGTTCAGGGGCGACATTGGGGGGGCCTGCGCTTGGGCTACAAGCCGCAAGGCGAAAAACCGCGATAGCAGCAAGCTCCCCCTGCGGGAGGAGCGGGCGTGCGCAAGAGATGGTCGTTGTCAGTGCTGTTCAATCAAGCGACGGGGGACTCGTGCAGCAGGGCGTTGAGGTCATCGACTGCAGGCGCCCATTCGGCATCGACATGCAATTGCTCCCTGAGGAAACTCGCCTGCTGCTCACTCCAGAACGGCGCATCGATGAGTTTCACGTCATCCGGCAGACGGTGCTCGGCGGTGAAGCGTTCTATGGCTTCCTGAGAAGAGTCCAGGCCTAATTGATCGAACAGGGTTTCAAGTGTCGGGGTGGTGGTATCCATAACATTCTCCATGCGGGCTGATCATCGTTCTGCATGTGAGGGGTATGGCGCGCCAGAGTTCTATCGGATTGTCACGAAGTGAGTGCGCCGGCATCCACGGCGGCTTTCAGAGCCTTGGCGGCGTCTTTGGCTGCAATGGCTGCAGCGTCGGCGGTTTTGAACCAGCGGTCTTTTTCTACCTGATGCGTTGTCACTGTGGTCAATGGCGCTTTGGCCCGCATAATGATGACCGCTTGAAACTCACCGTCTACTTCCCTGGTATCGCCATGGATAAAAAATTCGCCAATATCAAATTCCGTCACGTATAGCCTTCCCTTCGAGGTAACTGCACTGATGAAACCTGACCCGCACGGGACAAACTTCAATGGACGGGTCAGTATGGCAGTTGTTGAAGGGCCGCTGTGCAGTAAAGTCAGCCAGGTGACGAAACGTGAGTGCCGTGCAGGCGATGCAGGTTGGCTTCCAGCGCTTTGGCCAGTGCACAGGCCTGTGTGTGATCGCTGCGAAAGCCTTTGATCCTGCCGCTGGTCACTTCCTGGATATGGAAAAAATTCTTTCCAGCCGGTACCACGCGATAAAGCACTGAATTGGAGTACCCATCGGGCGCGACTAAGCAGTAGTATTGGCGTTCGTCCCGGATTGATGAACGAGTGTGGAAAGACGTAGCCTCGTGTTGACGTCGTTGCATGCTCAGCTCCTGTCGATCGACTTCTTGGATATAGCCGCCACGTTTCGGGTGGTTTTGACTTGCGTTGCTGTTTTAGTATTGTCGTCGGCGGCGCGCGCCTGGTTCCATGCCCAGGTATTTTCTTTTGTGATGCGTGTCGGAAAACTGCGTTTTTAATTGGGTTATTCTCTGAAGTTGTTCGACTCGTATTCTCGGGTCGTTGAACCTGTGATTTGCTGTGTTGCCGGATGACCTTGCACAGGGCCACCGCGCCTTTCTGTACGGGTTTTATGGTTGTCTTCAGATTTTTAACGAGTATGTGATCGTGCCGTAACGGCCGTTTTTTTGTGCTGCCCGCTCAAGCGGTCAGTGCTTTTTCGATGTGGGGGCGTTTCCTTGGCAGTCAGTAATCTGGATATGCACGCGTTATTCGTGCTGGGTGATTTGCGCGCAAAGTTGGTCAAGCAGTTTCAATCTCGTTTTGTCTACGTTACCGAGCAGACGCCGGAAGGCATCTACATCGCTGAGATCGATACCGAAGCGGCGTTGGTCGTGGACGACAAGCCGCGCCTGGAACTGAAGGTAGGCGACCATTTTCGCGCGGCGGTATTGCCCAGTCGCGAAGGTGGCAAGTTCGAACTGAAGTTCCGCGATATCAAGTTGACCGTGTATGGCTTGGGCGACTACGCCTTTGTGTCATCGGCCGAAGGCGAGGGCATTGTGTTCAAGGAAGGTCACAGCGTCATGCTGGTATTTGCAGCCCACGAACAACTGCAGGAAGGCCTGACCAAGACCCTCAAGGCCGTGACAGGCAAAGCCGCCAAATGGCGCAAGGGCGAACTGGTGACGTTCAAAGCCAGTGAGTAACTCCAGCCACTAACGCCGGCGAATAACCTCAGCCACTGAGGCAAAGCCGCCAAATGGCGCAAGGGCGAGCTGATGACGTTCAAAGCCAGTGAGTAACTCCAGCCACTAACGCCGGCGAATAACCTCAGCCACTGCGAACTTCTTTTATCTCCCGGAACCTCTACTACAGTTGAGTTGACTTAACTACTCAGAGGCTTCGCGCATAGCGGCAAAGCCGTCCGCTGATTGCTGCGATAGAGCGAGGTGCAAGGGAATGAAAGGATTGAGAACATGGTTGGTCGCATCGTTGACGACCCTGAGTCTGTCGATGGCGGCATTGCCGGTGTCGGCAGCCCAGGCGCCGGTGCACTTCGCCGACCTGAACTGGGAAAGCGGCAGCCTGATCACCGAGGTCCTGCGGTTCATTGTCGAGAAGGGCTACGACTTGCCCACCGACACGTTACCCGGCACCACCATCACCCTTGAAACAGCCCTGGCCAAGAACGACATTCAGGTGATCGGTGAAGAGTGGGCGGGCCGCAGCCCGGTCTGGGTCAAGGCTGAGGCTGAAGGCAAGGTGGTGGGCCTGGGCGATACGGTCAAGGGCGCCACCGAAGGCTGGTGGGTGCCTGAGTATGTGGTCAAGGGTGATCCGGCCAAAAATATCAAGCCGCTGGCCCCTGACCTGAAAAGCGTACAAGACCTGGCGCGCTACAAGGATGTGTTCAAAGACCCGGAGTCGCCGGGCAAAGGGCGTTTTCTCAACAGCCCTATCGGCTGGACCTCAGAAGTGGTCAACAAGCAAAAGCTCAAGGCCTATGGCCTGGACGACAGCTACGTGAACTTCCGCAGCGGCTCGGGGGCGGCGCTGGATGCCGAGATTGCGTCATCGATTCGCCGGGGCAAGCCGGTGCTGTTCTACTATTGGTCGCCCACGCCATTGATGGGCCGCTATAAGCTGATTCAACTGGAAGAGCCGCCGTTCGACGCCGAGGCCTGGAAGACGCTGACGGATGCGGACAATCCTGCCCCCAAGCCGACGCGGTCCCTGGCGTCCAAGTTGAGTATCGGAGTGTCCACGCCGTTCCAGAAGGAACATCCGCAGATCGCCCAATTCTTTGAGAAAGTCGAGTTTCCCATCGAGCCCCTTAACAAAGCCCTGGCAGCGATGAGTGAGCATCACACGCCACCCCGAGAGGTCGCCCAGGCGTTCCTCAAGGCTCATCCCGAGGTGTGGAGGGCGTGGTTGACCGAGGATGTGGCACGCAAAGTCGAGGCGAGCCTCAAGTAGAGCGCACATTAATAGGTGAGAGGGGCAGCCCCAATGCCAGTCACTTAAGCGCCAGAACGGACAACGGTGACCTGTGGCGAGGAAGCTTGCTCCCGCTGGGCCGGGAAGCGGCCCCAGAAGATGGGACTGCTACGCAGTCCAGCGGGAGCAAGCTCCCTCGCCACAATACGGCGCTCCTATTTAGCTGATTGGCGTCAGGGCGGCTATTTTTTGCATTCCAGTCCTAGAATCGGGTTTGTACCGCCACCTCGAACGTTCGCGGTGCTCCGAGGTAATACGCCGGCGACACATGGGCAAACTCGGCATACACCTCATTGGTCAAGTTGCGAACCCGACCGGTTATCGACGTTTGTGCATCCCACTTGTAGCGCAGGAACGTGCCGAACAATGTGTAGGCTGGCACCGTCTGGGTGTTGGCATTGTCGGCATACACCTGGGCGACGTACCGCGCATCCGCACCGCCTTGCCAATCCTCCGAAAAGTCGTAGGTCAGCCACAGGTTGCCCACACGCGTGGGCACATTGGTCGGCGTATTGCCCTTGCGCGACACCACCGCACCGCTGGCGGTTTTCTCGTTGAAGTCATCGTATTGCGCGTCCACCCAGGCGAAGTTGCCCTCGGCCAACAAGCGCGGGGTGATGCGCAGCGAACTGGCCAGCTCGATGCCCTTGGACGACTGAGCACCCACCGGAATGCTGCGGGTCGGGTCCAGTGGATCGGTCACGGCGAAGTCCTTGCGCTCGATCTGGTAAGCGGCAACCGTGGCAGAGCCACGCCCGTTGAGGTAGTCGAGCTTGCTGCCTATTTCCCATTGCCTGCCGGTCGATACGTCGAACACTTGAGTCGTGGTGTTCGGCTGTTCGGCGGCGGTGCTGTATTGCACATAGACGTTGGTGGATGGAATGAACTGGTAGGTCAAACCCACGCGCCCGGTCACCGGTTCCCAGCTGCGCTTGAGATGCCGGGGGTTGGAGGCTGTCACCGTTCTGTGGTTGGTCACGTCAAGGTCGATGGCGTCATAGCGCAGGCCAGAGAGCAGCGACAACTTGTCGGTCACGTTCAGGCGGTTTTCCACGAACAGCGCCTTGGTGGTCACTGCATTGGTCTTGTCTTTGATGAAGCCGGGTCGGGTGCCTGGGATGTCGTAGAAGTGGCCTGGGTTGTAGCCGTTCGGGTCTACCGTACTGTTGCCCGGCACGTTCAAGGGGCTGTTGGTGGTGCTGTTGACCTTGTATTCGAAGCCACCGGACCACGTAGTGGACAGGCCGAAGACAGCGTCGTCATGGCGCAGCTCGAACTGGTTGCCGTTCTGCTCACCCTGATGCCGCACCTGATAGGCAGTCGAGCGGTTCACCGCGCTGTTGTCGGCGTTGTACTGGTAGGTCTCCAGGTTGCGATAATCGCGCTGGCTGTCGAGGTGGTAGAGGGTGTTTTTCAGGCGGGTACTGTCGTTGATCCGGTAATCGATGATCGAGCGTGCCCAGATCGTGCGCTGCTCATAGCGACCGTCTGCGACGTTGTAGTTGTTGAAACGGTTGTGCCTGTCGATCTTCAGTTCGCCGGCCTTGGGATTGAGTACCGGGGTGCCCCAGTAGGGGCTGTCTTCGTGCTCGTCCTGATATTCCAGGGCGAGGGTGTGGGACAGGTCCGGGGTCAAGTCGCTGAGCAGGGAAAACGCTACGCTCCAGGCTTCGCGCTGATCGCGGTCAACAGCGCTGTGCTGAGTGTTGCGGCTTACGTCCAGGCGCGCGAAATGCTGCACGTCGGCACCGGGCTCGGTGAGCGCGTGGTTAAACCCCAAAGCCATGCCGGCGGTGTCATAGCTGCCATACGTCAGTTGGCCTTCGGCGGCCTGTTCCTCACGGCTCGCCAGTTTGGTCACATAGTTCAGTGAACCGCCTACGGAGCCTGCGCCATTGATCAACGAGGAGGGGCCGCCCACCCGTTCGACACGATCATAGATCCACGCGTCCACCGGCCGCGCCAGGCCCGTGGCGACGTTGATGCCGTTGAACATCTGGGTGATCTGGCTGCTGGTAAAGCCGCGATATGAGACAAATCCCCCGAAGCCCGGTGGTGCGCTGGCGTTGACGCCGGGCAAGGTGTTGGCCGCATCACGCGAGGTCTTGGCGCCACGGCGCTCAATGTCGTTGCGCGTGGCGATGGCCACCGATGCCGGGGTTTCGCGCAGGCTCAATCCCAGCCGTGACGCCATGCCGCTGGATTGATCCAGGTCCAGGCCGGGGTCAAGGGGTTGTTCGCCTTCAATGGTGGTCGGGGCCAGCTCAAGGGCTGGGGCGCATACAGGCAGGCAGCCGAACAGGCCCGCCAACAAGGGTAAATGTTTCATGGTTGAATCCTGAAAACTTGGCTTGAAAACAACGCACGGTCACGCGTATTTCCTGATGGAAAAAGCGGCCGGTGCCGATGGAAAGCGCAGGGATCAGGTGCAGGCAGGTGGCGCGCGCGGGTTTGCCGTGGGCCAGGTGAAACGGGCAGGAATATCAGCGGCGAGTACCACCGCAGGCGGCGGGGCGTGCGGCTGCGGCAACACCGCCACATTCAGGTGACTGCTGAGCGCGGGGCCCATGCCGCCGGTGGAACACAGTGGGCAACCGAATGCCTTGGCCAGCGTCGGCAGGCTCTCGTCGGTGGAGTTCGACTGCACAGGCGCCTGGGTACGCGGGTCAACCGTACAGAACTGCCCGCTGATGCCGTTGAGCTGCATCCCGACCATTTGCCCATGCCCGATGCTGCAGGCGAACACATTGAACAGAACGCAGCAATACAGCGTCCAGGCAATGAGCGAGCGGTCGGTACGGGCGAATTTCATGGGGCGGCACTTTAGCATCAGCTGCCGACGAAATACCTGCAAAAAATATCAGGGCGTCTATCCTCATTCGCACATTTTCTGGGAGCGTCCGCCATGAGTTTCGTCATTGCGCGCTGGATCGTCGGGATTTTCACCTGCATCAGCATGGTGCATTTGTACTGGGCCGCCGGCGGCAAACTCGGCAGCCTGGCCGCCATTCCGCAATTACCGGGCGAATTCGCCAGCGGGCCGAGGCCGGCGTTCAAGCCGTCTGCGCTGGGCACGTTCCTGGTCGCGATGGGGCTGGTGGCCATTGCGCTGCTCGTCTGCCTGCGCGCCGGGCTGTATTTCGCGCCGGTGTCCCATGGGGCTCTGCAGTGGGGGATCAGCGCGATTGCCATGGTGATGTTTGCCAGGGCGATTGGAGATTCGGAGCTGGTGGGGTTTTTCAAGAAGGTGGTTGGCTCAAGGTTCGCCACGTTGGATACCTATTTTTATTCGCCGTTGTGCCTTGTACTGGGGGCCGGGCTGTTGGTGGTGGCATGGGGCTGAGGACGCACGGATAAGGCAATTTGATGGCCCCTTTGTAACAAAATTCTCGCCAGAATCGCTTTTATTTTCAGGTGGTTAGGTGAGAAAGCCAATGCGCACTGTTGGAATCATGCTGGTTGCTTGTTCCCTGGCCGGCGGCACGGCTGCCGTGCAGGCTCGGGAGCTGCGCGAGGGCGATAAATATATGTGCAGTTGGGGCGCGGGCACGGCCGCCAGGGCGCAGGAGCTCAAGCTTTCAGGGGTGTCTTTGTATGCCGCCCGGCAGAAGATCCAGACCATCAAGTTCAACAAGTCGTGGATGCGCATGATGGCCATGGGCATCACCGAGCAAACCTATGACAGCGGCTCACGGCTCAAGCCCGAGGCGATCCGTCAAAGCTTTTACCAGGATTGCCTGCGCTATAAAATCGCGCGCAAATAACGCCTTCGTACTGCCGGGCGAGGCCGGTTTACAAATCCACCACAAATGCCGTGTATGTATTTGCATACAATCGCGCCCTTGATCAGGAGGCGCATATGCAAGTGCATATTCGAGCGGCGATTGTCGATGACGTCGACACACTCACTACAATTCGGACTTCGGTGGCGCAAAATCACCTGAGCCTTGAGCAGATGGCTGCCTTGGGGATCACACCGCAGCTATTAGCCGACACACTGCGCGCAGCCCCGTGCGGTTGGGTCGCCGAAGTGGATGGCCAACCGGCGGCCTTTTCCATGGTCGATCTGGAGGCCGGCGAGGTATTCGCGCTGTTCGTGTTGCCCACTTACGAGAACCTTGGCCTGGGCCGCCAGTTGACGGCAGTGGCTGAGCAAGCATTGTTTGAACACCACGACCGCCTGTACCTGGTCACTGATGGCCGCGATGAGGTCCGCGCTAACGGGTTCTATCAACGCCTGGGCTGGCGGAAGGCTGGCTGTGTCGAGGGCGACGACGTGCGCTACGAAAAGAGCAGGGTGTGCTGATTTGATGAACGTCCCGGCCCCCCAATCATCCAACAGCTTGCGCAACTTCGTGCTGGGAGTGCTGGGCGCTGCAGCGCTGCTGGGTTTTTATTTCACACAACTCAACGCCAAGGTGGACCTCCAGCGTGAAGAAGCCGCCGACCAATTGGCATTGTGCCTTCATTTGAAGCGGGTCACCGGTGCAGCCGCTCCAAGCTCGGTTGAACTTGGCGAAGCATGCAGGCAATTGAACAAACAGTGATTGAAAAGTGTAAGAGCGGAATAACTAATAACCGTTATTTATAAGCGGGTTTAGTTCAGAGCCCTGCCACATAACTTGCACCAAAAAGTGGCAAAGGTAGGCCGCTTACCTTAAAAAACATGTGGTTATTGAACGACTTACGGAGGTTTAATCCGACGAAAGGAATAAAATAATCTTGTGACGCGTTTTTTCAATCGCTACTATAGCCGGGCGTTCACCTCCCACGGTTTATGCATTTTTAAATCCCAAGTTTCCATCAGCTACTTGGGATTTTTTTTGCCTTGAAAATGTCGCGGTGTATTACCCATCGACCCAGGCAGCGCTGGAGATTTGCGGCCGGGTAGGGCATAGACACGCCGCGTCAGAGGCGGCGCAGAAAGGATTTGACGATGTGCCGCGTGGCATCGGTGGTGTCCAATTCGTCCAGAGCACCGTAGGCGTACCACTGGCAGTCGGCGATCTCGTTGCACGGCCGTGCCTCGTCGATATTCACCACCGACGCCTCAAACACATGGTGCACGGTGTCGCGCGCCTTCAACTCCTGCAAGTACAGCAAGCCGTCCACGTTCAAGCCGGTTTCTTCCGCCAGCTCGCGCTGCGCCGCGCCGACCGGGCGTTCACCCCGTTCTACCTTGCCACCCGGCAATGCCCATTTTGATCTTGCCTTGCGCACGAAGAGGATGTGCCCCTCGTGTTCGCATATGACCGTGGCCCGTATTTTCATCGTTTATACCTGTAACGGGATGTTTGTCATAAAAGTGTAATTCAATTGTCATGTTAAGTGGTTATGGCGTGCCGGCGCGTGTATGTGGATACTGCCCGATTGACGTAAACGAACGAGGAGAGCAGATGAGCACCGTACGTTGGGGCATGATCGGCTGTGGCAGTGTCACTGAATTGAAGAGTGGACCCGCTTTCTACAAAGCGCCAGGTTCGGCCCTGGTGGCCGTGATGGGGCGCCGTGAGGAAGCGGTGCGCGATTATGCGACACGCCATGGCATTGCCCGCTTCTATACCGACGCCCAGGCCCTGATCGATGACCCCGAGGTGGACGCGGTATACATCGCCACGCCACCCGACAGCCACCTCGAATACAGCTTGATGGTGGCGGCGGCAGGCAAACATTGCTGCGTCGAAAAGCCAATGTCGTTGAACGCCGAACAGAGTGCGCTGATGCAACGCACCTTCGAGCGCGCCGGGCTGCACTTGTTCGTCTCTTACTATCGGCGCTCATTGCCGCGCTTCCAGCAAGTGCGCACCTGGTTGCAGGAAGGCCGTATCGGTGAGTTGCGCCACCTGACCTGGACCCTGTGCAAGCCCGCCGCAGAGGCAGACGTAAACCCTGCCAACTGGCGCACGGACCCGGCAATTGCCGGCGGCGGTTATTTCGCCGACCTGGCCAGCCATGGGTTTGACCTGTTCCAGTACCTGGCGGGAGATATTGTCGAGGTCTCGGGCTTCACCGCGCGGCAGGCCGGGCGTTATGCGGCGGAGGACGCGGTGACGGCCTGCTGGACCTTCGCCTGCGGTGCGTTGGGCATGGGCTGCTGGAACTTTGTCGCAGACCGCCGCGAAGACCGGGTCGAGTTGATCGGCAGCCGAGGGCGCATCACGTTTTCGGTATTCGAAGACCAGCCGCTGCGCCTTGAGGGGGAGATCGACGAGGTGCTGGAAGTCCCGTGCCATGCGCATATCCAATGGCACCACGTGCTCGCGATGAACGCGCATATCCGTGGGGACGCCAAACACCCGTCGCTGGCGATCGAGGCGTTGAAGACGGATCGAATCCTGGACAAAGTGCTGCAACGTTACTCCCAGCATCCTTAGTCGTCGCGATAGCGTGGTGCCTCACTTTTTTAGAAGGATATCGCGATGAAATACTGGATGGTGGTGTGGCTGCTGATCGTCACCGGCGCAACGGCGGCGCAGCGCAACCAAGGGCAGGCGGGGGAATTTGATTTCTATGTGTTGTCGTTGTCATGGTCGCCGACGTTTTGCCTGACGCACCCGAACAATGAACAGTGTTCGGGCAAGGGTTACGGGTTTGTACTGCATGGATTGTGGCCACAGTATGCAAAAGGCGGTTGGCCGGCTGCCTGCGCGCCGCAATCCCGGTTGAGCGCTGAAGCGATGGAAAAAGGCGCCACGCTGTTCCCCACGCGTGCATTGCTCAAGCACGAGTGGGCCAAACATGGCACTTGCAGCGGGCTTGAACCGCTGGAGTATCTGGAAAAGTCCGATACGGCACTGGGCGCGGTTGTCATTCCACAACAATTGCAGCCGTTCAATACGCCGTCGTCATTAGCGGCCAGCGAAATCGAGGCGCTGTTTCGCGAAAGCAACCCACGCATGGGTGACCACGGGATGGCCGTCATCTGCAAAGGCAAAGTGCTGTCCGAGGTGCGCGTATGCCTGACCAAGGACCTGGCCTTCGCTGGTTGCCCGCGCAGCGTGAAAAGCCAGTGCCGGGATGGCGATATTCGCATCCCCACCCAGCGCTGAGCAGGCTTGACCTGTGTTTCAAGGCTGCATCGCCACCCGATAGCGCTCATCGAAATCGTCTGCCAACTGCGCAAGGGTCACATCGCCCAGGCGCTCCAAAAGCAGGGCCTGGGCCTGTGCGAATGCGTCCGTCAACGCCGCGTTGACTGCCTGTTCGACCAGGCATTGTGGGTGGTCGGTGGACAGGCCGATGGCAAAGATCGACGGCGTACCCAGGGCGTTGTGAATCTCCAGCAAGGTGATTTCACTCAAGGGCTTGCCCAGGGTCCAGCCGCCCTGGTGACCCTTTTCCGAGCATACGTAACCCTTGTCCTTGAGCAGGCCGAGCGTGCGCCGCACCACCACAGGGTTAGTGCCAAGCATCTGCGCAATGGTCTGCGACGTGGCTCGTTCTTCATGGCGCCCCATGTGGATCAATACGTGCAGCATGCGCGAAAGGCGGGTGTCGTTTCTCATCACGTAATTCCCAATCGATTCTACGCAAAGTATCGTCCGTAACCTGAAAAGTTGCGAGATGCTTGACGTGTTAATTTCATGTAACTTATGGTGTGCCGTGAAAGCGCGGAGCCAACCTGGCCTGCGAAATGCGAGGGTGCCTTCATGGTGTATGACGTGATTATTGTGGGCGGCAGCTATGCTGGCCTGTCGGCGGGCCTGCAACTGGCGCGGGCGCGACGCACCGTGCTGGTGATCGATGCGGGGCAGCGACGCAATCGGTTTGCGGCGACGTCCCATGGCTTTCTCGGCCAGGACGGACAGGCGCCGCAGGCCATCGCCGCCGAGGGGCGCAGCCAGTTGATGGAATACCCGATCGTGACCTGGGTGCAGGACGTTGTCAGGGTGGCCGGTGCACAGCCTCACGGATTCAGTGTGGATACCGAATGCAACGGTGAGTTCAAGGCCAGACGCTTGATCCTGGCCACCGGCGTGGTGGACGAGTTGCCCGCCATCGAAGGCTTGGCAGAGCGCTGGGGCAAGCGCGTGTTCCACTGCCCTTATTGCCATGGCTACGAGCTGGACCAAGGCCGTATAGGCGTCTTGGCCACGTCTCCCCTGGCGATGCACCACGCGCTGATGTTGCCGGATTGGGGCGCTACCACCTTGTTCACCGACGGTGTATTCACCCCGGATGCCGAGCAACAGGCGCAGCTGGATCGGCGTGGGGTGAGCGTGGAAACTGGCCGCGTACGCCGCATCCAGGGTGAGCGCGCCGACCTGCAATTGCACGACGGCCGGGTCTTCAACCTCGACGGGATCTTCACGATGTCGCGCACCCGCGTCAGCGCCTTGGCGCAGCAACTGGGCTGTGAGCTGGCCGATGGTGCCACCGGGCCTTACCTGCACACCAACGAAACCCGCCAGACCTCCGTGCCCGGCGTGTTCGCCTGTGGCGATACCTCCCTGGCCGCCGGCTCCGTGGCACTGGCCGTCGCCGAGGGCGTGCGCGCCGGAGTGGGGGCGCATTTTTCGTTGATCAGTCAAGCCTGATTGGGCGCGGCAGTGGCTTGGGCGAGGGCGCGGTGCTACGCGGCAAAAGGTCATTTTGTTCAATACGCTGAACGCCTATCCGTTTATCGTGATCCCGACTTCGTTTGGCATCACATAAGGAACCTCAATGAGCTTGACTCTCTCCATGGCCGCCTTCGCCCTGGCCACGTCCATCACGCCGGGACCGGTCAATGTGGTCGCCCTGAGTGCCGGTGCGCGTTTCGGTTTTGCCGCCAGCCAGAAACACGTGTTCGGTGCAGCCGTCGGCTTCACCTTGTTATTGGTGCTGATCGGCCTGGGGCTGCATGAAGTGCTGCTGCGCTGGCCGATCCTGACCCAACTGATCCGGTGGGGTGGGGTGGCTTTCCTGCTGTATATGGCCTGGAAGCTGGCGGTGGACGATGGCCGCCTGGGCGCCGACGCCAGCGCCACTGCGCCGTCGATGCTGTACGGCGCGGTCATGCAGTGGCTCAACCCGAAAGCCTGGCTTGCGTGTGTGGCGGGGATGGGCTTGTTTGTGGGCGATGGCGACGCCGGGCAGGTGTGGCTGTTTGCGGCGCTCTATTGTGTGATCTGCTATCTGTCAGTGGCGTGCTGGGCGTATGCCGGGACGTTTTTACGGCGCTACCTGCACAATCCTCGGGGTGTAAGAGTCTTCAACCGTTCCATGGCCGCGTTGCTGGTGGCCAGTGTGGGTTATTTGCTGATGGCTTGAGTCTTTCGCGGTATTGCCCGGGCGTGGCGGCGAAATGCTGTTTGAACGCACGCTGGAAATGCGCCTGGTCGGCAAACCCCGCTGCCAGGGCGACGTCGGCGATCAGCTCGCCATTGCGCAGTTGGCTGCGGGCAAACTGAATGCGTCGGTTGACCAGAAACGCATGGGGCGTCAGCCCGTGATAGTGCTTGAAGGCGCGGATCAGGTAAGACGGTGACAGCTCGGCAGCGTGGCAAATGTCCTCGAGTTTCACGGCCTCGGTACAGTGCTCGCGGATGTAGTCGGCGGCTCGCTCCAACTTGTGATTGACCTCCCGCAGCGGCGTGACCGAAG